>NZ_SZYE01000119.1 GCF_005239125.1 Cellulomonas hominis | reverse complement strand
CCCGCGTCGCGCGTCGCCGCGCGGCGGGTGCGGCCCGCGGGGCGCTCGCCGCCGCCGGCGCGCTTGGCCTGGATGGCGTCGACCAGGTCGCTCTTGCGCATCCGGGAGGTCCCGGTGACGCCGAGCTCGGCCGCCAGGGCCTGCAGCTCGGGCATGCGCATGGCGGAGACGGCGCCACCACGGGCGGAGCCGCCGGAGGCGCTGCTCACGGCCGGCTCGATGGTGTCTGTCACGAAGGACCCTTCCCCCTCGTCGGGGACCGTCGCCCACGGTCGGGGCGCACGGTCCGCGTCCGGCCCTCAGTCGGGTCCGGCGCGTCGGTGAAGCCGCACGGGTCACGCCGATCGCGTCGACTCGCGTGGGCTGGATCGCTCCCGGGCTCGTCTCCTGAGCGACGCTGCACCGGAAAAAGGCTGTGCGGATGTCAGGACGAGACCCGGGGAACGGCGCCCAGCATAGCACCGGGCCGGGTCGATCAGGGCAGTCTCCGGGCCTCCGCACCGGCGGTGTCGATCGCGAGCGGGACGATGCGCCAGCCGCCCATCACCCCGCCGAAGACCTGCTGCAACGCGGCGTCCGCATCGGTGGGCCGGCCGCCGTCCTCGCCGGGCGCCCCGGCGGCGCGCGCGAGCACGAGGACCGTCGGACCGGCGCCCGACACGACGGCCGCCACGCCCTGCGCGCGGAGCGCGTCGACGAGCGCCAGGCTCTCGGCCATGACGGGACGCCGGTAGCCCTGGTGCAGCCGGTCCTCGGTGGCCGGCAGCAGGAGGTCCGGGCGGCGGCCGAGCGCCTCGACCAGCAGCGCCGCGCGGCCCGCCTGGAACGCGGCGTCGCCGTGCGGCACCTGCGCGGGCAGCACCCCGCGGGCGTGCGACGTCGACAGCCGGCTCGACGGCACCACTGCCACCGGCGCGACGTCCGGGTGCACGGCGAGCCCGGCCGCGCGCACCGCGTCGCCACCCTCGGACCACGCCACCGTCGCGCCGCCGAGCAGCGCGGGCGCCGCGTTGTCCGGGTGCCCCTCCAGCTCGGTCGCCAGCCGCAGCACCACGTCGTCGTCCAGCGACTCCGGCTCCGCGACCAGCGCCCGCGCGGCCAGCAGCCCGGCGACCACCGCGCCGGCCGACGACCCGAGGCCGCGGCCGTGCGGGATCCGGTTCCGGCAGGTCAGGTGCAGGCCGGTCTGCGGCGCACCGACGTGGTCGAGCGCGTGCCGCAGCGCGCGGACGACCAGGTGGTCGTCGCCGGACGGCACCTCGTCGGCACCCTCCCCCACGACGTCCACGACCACGTCGGCGGAGCCGAGGGCGCGCACCTCGACCTCGTCGTGCAGCGCCAGCGCGAGGCCCAGCGCGTCGAAGCCCGGGCCGAGGTTCGCGCTCGTCGCCGGGACGCGCACCCGCGCCCGGTCGGCTCCCAGTCGCACGGCGGGCCTCAGCCGAGGCCGAGCGCGGTGGCGATCTCGACCACGTCCGGGCGGACCCGGGTGGTCTCGACCTCCGTGCCGTCGGCCGTGCGGAGCGCCCACTGCGGGTCCTTGAGGCCGTGGCCGGTCACGGTCACGACGATGCGCGCGCCCGCGGGGACGCGACCCTCCTGCGCGAGGCGCAGGATCCCCGCGACGCCCGCGGCCGACGCCGGCTCGACGAACACGCCGACCTCCGCGGACAGCACACGGTGCGCGTGCAGGATCTCGTCGTCCGTGACGGCCTCGATCAGCCCGCCCGACAGGTCGCGCGCGGCCTCGGCCTGCGTCCACGACGCCGGGTTGCCGATCCGGATCGCGGTGGCGATCGTCTCGGGCTCGGTGATCGGGTAGCCGTGCACGATCGGGGCGGCCCCGGCGGCCTGGAAGCCCCACATCGCCGGGGTGTGCGTGGCGACCGGGTCGAGGTCCGCGCCGGCGTCCAGGCCGGCGTACTCGCGGAAGCCCTTCCAGTACGCGGTGATGTTGCCTGCGTTGCCGACGGGCAGCGCGTGGATGTCGGGGGCGTCGCCCAGCGCGTCGACGATCTCGAACGCGCCGGTCTTCTGGCCCTCGATGCGGTCCGGGTTCACGGAGTTCACCAGCTCGACCGGGTACGCCTCGGCGAGCTTGCGCGCGGCGACCAGGCAGTCGTCGAAGTTGCCGTCGACCTGGAGCAGCGTGGCGCCGTGCGCCACCGCCTGGCTGAGCTTGCCCATCGCGATCTTGCCGTCCGGCACCAGCACCGCGCAGACCATGCCCGCGGCGGTGGCGTACGCGGCGGCCGACGCGGAGGTGTTGCCGGTGGACGCGCAGACGACGGCCTTCGCGCCGCGCCCCGCGGCGGCGGACATCGCCGTCGTCATGCCGCGGTCCTTGAACGAGCCGGTCGGGTTCATCCCCTCGACCTTGACGAACACCTCGGCCCCGGTGAGCCTCGACAGGGCGGGCGCCTCGACGAGCGGCGTGCCGCCCTCGCCGAGGGTGACCACGCGCTGCTGGACGTGCGCGGGCAGGCGGTCGGCGTACTCGCGGATCACGCCGCGCCACTGGTGTGCCATCAGGCTCCCTCGACTCGCAGGACGGAGACGACCTCGCGGACGGAGCCGAGGTCGCGGATCGCGGCGACCGTGGCCGCGAGCGCGGCCTCCGGCGCCTCGTGCGTGGTGATGACCAGCCGGGCGACGCCGGGGGCGTCGGCGCCGTCGGCCGCCTGGTCGGCGGGGGCGGCGTCGGCGGGCGACTGCCGGACGGCCTCGATCGACACCCCGTGCTCGGCGAGCACCGCCGAGACGTGCGCGAGCACGCCGGGCCGGTCGTCCACGTCGAGCCGCACCTGGTAGCGGGTGCGCGCCGACTCGGCGGGCAGCACGGGCAGGGCCGCGTACCAGGACTCGGCGGGGCCGCGCCCGCCGTGCACCCGGTGCCGCGCGGCCGAGACGACGTCGCCGAGCACCGCGCTCGCCGTCGGGGCGCCGCCCGCGCCGCGGCCGTAGAACATGAGCTCGCCGGCGGCCTCCGCCTCGACGAACACCGCGTTGAAGGCGCCGCGCACGCCCGCGAGCGGGTGGCTCAGCGGCACCAGCGCGGGGTGCACCCGCACCTGGACGCCCTCGGCGCCGTCGGCGGTCGCGCGGCGGTCCGCGATCGCGAGCAGCTTGATGACGTGGCCCGTGCGCGCGGCCCACGCCACGTCGTCCGCCGTCACCTGCATGATCCCCTGGCGGTCGACGTCGTCGATCGACACCCGGGTGTGGAACGCCAGCGAGGCGAGGATCGCCGCCTTCGCGGCGGCGTCGAAGCCCTCGACGTCCGCCGTCGGGTCGGCCTCCGCGTAGCCGAGCGCCTGCGCCTCGGCCACCGCGTCGGCGAGGTCGAGGCCCTCGGTCGCCATCCGGTCCAGCACGTAGTTGGTCGTGCCGTTCACGATGCCGAGCACACGGTGCACGCGGTCGCCGGTCAGCGACTCCCGCACGGGGCGCACGAGCGGGATCGCGCCGGCCACGGCGGCCTCGAAGTACAGGTCCACCCCGGCGGCGTCGGCCGCCTGGTAGAGGGTCGGGCCGTCCTCGGCGAGCAGCGCCTTGTTCGCCGTGACGACCGCGGCGCCGTGCTCGATCGCGCGGAGCAGCAGCCGGCGCGCGGGCTCGATGCCGCCGACCACCTCCACGACCACGTCGGCCTTCGCGACCAGACCCTCGGCGTCGGCGGTGAGGAGCGCGCGGTCCACCACGGCGTCCCGGGGCGCGTCCACGTCCCGCACGGCCACGCCGACGAGCTCCAGCGGCGCCCCGACCCTCGCGGCGAGGTCGGACGCCTGCGTCGTGAGCAGCCGGACGACCTCCGTGCCGACGACGCCGCAGCCGAGCAGGGCGACGCGCACCGCGGGGCGGCCGGTCGCGCCCGGGGCGGGCGAGGTGGGGCTGACGGACTCGTCGCGTGCGGTCACCGCATGCACCTTCCGATCACGCCCGGTCCGACCCGGGCCTGCAGGGGTGGGGTCCGACGCAGGGGCGCCCGACGGACCACAGGATAGGGGGGCCGCATCGGCGGGCGGCCTCGTATCCACACCGTGGGCGCGGCGGTCCGGCGACCGCCCTGCCCAGGGTGACGCGATCGAGGACCGGACGTCCGACGACTCGATCTCGGGCGACCCGGAGTCGCATGTCAGGCGTCCGGCTCCGGTCGCGCCACGAGCGCCGACAGCCGCTGCTCCAGCCCGTCGAGGTGGTCACGGACGACGCCGCGCACGACGTCGGCCTCGATCCAGAGGTACCCGTGCGCGATCCGGTTCCGCAGCGAACGGATCTGCGGCCACGCGCGGTCGCACGCGGCGTCACGATCCCCAGGGGGCATCTTGCCGATGCAGTCGAGCGCGCTGGAGAGGTGGAGCGCCACGGCGTCGAGCGCCACCCCCGCGTCGAGGCCGTAGTCGCCGACGTAGCGCCGGATCAGCGCGAGGTGCTCGAGCGCGTCGTCGGCCAGGTCGGCCGTCGTCCGCCTCATAGCGCGATCGCCTCCACCGTGCGCGCGACCCGCGGCTTCAGCATCCGCGCCGGGACCACGTCGACGGGCCGCCCCAGCAGGTCGGTGAGCTCGACCTCGAGACGAGCGAGGTCGAACAGGCTCACCTCCGGAGCCAGGTCGACCAGCAGGTCCACGTCCGACTCCGGGCCGTCCTCGCCACGTGCGACCGACCCGAACACGCGCACGTTCGACATCCCGTGCTTGTCCGCCGTCGCGACGATCGCGTCCCGCTGCCGGCCGAGCACCCGGTCCAGCATGGTCTCGGACCGCGGGCCCGGTGGCGCCCCGCCGTGCCCGTCCCCCGGCGCACCGTCCACCGCCACGTCGGCGGTGGCCCGCACCAGGTCCGCTGGCGGCCGCACGGCGGCCCCCCGCCGCAGCAGGCGCGCCACCTCCGGCTGGCTCCGTCCGAGCGCCGCCGCGATCCGCCGCTGGCTCCACCCGAGGTCCGCCGCCTGCCGCGCCGCGAGCACCAGCGCGCGCGACGCCTCCGCCCGCAGCCGGTCGGCGCGCGTCGCCGCCTCGCCGAGGTACGCCGCGAACGCCGCCTCCAGCGCGGTCGTCCCGTCCTGGTCCCTGTCGACCATCCCGATCACCTCCGATAGCAGAAGCTATCGGCGGGGCGGACCACCCAGTCCCGGCCCGGTCACCTACGCAACGCCGCCCGCCGGCGTCGCTCAGCCGAGGTCGAGGGCCAGCAGGTCGTCCTCGGTCTCGCGACGCACCAGCACCCGCGTCGCCCCGTCGCGCACGGCCACCACGGGGGGCCGCGGCACGTGGTTGTAGTTGGACGCCATCGACCGCCCGTACGCCCCGGTCGCGGCCACGGCCAGGAGGTCCCCCGCCGCCACGTCGGCCGGGAGCTGCACCTCGTGCACGACGATGTCGCCGCTCTCGCAGTGCTTGCCGACCACCCGCGCGAGCACCGTCTCGGCCGCGCCCTCCCGGGACACGACCGCCGCGTGGTAGTGCGCGCCGTACAGGGCGGGCCGGATGTTGTCGCTCATCCCGCCGTCGACCGAGACGTACAGCCGCGACCGGCCCTCGTCGAGGGACACCGGCTTCACGGTGCCCACGGTGTACAGCGTCAGGGTCGTCGGCCCGACGATCGCCCGGCCCGGCTCGAAGGACAGCCGCGGCAGCGGGGTGCCCAGCGACGCGCACGTGGCGTCCACCGCGGCGGCGATCTCCTTCGCGATCCGGTCGACGTCCAGCGGGACCTCGCCGGGCAGGTAGGCGATGCCGAACCCGCCCCCCAGGTCCACCTCGGGCACCAGGTAGCCGGTGCGCGCGGCCAGGTCGGCCCGCAGCCCGAGCACCGACTGCGCCGCCACCGCGAACCCCGCGGGGTCGAGGATCTGCGAGCCGATGTGGGAGTGGATGCCGAGCAGCCGCAGCTCGGGGTGCCGCAGCACCAGCCGGAGCGCGGTGAGCGCCGGGCTGTCCCCGCCGTCGGCGGGCGTCGCGACCGACAGGCCGAACTTCTGGTCCTCGTGCGCGGTCGAGATGTACTCGTGCCCGCCCGCGTGCACCCCGGTCGTCACGCGCACCATCACCGGCGCGGGTGCCGCACCCGCCCCGCGGGCGCGCACGGCGGCGGCGACCCGCTCGACCTCGCCGAGCGAGTCGACGATGATCCGCCCGACGCCCGCGTCGAGCGCCCGGGCGATCTCGGCGTCGGACTTGTTGTTGCCGTGCAGACCGAGGTCCGCACCCGGCACCCCCGCCCGCAGCGCGACCGCGAGCTCGCCGCCGGTCGAGGTGTCGACCCGCAGCCCCTCCTCGTGCGCCCAGCGGGCGACCGCGACGGAGAGGAACGCCTTGCCCGCGTAGTACACGTCGACGCCGGCACCGACCTCGGCGAACGCGCCCTCGAACGCCGTGCGCAGGGCCCGCGCCCGGGCCCGGAAGTCGGCCTCGTCCAGCACGTACGCAGGGGTGCCCTGCTCGGCGGCGAGGTCGCGCAGGTCCACGCCCGCGACGCGCACGGCCCCGTCGGCGCCACGGCCCGCGTGCGCGGGCCAGGGCAGCCCGAGCGGGGCCGCCGCGCCGGACGGGCCGCCGGTCACATGCGCTCCGGCGCGCTCACGCCCAGCAGCGCCAGGCCGTTCGCGAGCACCTGGCGGGTGGCGTCGTTCAGCCACAGGCGGGTGCGGTGCACGTCGGACACCTGCTCGTCGCCGAACGGCAGCACCCGGCGCTGGTCGTACCACTTGTGGTACGCCCCGGCGAGCTCCTCCAGGTACCGGGCGACGCGGTGCGGCTCGCGCAGCTCCGCGGCCTGCGCGACGATGCGCGGCAGCTCGGCGATCTTGCCCAGCAGCACCGACTCGGTCGCGTGGTCGAGCAGCGACGCGTCGAAGCCGTCCTCGCGGCGCACCCCGGCGTCGGCGGCGTTGCGGGCCACCGAGCACGTGCGGGCGTGCGCGTACTGCACGTAGTAGACCGGGTTCTCGTTGGTGGCCCGGGTCAGCAGGTCGAGGTCCAGGTCGATCGAGGAGTCGGCCGACGACCGCGCCAGCGAGTACCGCGCCGCGTCCACGCCGACGGCCTCGACCAGGTCCTCGAGGGTGACGACCGTGCCGGCGCGCTTGCTCATCCGCACCGGCTGGCCGTCCTTGACCAGGTTGACCATCTGCCCGATGAGGATCTCGAGGTTGACCCCCGGGGTGTCGCCGAACGCGGCGCACATCGCCATCATGCGGCCGATGTACCCGTGGTGGTCCGCCCCGAGCATGATGATGACGCGGTCGAACCCGCGCTCGCGCTTGTCCAGGTAGTACGCCAGGTCGCCCGCGATGTACGCGGCGTCCCCGTCGGACTTGATGATGACCCGGTCCTTGTCGTCGCCGAAGTCCGTGGTGCGCAGCCAGGTGGCGCCGTCGGCCTCGAAGATGTGGCCGTTCTCCCGCAGCCGGGCGACCGCGCGCTCGACCGCCCCCGTCTCGTGCAGCGTGTCCTCGTGGAAGTACACGTCGAAGTCGACGCCGAACTCGTGCAGCGACTGCTTGATCTCGCCGAACATGAGGTCGACGCCCCGCGCGCGGAACGCCTCCTGCGCCTCGGCGTCGGGCAGCGTGCGCGGGTCGGGCTCGCCGGCGGCGAGCGCCTGGGCGATCACGGCGTCGGCGATGTCGGCGATGTACTGGCCGCCGTAGCCGTCCTCCGGCGCCTCCTCGCCCTTCGCGCGGGCCAGCAGCGAGCGGGCGAACCGGTCGATCTGCGCGCCGTGGTCGTTGAAGTAGTACTCCCGGCCGACCCGGGCGCCGGACGCCTCGAGCACGCGGGCGAGGCTGTCGCCGACCGCGGCCCAGCGCACGCCGCCGATGTGGATCGGGCCCGTCGGGTTCGCGGAGACGAACTCGAGGTTGATCGACTCGCCGGCCAGCGTCTCGTTGCGCCCGTAGGCGGGGCCGGCGTCGACGACCGAGCGCGCGAGCTCGCCCGCCGCGGCGGCGTCGAGGGTGATGTTGAGGAAGCCGGGACCGGCGACGTCGACCTTCGCCACACCCGGCGCGTCCGCGAGCCGGCGCGCGAGCTCCTCGGCGAAGGCGCGGGGGTTCGTGCCCGCCTTCTTCGCGAGCTGCAGCGCCACGTTGGTCGCCCAGTCGCCGTGCTCCCGCTGGCGGGGTCGCTCCACGTGCACGGTGGCGGGCAGGTCGGCGGCGTCCAGGGCGAAGGTCCCGTCGGCGACGGCGCCCGCGAGGGCGGCGCGCAGGGACTCGGAGAGCTCAGCGGGGGTCACCGGACAAGCGTAGCGACGCGCCGGGGCTGCCCCGCACCGCGGTTCAGGGCGTCGTCGCCCGCGGGCCCCAGGTGTCCTCCAGCATCACCGGCCGGCAGGCCACGGTCGCCGCGCCGAGCAGCACCACGAGCGTCCCGAGCAGGAACAGCAGCGCGGCGGTCCAGGTCCCCGTCGCGTCGTACAGCGCGCCGACCAGCAGCGGGCCGGTCCCCGCGATCGCGTACCCGACGCCCTGCGTGAACCCGGACAGCGACGCGGCCCCCGCCGAGGTGCGGGTGCGCAGGTTGATGAGCGCGAGCAGCACCGGGAACGCCCCCGGCCCGATCCCGCCCAGCAGCACCCACAGCCACACCGGCCCGCCCGGGGACACCAGCAGCCCGACGTAGGACACCGCCCAGCAGGCCACGAACCCCACGACCAGCCCGATCGGGTTGCGCATCCGGGCCGCGGCGATCGGCGCGACCAGCGCCGCCGGCAGCCCGAGGATCGCGAACACGAACAGCCACACGCCGGCGGCGTGCGCCGACGTCCCGCCGTCGACGAGGATCTGCGGCAGCCACGCGAACATCACGTACGAGTCGAGCGAGTTCATCGCGAACGTGATCGCCATGCCCCACGCCAGCGGGCTGCGCCACACCCGGCCGCCCGACCGGTGCCGGGAGGTCAGCGCGGGCGTCGTCGCGGGCGCCCGGCGCAGCAGCCCGGACAGGTGCTGCCGGGCGGCGGCCGACCGGACGACCACCACGACCCACGGCACCGCGGCCAGCACGCCGACCACCGCCCACACCGACAGCGCCGTCCGCCAGCCGAGCCGCTCGGCCACCGGCAGCGCCAGCAGCGCGGGCAGCGCCGTGCTGAACGACATCGTCACGGAGTAGATCGACGTCACGACGCCGATCCGGTCCGGGAAGTACCGCTTCACCACGGGCGGCAGCAGCACGTTGCCCATGCCCATGCCCGCCAGCGCGATCACCGACCACCCGAGGAAGCCCGCCGCCGACGTCGACGACGACCGCACGACCTCGCCGGTGACCGACAGCAGCATCGCCGCGACCAGCAGCGGCTCCAGCCCGACCCGGCGGGCGAGCACCGGCGTCAGCGAGCCGAACGCCGCGAACGACGCCACCGGGATCGTGCCGAGCAGGCCCGCCTCGGTCGGCGACAGCGACACGTCCGCGCGCACCAGGTCGAGGATCGGCGACACCGAGGCCACCGCGATCCGCAGGTTGAGCGCGACCAGCACCACCCCGAGCAGCACGACCCGGCGGCCGCGCCAGGGCGCGACGGTTCCGGCGGACGGAGCGGTGGGCGACATGCGGCCTCGGTTCTGCACGGGAGACTGCGCGCGTCGGCGGGCGCTGGCGGACGGGTGCCCCGGTCGTGTTGAATCGCGGCACAACTGACCAGGGAGACTACCCCGCATGACGCGACGCACCGGACTCATCGACGCGACGGTGGCGCAGCTCCGAGCGCGCATCACCTCGGGCGACTGGCCGGTCGGCACCCGCATCCCGCCGGAGCCCGCCCTGGTCGAGCTGCTCGGCGTCGGCCGCAACACCGTGCGCGAGGCCGTGCAGTCCCTGGTGCACGCCGGCCTCGTCGAGCGCCGCCAGGGCTCGGGCACCTACGTGCTGTCCACCTCCGAGCTCGCCGTCAGCATGGGCCGCCAGATCGCCGACGCGCGGCAGCGGGACGTCGTCGAGGTCCGGCGGAGCCTCGAGGTCGAGGCCGCCCGGCTCGCCGCCCGCCGCCGCACCACCGCCGACGTCGCGACCATCACCCGCCTGCGGGACCAGCGCGCCGAGGCCTACCGGTCGGGCGCGCTCGACCGGATGGTGGCCGCCGACCTCGCGCTGCACCGGGCGATCGCCCGCGCCGCGCGCAACCCCGTGCTGCTGTCGCTCTACGAGAACCTGATCGACGCGATCACCGACAACATCCGGTTCAACTTCGCGCAGATCCTGCAGGACGGCGACAACCACGACGGGCTCGTCGAGGCCATCGCGGCCGGCGACGACGCGCGGGCGGTGGCGGAGACCAGCGTGTACCTCTCCGGGCTGCTCGGGGAGGACTGAGAGCCTGGTAGTCTCGTGCACCGCGCCGCTCGATCGCGGGTGGCGCGACGCGGTACCCCGCCCTCGTAGCTCAGTGGATAGAGCGTCTGCCTCCGGAGCAGAAGGTCGTAGGTTCGAATCCTATCGAGGGCACCAGCACGCAGGCCCGGCCCCTGAGGGACCGGGCCTTCGTCGTCCCCGGCGCGGGGCCGTCGGTCGTCCGCCGGGTCAGCGCGGCGCGCGCGGCAGCGACCGCGTCGCAGGCTCCGCGAACTCCAGCGTGATCCGCAGGTGCCGCAGCTCCCGCTGGTCGAGCACCCGGCCCGCACCCTCGTAGTGGATCGACTCGGCGTCGATCAGCTCGAGCCTGGCCATCGGCGCGTCGACCAGCACCGTCTCCGTCGTCGTGTCCTCGACGCGCAGGCTCCCCCCGGTGCCCTCGATGCGGACCGTGTGGCCGCGCAGGTCGACCGCGCGCAGCAGGGCGCGGCTCGCACCGTCGCGCAGCAGGATCCGGGTCGGTCGCAGCACAGGGGGTCCTTCCGGGGTGAGCGGCGTCGGCGGGCACGCAGGGGAAGCGCATGCCGACCGTTCGTCCGATCGGCACGCACCAGGGCACTTGTGAGGACTTCGGCACGGGCGCGACCGGACGACGTCGTCGGGTCGACGCGTCGCGTCGCGGCGGCGCGGCCGGTCGGCCGGCGTCGCCCCTAGGCTGCGGGGGCGGCGCCGCACCGGTCGCCGACCGCACCGCACCCGGAGGACCCGCACCCGTGCCCCCCGCCTACGCCGCGACGAAGCGCGCGAGCTACGCCGCCTACGTCGTCCAGGCCGTCGTCAACAACCTGGCGCCGCTGCTGTTCATCGTGTTCCACACGCGTCTCGACATCCCCGTCGCCCAGCTCGGCACGCTCGCCGCCCTGAACTTCGGCGTGCAGCTCCTCACCGACCTCGCCGTCATGCGCGTCGTCGACCGGGTCGGCTACCGCGTGCCGCTCGTGCTCGCGCACGTCCTCGCCGCCCTCGGCCTCGTCCTGCTCGCCGTCCTGCCGTTCGTCGCCCCGGACCCGTTCGTCGGGCTGTGCGCCGCCGTCGTCGTCTACGCCGTCGGCGGCGGGCTGCTCGAGGTCCTGGTCAGCCCCGTCGTCGAGCACCTGCCCACCCCGGCCGAGTCCAAGGCCGCCGGCATGGCCCTGCTGCACTCGTTCTACTGCTGGGGGCAGCTCGCCGTCGTCGTCGGCACCACCGCCCTGCTGGCCGTCCTCGGCGAGGGCCTGTGGCCCGTGCTGCCCGTCCTGTGGGCGGTCGTCCCGCTGGTCAACATGGTCGTGTTCCTCCGCGTCCCCCTGCCCGACACCGTCGCGGAGGAGGACCGGACGCCGCTGCGCTCCCTGCTCGGCACGCCGCTGTTCCTCGCCGCGCTCGTGCTCATGATGACCGGCGGGGCCGCCGAGCTGACCATGGCCCAGTGGTCGTCGTTCTTCGCCGAGCAGGGCACCGGCGTGAGCAAGCAGGTCGGGGACCTGCTCGGCCCCGGCCTGTTCGCGCTGCTCATGGGCGCGGGGCGGTTCGCCTACGGGATCTGGGGGCAGCGCGTGTCCCTGCGGCTGCTGCTCGTGGTGTCGTCCGCCGGCGCCGGCCTCTGCTACGTCGTCGCCGCGACCGTCGCCGTCCCCGCCGTCAGCCTGCTCGCCTGCGCGCTGTGCGGCCTGTGCGTCGCCCTGCTCTGGCCCGGCACCTTCTCCCTCACCGCCGCGCGGTTCCCGATGGGCGGCGCCGCCATGTTCGCCCTGCTCGCGCTCGCCGGTGACGCCGGCGGCACCCTCGGGCCCTGGGCCGCGGGCGCGGCCGCCGGGGCGGCCGACGGGTGGCTCCAGCCGTTCGCCGCGGCCCTGCCCGGCGACGGCGGCACCGGGCTCC
>NZ_SZYE01000118.1 GCF_005239125.1 Cellulomonas hominis | reverse complement strand
GGGCCCGCAGGGCCCGCACGGCCCGACCGGCGGCCCGGAGTACCCCGCCGCGTACGGCGCCCCCGGTGGGCCCGGCGGGGCACCGGTCCGCACCCGGACCGCGCGCGACCGGATCTGGCTCCCCGTGGCGAGCGTCGCCGTCGCGGCCGGCCTGCTCGGCAGCCTCGGCACGGCCGCGCTGACCGGCGCGTTCGACGCCGACGGCTCGGCGCGCTCGGCGAGCATCGCCTCGATCGGCCAGAGCAGCAACGACAGCGTCCCGGTGTCCGGCTCCTCCCAGGAGAACCCGGACTGGCAGGCCGTCGCGTCCGCCGTCAAGGACTCGGTCGTCGCCATCACCGTCAGCACCGGCTCCGGCGAGGCGCAGGGCTCCGGCGTGATCGTCGACGACGCGGGCCACGTCGTCACCAACAACCACGTGGTGTCGGGGGCCCAGGACGGCAAGGTGCAGGTCACGCTGACCGACGGCCGGATCTTCACGGCCGACGTCGTCGGCACCGACTCGACCACCGACCTCGCCGTCGTCAAGCTCGAGGACGCCCCGGACGACCTGAAGCCCGCCGCCCTCGGCGACTCGTCCGAGGTCACCGTCGGCGACCCGGTCATGGCCGTCGGCAACCCGCTGGGGCTCGCGAACACCGTGACCACCGGCATCGTCTCCGCGCTCGACCGCCCGGTGTCCACCACCGAGGACGGCAGCAACGAGGCCGTGGTGACGAACGCGATCCAGATCGACGCGGCCGTGAACCCCGGCAACTCGGGCGGTCCGCTGTTCGACGCGCAGGGCCGGGTCATCGGCATCACCTCGTCGATCGCCACGACCTCCAGCGAGTCGGGCTCGATCGGCCTCGGCTTCGCGATCCCGGTCAACCTGGCCGACATGATCGCCGGCCAGCTGATCGAGGACGGCACCGCGGAGCACGCGTTCCTCGGCGTCGGGCTGACCGACAACACGGCCACCGCCGACGGCGTCACCCGCTCCGGCGCCCAGGTGCAGAGCGTCACGTCGGGCTCGCCCGCCGCGACCGCCGGCATCAAGGAGGGCGACGTGATCGTGGCGATCGACGGCAAGGCCGTGGCCGGTGCCGAGTCGCTGACCGGCTACGTGCGGGCGCACGCGTCGGGCGACAAGGTCACCCTGACGCTGGTCCGCGACGGCAAGTCCCTGGACGTCGACGTCACCCTGGCGGTCCGCGAGGAGACGGCGTCGAGCGACCCGGGCTCGGGCTCGGGCGGCTCCGGCAGCACCGACCCGCGGAACATGACGCCGGACGAGCTCTGGCAGTGGTTCCAGCAGCAGCAGGGCGGCGGTCAGAACTGACCCGGCCCTCCACGACGGCCCCCGGGCAGGATCACCCCTGCTCCGCCCGGCGGCCTCCGGGGCGGTGAGCCCGCACCTCGCCGCCCCGACCGACGGCCCCCGCGACGCGCACCCCCTGGCGCCCGCGGGGGCCGTCCCCTGTCCGGGGCCGGACCGGCGCGGAGCGTGCCCCGTGGTCAGTCCGAGGCGAGGGCCGTGCGCATCGGGACCAGCTTCGCCCGGGACTCCGCCAGCTCCGCCGCCGGGTCGGAGGCCGCGACGATGCCGCAGCCCGCGAACAGCCGGAGGCGGTGCGGGTCGGCGGGGTCGAGCTCCGCGGACCGCAGGCCGATGCCCCACTCGCCGTCGCCGTCGGCGCCCACCCAGCCGACCGGGCCGGCGTACCGGGCCCGGTCCATGCCCTCGATCGCCCGGATGAGGTCGCGGGCGGCCTCGGTGGGCGTGCCGCAGACCGCGGCGGTCGGGTGCAGCGCGGCCGCGAGGGCCAGCGAGGTCGGGTGCGGCCCGCCGTCGGCGTCCGCGCCGGTCCCGCGCAGCACCGCGGTCACGTCCGAGGCCAGGTGCAGCACGTTCGGCAGGTGCAGCACGAACGGGGCGTCGGGCACGTTGGTCGAGGAGCAGAACGGCGCGAGCGCCCGCGCGACCGAGGACACCGCGTACTCGTGCTCCTCCAGGTCCTTCGAGGAGTGCGCCAGGATCGCGGCGCGGGCCAGGTCGGCGTCGTCGTCGCCGGTGCGGCGGATGGTGCCGGCCAGCACGCGGGACGTCACGAGGCCCTTGTCCGAGCGGACCAGCAGCTCCGGGGTCGCGCCGATGAGGCCGTCGACGGAGAACGTCCAGCAGGTCGGGTAGCGGTCGGCGAGCCGGCCGAGGGCGTGCCGCACGTCCAGCGGCTCGGCGGTCGTGGCGACCTCGTCCCGGGCGAGCACGACCTTGTCGAGCTCGCCGGCGCGGATGGCGGCGACGCCGCGGGCCACGACGTCGGGCCAGTCCTCGGCCTCGACGGCACCGGACGCGTAGGTCACGGCACCGGGGCCGCGGACCGGCGTCAGGCCGGCGACGTGCCGGGCGACCAGCGACCAGTCCGGGGCCGCGCCGAGCGTGCCGGCGGTCTCGACGACCGTGAGCCACGCCTGCCCGTCGCGGCGGCCGACCACCACCCGCGGCACCACCAGGGCGCCGCCCGCGGCGGACAGGTCGTCGAACGCGAACGAGCCGAACGCGACCGGGCCGGTGCCGGGCAGCCCGACCTCGTCCCGGACGACGGCGTGCCGGACCAGGCCCTGCCACCAGCGCTCGGCGTCGGCGAACCGGTCCGGGCCGCCGACCTCGGTCCGCGCGGCCTCGCCCCAGCCGACCAGCCCGTCGCCCCGGCGCACCCAGGTGAGCGGGGCGTCCGCGGGGAGCAGGGAGAGCAGGTCGTCCGGGGCGTCGATCCGGACGGTGCGGACCACGAGCGGCTCGGGGTGCGAGGACGCCGCGGCCTGGCGGTCGTCGAGGGGGCTGGTCATCGCGGACCAGGGTACGACCGCGCGGCGGGCGCCCGCGCGCGACCACCGCGCGCGACCTGACACGATGGGCCCCATGCCCCGCGCCTCTCTCGACAAGGACCCGCACGACGTCGCCACGATGTTCGACGGCGTCGCCCGCCGCTACGACCTGACCAACGACGTGCTGTCGCTCGGCCAGGACCGGATGTGGCGCAGGGCGACCCTCAAGGCGCTCGACGCGCTGCCGGGGGAGACGGTCCTGGACCTGGCCGCGGGCACCGGCACGTCGAGCGAGCCGCTGGCGGACGCGGGCGTGAAGGTCGTCCCGTGCGACCTGTCGACCGGGATGCTCACCGTCGGCAAGCGCCGTCGCCCCGACCTGCCGTTCACCGCGGGCGACGCCACCGCGCTGCCGTTCGCGGACGGGGTCTTCGACGCGGTGACGATCTCGTTCGGGCTGCGCAACGTGGTGGACACGGTGGGCGCGCTGGAGGAGATGCGCCGCGTGACGCGGCCGGGCGGGCGGCTCGTGGTGTGCGAGTTCTCGACTCCGACGTGGGCGCCGTTCCGGACCGTCTACTCCGGCTACCTGGTCAAGGCCCTGCCTGCGGTGGCGAAGGTCGTGGCGCGCGAGTCGGCGGCGTACGACTACCTCGCCGAGTCGATCCAGGAGTGGCCGGACCAGCTCGGGCTGGCGCGGCTCCTGAAGGAGTCGGGCTGGAGCTCGGTGGGGTACCGGAATCTGTCCGGCGGCATCGTCGCGCTGCACCGCGCCACAAATCCTGGGATCATTTAGGCCGGAATGGTGGGACGAAAGTCCCGGATAACCCCTGGTCAGGAGCAGAGACGCTACTGAGGCAAACCTTCGCAGACAGATCGTTGGTCGGATCACTAGACTCGGCCTGACAACACCTGTGAAGGCATTCACAAATGGGGCGAACTGTGCACAGTGGCAAGAGCGACGACGCGGACGTCGTCGTCGTCGGCGCCGGACCCGGCGGGTCCAGCGCTGCCTACCACTGCGCCGCCGCGGGCCTTTCCGTCCTGCTGCTGGACAAGGCGAGCTTCCCCCGGGACAAGATCTGCGGCGACGGCCTGACCCCGCGCGCGGTGGCCGAGCTGGCCCGGATGGGCGTGCCGCTGCGCGAGCAGGACGGCTGGATCCGGAACGTCGGCCTGCGCGTCCTCGGCGGCGGCCACGTCGTCGAGCTGCCCTGGCCCGAGCTGTCGTCCTACCCGTCGTACGGCCTGGCCCGCGCGCGCACCTCGCTCGACCACCTGCTGCTCGAGCACGCGCGCGCCGCCGGCGCCAAGGTCCAGGAGCGGACCAACGTCACGGGTCCGCTGGTCGACGAGCGCACCGGCCGCGTGGTCGGCGTGCAGGCCCGCCCGGTCGACGCCGACGGCCGTCGCGCGGGCGACCCGGTCGAGTACCGCGCCCCCGTCGTGATCGCCGCCGACGGCGTGTCCGCCCGGCTCGCGACCGGCCTCGGCCTGGAGAAGCGCCAGGACCGCCCGATGGGCGTGGCGGTGCGCACCTACTTCCGGACGCCGCGGCACGACGACCCGTGGATGGAGAGCCACCTCGAGCTCTGGGACGGCAAGCCGGGCGAGTCGGACCTCATGCCCGGCTACGGCTGGATCTTCTCGCTCGGCGACGGCACCGCGAACGTCGGCCTCGGCTCGGTGTCCTCGACCGCCGCCGCGACCAAGGTCGACTACAAGGACCTGTTCGCGAAGTGGATGGCCAACGCCCCCGCGGAGTGGGAGTTCACCCCGGAGCACCAGCTCGGTCCCGTCCGCGGCGCCGCGCTGCCGATGGGGTTCAACCGCGGCCCGCTCTACGGCCGCGGCCTCATGCTGGTCGGCGACGCCGCCGGGATGATCAGCCCGTTCAACGGCGAGGGCATCGCCTACGCCCTGCAGGCCGGCCGGGTCGCCGCGGACGCGATCGTCCAGGCCGCCGCCCGGGGCACCGCCGCCGGACGCGAGCGGGCGCTCGCCACGTACGGCGCGCGGATGAAGGACGACCTGGGCGGGTACTACACGCTCGGCCGGGTGTTCGTGAAGCTCATCGAGCGGCCCGAGATCATGCGGGCGTGCACGAGGTACGGCCTGCCGCGCCCGCTGGTCATGAAGCTCACGCACAAGCTGCTCGCGGACTGCTACGAGCCGCACGGCGGCGACTGGGCCGACCGGACCATCGCCGCCCTCGCACGTCTGGCGCCGGCCTCGTGACGGCCGCCGCCCGCACCGGGCCGCCCTGACGGGGCGCGCCGGCCTCGCCCGCCGGACGCGCCCGCTCCGCAGCCCCACGGAAGCACTCCACCCCCCACCGGGAGAGCACCGATGACCAACCCGTACGTCCCCCTCCTCGTCATGATGGGGGTGGCCGCCGTCCTCGCGGTCGGCGGCCTCGCCGCCAGCGCCGTGATCGGCCCCAAGCGCTACAACCGCGCCAAGCTCGAGGCCTACGAGTGCGGCATCCAGCCGACCCCGCACGCCGTCGGCGGCGGCCGGTTCCCGGTGAAGTACTACCTGGTCGCGATGACCTTCATCATCTTCGACATCGAGGTCGTGTTCCTCTACCCGTGGGCCGTCAGCTTCGGTGAGCTGGCCGTCTTCGGGCTCGTGGCGATGGTGGGGTTCCTCGCGCTGATCACCGTGCCGTTCCTCTACGAGTGGCGGCGCGGCGGTCTCGAGTGGGACGAGGACTGAGATGGGTATCGAAGAGGCTCCCAGCGGCTTCCTGCTGACGTCGGTCGAGACGCTCGCCGGCCTGGTCCGGAAGGCCTCGCTGTGGCCGGTGACGTTCGGCCTGGCGTGCTGCGCGATCGAGATGATGGCGACCGGCGGTTCCCGGTTCGACATCTCCCGGTTCGGCATGGAGGTGTTCCGTGCCTCCCCGCGCCAGTCCGACCTGATGATCGTGGCCGGCCGGGTCAGCCAGAAGATGGCGCCCGTGGTGCGGCAGGTCTACGACCAGATGGCCGAGCCCAAGTGGGTGCTGTCGATGGGCGTGTGCGCCAGCAGCGGCGGCATGTTCAACAACTACGCGATCGTCCAGGGCGTCGACCACGTCGTGCCGGTGGACATCTACCTGCCCGGCTGCCCGCCGCGGCCGGAGATGCTGATCAACGCGATCCTCGAGCTGCACGAGCAGATCAAGGCCGAGCCGCTCGGCAAGAACCGCGCGGACATCGCCCGCGAGGTCGAGGCGGCCGCGCTGCGCGCCGAGCCGACCTCCCACATGACGGGGCTGCTGCGATGAGCGACGAGAAGAAGGACGCCGCCGAGGCCGCCAAGGCCGGGGACGCCGCGTCCGCCGACGCCGGGGCGCAGCGCACCAGCGAGGCGGCCCTGGAGGCCGGCGCGCAGAACGTCCCGGCCGACCGGACGCTGCCGCTCGAGGTCGTCGAGACCCGGCACGGCATGTTCGGCGTGCACGGGTCCGGCGACACCTCCGGGTTCGGCGGCCTCGTGCAGACCGTGGTGCTGCCCGGCCCGAGCGAGCGGCCGTACGGCGGCTGGTTCGACGAGGTCGTGGACGTGCTCACCGAGCTGCTGGACGCCTCCGGCACCGGTGCCGCCGCGGCGCTGGAGTCCGTGGTCGTCGACCGCGGCGAGCTCACCCTGAACATCGCCCGGGAGCACGTGGTCGAGGTCACGCGGCACCTGCGCGACGACCAGGACCTCCGGTTCGAGCTGTCCCTCGGCGTCAGCGGCGTGCACTACCCGCACGACACCGGCCGCGAGCTGCACGCCGTCTACCACCTGGTGTCGGTCACCCACGGCCGGCGGCTCCGCCTCGAGGTCGCCGCCCCCGAGGGCGACCCGACCATCCCCAGCACCGTCGGGGTCTACCCGGCCAACGACTGGCACGAGCGCGAGACCTGGGACTTCTTCGGCATCGTCTTCACCGGCCGCACCGACCTGGCGCGGATCGAGATGCCGGACGACTGGCCCGGGCACCCGCAGCGCAAGGACTACCCGCTCGGCGGCATCCCGGTGGAGTACAAGGGCGCCACCATCCCGCCGGCCGACCAGCGGAGGCAGTACTCATGAGCTCCCAGACCCACGCGCCCCGCGCGACCGGCCACCTCGTCGACGACGAGACCGTCGGCCTGCGGACCTTCGAGGCGACCGGCGGCGACTGGTCCGACATCGCCGAGGAGGCGGCCCGGCTCGGCGAGCAGCGCATCGTCGTCAACATGGGCCCCCAGCACCCGTCCACGCACGGCGTGCTCCGCCTCATGCTCGAGATCGACGGCGAGACGGTGACCGAGGCCCGCGCGGGCATCGGCTACCTGCACACCGGCATCGAGAAGAACATGGAGTACCGCACCTGGACCCAGGGCGTCACGTTCTGCACCCGCATGGACTACGTCGCCCCGCTGTTCCAGGAGGCCGCGTACTGCCTGGCCGTGGAGAAGCTGCTCGGCATCACCGACGACATCCCGGTCCGCGCGAGCGAGATCCGCGTGCTGATGATGGAGCTCAACCGGATCTCCTCGCACCTGGTGTGCCTGGCGACCGGCGGCAACGAGCTCGGCGCGACCACGATCATGACCATCGGCTTCACCGCCCGCGAGGAGATCCTGCGGATCTTCGAGATGGTGACCGGCCTGCGGATGAACCACGCGTACATCCGCCCCGGCGGCGTCGCGCAGGACATCCCCCCGGGCGGGCTCGACTCCGTCCGCGAGGCGCTGGTCGGCGTGCGCCGCTACCTCACGCAGCTCGAGGACCTCATGCTCGGCCAGCCGATCCTCAAGGGCCGGCTGCAGAACGTGGGCGTGCTGAACCTCGCCGGCTGCATGGCGCTCGGCATCACCGGCCCGATGCTCCGGTCGACCGGCCTGCCGTACGACGTCCGCAAGGCCGCCCCGTACTGCGGCTACGAGACCTACGACTTCGACGTCCCGGTCTCCGAGGGCTCGGACTGCTGGGACCGGATGGTCCTGCGGATCGAGGAGTGCTACCAGTCGATGCGGATCGTCGAGCAGGTGGTCGAGCGGCTGCAGGCCTCGGCCGGCACGCCCGTCATGGTCGAGGACAAGAAGATCGCCTGGCCCGCCCAGCTCGCCATCGGCAGCGACGGCATGGGCAACTCGCTCGACCACATCCGGGAGATCATGGGCACCTCGATGGAGGCCCTGATCCACCACTTCAAGCTGGTGACGGAGGGCTTCCGGGTCCCCGCCGGCCAGGCGTGGCAGACCGTCGAGCACCCCCGCGGCGAGCTCGGCGTGCACCTCGTCTCCGACGGGGGCACCAAGCCGTACCGGGCGCACTTCCGCGACCCGTCGTTCAACAACCTGCAGGCCGTCTCGGTGCTCTGCGAGGGCGGGCAGGTGGCGGACGTCGTCTGCTCCGTCGCCTCCATCGACCCGGTGCTCGGAGGGGTGGACCGCTGATGACCGCCATCGACCACCCGCGGATCCCCGGGACGGGGCGCCCGCGCGCGACGTACGACGAGGCGACCCGGGAGCGGCTCGCGGCCGACGCGGCGCAGGTCGTCGCCCGGTACCCCGACCCGCGCTCGGCCCTGCTGCCGCTGCTGCACCTGGTGCAGTCCGAGGACGGCTACGTGAGCCCGGCGGGCATCGCGTTCTGCGCGGCGACGCTGGACCTGTCGACGGCCCAGGTGTCCGCGGTCGCGACGTTCTACACCCAGTACAAGCGCCGCCCGAACGGCGAGTACACGGTGGGCGTCTGCACCAACACGCTCTGCGCCATCATGGGCGGTGACGCGATCTGGGAGGACCTCACCGACCGGCTCGGCATCGGCCACGACGAGACGACGGGCGACGGCAAGATCACGCTCGAGCGGATCGAGTGCAACGCGGCCTGCGACTACGCGCCGGTGATGATGATCAACTGGGAGTTCTTCGACAACCAGACGCCGGACTCGGCTGCCGAGGTGGTCGGGAAGCTGATCGCGGGGGAGCCCGTGGCGCCGACCCGCGGGCCGTCCCGGGTGCAGACGTTCAAGCAGGTGTCCCGCGTGCTGGCCGGGTTCCCGGACGGCCTCGCGGACGAGGGCGTCGCGGCCGGCGAGCCGACGCTGCGCGGGCTGCGGCTCGCGCGGGAGAACGGCTGGACGGCCCCGTCCACCGACGCCGCGGAGCGCGACGCCGCCCAGGAGCAGCAGGCCGAGCCCGCCGCCCCGGCCGCCGGCACCGCCGCACCGGGGGCCTCCGCGCCGCAGCCCGGCGGCGAGCAGTCCTCCGTCGACCGGCCCGCGGCCGGCGCCCCGGAGCGGTCCGCCGACCAGGAGAAGGCCGAGCACCGCGCCGACGACACGAGCAAGCCCGCCGACAGCGAGAAGGAGTCGTGATGGCCGACGCGACCACCCTGACGCCGGTGCTCAGCGACCGCTGGGACGCCGACCGCCCGTGGGACCTGCGCACGTACGAGTCCCGCGGCGGCTACCGCGGGCTGCGCAAGGCGCTGACGATGGACGCCGCCGACGTGGTGACCACCGTCAAGGACTCCGGCCTGCGCGGCCGCGGCGGCGCCGGCTTCCCGACCGGCATGAAGTGGGGCTTCCTGCCCGCGCCGGACGGCGGTCCCCGCTACCTGGTGGTGAACGCCGACGAGTCCGAGCCGGGCACCTGCAAGGACATCCCGCTGATGCTGGCGGACCCGCAGGTGCTGGTCGAGGGCGTGGCGATCACCTCCTACGCGATCGGCTGCCACCACGCGTTCATCTACCTGCGCGGCGAGGTCGTGCACGTCTACCGCCGGCTGCTGCACGCGGTCGAGCAGGCGTACGCCCAGGGCTACCTCGGCAAGAACATCCTCGGCAGCGGGTACGACCTGGACGTCACGGTGCACGCCGGCGCGGGCGCGTACATCTGCGGCGAGGAGACCGCGCTGCTCGACTCGCTCGAGGGCCGCCGCGGCCAGCCGCGCCTCAAGCCGCCGTTCCCCGCGGTGGCGGGCCTGTACGCCCGGCCCACCGTCGTGAACAACGTCGAGTCCATCGCCTCGGTGCCCGGCATCGTGGTCGGGGGCTCCGACTGGTTCCGCACGATGGGGACCGACCGGTCGCCCGGCCACGGCCTGTTCTCGCTGTCCGGGCACGTCACGCACCCCGGCCAGTACGAGGCGCCGCTCGGCATCACGATGCGCGAGCTGCTGGAGATGGCCGGCGGCGTCCGCGAGGGCCACGAGCTGAAGTTCTGGACCCCGGGCGGGTCCTCGACGCCGATCTTCACCGCGGAGCACCTCGACGTCCCGCTCACCTACGAGGAGGTCGGCGCCGCCGGCTCGATGCTCGGCACCCGCGCGCTGCAGGTGTTCGACGACTCGGTGTCGGTGGTCAAGGCCGTGTCCCGGTGGACGCAGTTCTACAAGCACGAGTCGTGCGGCAAGTGCACCCCGTGCCGCGAGGGCACGTTCTGGCTCGCGCAGGTGCTCGCCCGCCTGGAGGCGGGCCAGGGCACCTCCGGCGACATCGACCTGCTGCTCGACCTGTGCGACAACATCCTCGGCAAGGCGTTCTGCGCCCTCGGCGACGGCGCGACCAGCCCGATCACCTCGGCGATCCAGTACTTCCGGGAGGAGTTCGAGGCGGGCACGCACACGCCCGCCGACGTGCTGTTCCCGCCGGAGCGCGCCTCGCTCTTCCCCTACACGCCGCGCCGCAGCGGCCAGCTCGCGGGAGCCCACTGATGACCGTCACCGCATCGAAGCCCGCCGGGTCGGGCGCGACGCCCCCGCCCGAGCCGAAGCCGGACGGGGTCACCTTCACGATCGACGGCATCGAGACCACCGTGCCGAAGGGCACCCTGGTCATCCGCGCCGCCGAGCAGCTCGGCATCCAGATCCCGCGGTTCTGCGACCACCCGCTGCTGGCCCCGGCCGGCGCGTGCCGCCAGTGCCTCGTGGAGGTCTGGGCCCCGGGCCGCGACGGCAAGGTCGCGAAGATGCCGAAGCCGCAGGCCTCCTGCACGCTCACCGCCACGCCCGGCATGGACGTGCGCACGCAGCGCACGTCCGCGGAGGCGGACAAGGCGCAGCACGGCGTGATGGAGCTGCTGCTCATCAACCACCCGCTGGACTGCCCGGTCTGCGACAAGGGCGGCGAGTGCCCCCTGCAGAACCAGGCGATGTCCAACGGCCGGAGCCAGACCCGGTTCGTCGACGTCAAGCGGACGTTCCCGAAGCCGATCGCCGTGTCGACCGAGATCCTGCTCGACCGCGAGCGGTGCATCCTGTGCCAGCGGTGCACCCGGTTCTCCCGGGAGATCGCGGGCGACCCGTTCATCGACCTGCAGAAGCGCGGGGCGATGCAGCAGATCGGCCGGTTCGACGCCGACGTGCTGGGCTTCGCCGGCGCGGGGGTCGACGACGAGGACGCGGCGACCTCCGGGACGCTCCCGTTCGACGGCCGCGTGCTCCTCGGCGCCGACATCCCCGTGGGTCCGGCGGAGGACGACGAGTCGGGTTCCCCGTTCGCGTCCTACTTCTCCGGCAACACCGTCCAGATCTGCCCGGTCGGCGCGCTGACCGGCGCCGCCTACCGGTTCCGCGCCCGCCCGTTCGACCTGGTGTCGACGCCCGGCGTGTCCGAGCACGACTCCTCCGGTGCGGCGATCCGCGTCGACCACCGCCGCGGCGTCGTGCTGCGCCGGCTCGCGGGGGACGACCCCGAGGTCAACGAGGAGTGGATCACCGACAAGGACCGGTTCGCCTTCACCTGGCAGTCCGCGGCCGACCGGATCACCACCCCGCTCGTGCGCGACCTGCTGGAGGACGGCACCCGCGGCGAGCTGCACCCCGCGTCCTGGGCCGAGGCCCTGGAGGTCGCGGCGCACGGGCTGGAGCAGGCCCGGGCCGCCGGCGGCGTCGGGGTGCTCCCCGGCGGGCGCCTGACCGTCGAGGACGCCTACGCCTACGGCAAGTTCGCCCGCGTGGTGCTCGGCACCAACGACGTCGACCTGCGCGCCCGGCCGCACTCGGACGAGGAGCTCGCGTTCCTCGGGCACGCGGTCGCCGGCACCGGCCTGGGCGTCACGTTCCGCGACCTCGAGGCCGCGCCGACCGTCCTGCTCGCCGGCCTGGAGGCCGAGGAGGAGGCGGGCGTCGTGTTCCTGCGGCTGCGCAAGGGCGTCGTCGCGGGCCGCACCCGCGTGCACGCCGTGGCGCCGCTGGCGAGCCGCGGGCTCGAGCGCCTGGACGGCGAGCTGCTGCGCGCCGCCCCGGGCACCGAGGCCGAGGTGCTCGACGCCGTCGGGTCCGGCGACCTCGCGGACCTCGGTGCGGCGCTGGGTGCCCCGGGCGCGCTGGTCCTGGTCGGTGAGCGCCTGGCCGCCGTGCCCGGCGCGCTGTCCGCCGCGCTGCGGCTCGCGGCGCGCACCGGCGCCCGCCTCGCCTGGATCCCGCGTCGCGCGGGGGAGCGAG
>NZ_SZYE01000117.1 GCF_005239125.1 Cellulomonas hominis | reverse complement strand
CCACGGAGGCGCTGGTGCGACTCAGCGGGCGGTCCACCGGACGCTCGGGGCGGGGCACCACGGGGGGAACGACCGTGGCGCGCCGGGGGTTCCGGGCGCCGCGCGTGCGGCGAGCCGGGCGGCCAGGTCCCAGTCGACAGCGGGCTGCACCCGCCCACCGTAACCACGCGCGGCCGCGGGCCGCCGCGCGGGGCCGTCGCCGTCCGTGCCCCCACCCGATCGTCCCGCCGCCACCCGGTCGATCGGCAGGCTCGGGGACGATCCGGTGGGGATCAGGCCGCGGGCGACCGGGCGGGCGGCCGGCCGCGTCCGCTCGGGGTCAGCCCCGGCAGCCGCAGCCCGCGAGCGCCGAGACGAACCCGTCGAGCGCCTGCCGCGGCTGGGACTGCCCCACCGCCCCGGTCTGGTCGGCCATCAGCACGAACAGCAGCAGCCGCCCGTCGGCGTCCAGCACCGACCCGGCGAGCGACGTCACGCTGGTCAGGCTGCCGGTCTTCGCGCGCACCAGCCCGGTGGCGTCGCCCGACCGGAACCGGTCGGCGAGCGTGCCGGTCAGGCCGCCGATCGGCATGCCGTTGCTCACCTCGCGCAGCTCGGGGTGCGCCGGGTCGACGACCAGCTGCAGGAGGTCGAGCAGCATCCGCGGCGGCAGCGCCGACCCGTCGGCCAGGCCCGAGGCGTCGGCCAGCGTGGCGCCCGCCGTGTCGACCCCGAGGGTCTGCGCGGTTCGGAGCACCGCCTGGGTGGCGCCCTCGAAGCTGCCGGGCAGGCCGAGGTCGAGCGCGACCATCCGCGCGACCACCTCGGTGATCGTGTTGTCCGAGGTGTCGAGGAAGTACTGCGCGACCTCGGGGACCGGCGCCGAGGAGACGACGCCGAGCACGTCACCGGTGGCGGGCGCGGACACCCGCGCCGGGCCGCCGGACACGGTGATGCCGGCCTCGGTGAGCCGGGCGGCGAACTCGGTCGCGGCGTGCAGCGCGGGGTCGGTCCGGCGGGGCGGGTACTCGCCGGCGGAGATCTTCGCGATGTCGACGGCCAGCGGGGCGACCGGGGCGACGTACCCGGCGGCCAGGTCGGCGGGGTCCCAGCCGGGCGCGGTCGCCGGCCCGGTGAACAGCGTGTCGTCGAGGCCGAGGGTCACGGTGTCCCGGCCCGCGAGGCGCAGCCGCACCGCCACCTGCGCCGCGAGGTCGGCGAGGCCGGCGCGGCCGTTCACCGCGTCCGGGTCGCCGGTGCCCGCGGCCAGCATCATGTCGCCGCCGCCCACCAGGACCACCTGGTCCCCGGCGCCCTGGCGCACCGTGGTGTCGAAGGTCCGGTCGGCCCCGAGCCGGGTCAGCGCCGCGACGCCGGTGACGAGCTTCGCCGTCGACGCGGGGGTGCGGGCCGCATCGGACGCGTTCTCGCCCAGCACCTCGCCGGTGAGGGCGTCGGCCACGACCGCCCCCACGCTCGGGCCCAGCCGCGGGTCGACCGCGAGCCCGTCCAGCAGGGCCTGCACCCGGGCGGCGTCCGGCGCCGGGACGGCCGGGTCCAGGTCCGCGAGCACCGCCGCGCCGGCACCGGTCGTGGCCGCGCCGGGCGGCTGCGGGAACGGCGCCGCCGGCGCGGCCTCGGGCGCGAGGGTGACCAGCCCGGGGACGACGTCGTAGGCGTCCGCGGTGACGTAGGCGCCGCCGGCGAGCACCAGCACGAGCGCCGAGACGCCCACCGTCCTGCCCGCGCGCGCCACCGGACCACCCGTTCCCGTCGACATCCGCGGCCCGGGCCACCGCCGAGCCGTCCGTGCGTCACACTAGGGGCTTGAAGGCGACGAGCCACCACCTGGCACGCCGCCGTGATCAGCTGCGCGCCGCAGCGCCACGGTCGCCGGCGGCGGAGACGAAGGAGCAGGTGTGGAGTTCGACGTCACGATCGAGATCCCCAAGGGCCAGCGGAACAAGTACGAGGTCGACCATGCGACCGGACGGATCCGGCTGGACCGCATGCTGTTCACCTCGACCCGGTACCCGGACGACTACGGCTTCATCGACGGCACCCTGGGCGAGGACGGCGACCCGCTGGACGCGCTCGTGCTGCTCGAGGAGCCGACGTTCCCGGGCTGCCTGATCCGCTGCCGCGCCCTGGGCATGTTCCGCATGCGCGACGAGGCCGGCGGCGACGACAAGGTGCTCTGCGTGCCGACGGGCGACCAGCGCGCCGCGTGGCGCCAGGACATCGACGACGTCTCGGACTTCCACCGCCTCGAGATCCAGCACTTCTTCGAGGTCTACAAGGACCTGGAGCCCGGCAAGTCGGTCGAGGGGGCGCACTGGGTCGGCCGCGCCGAGGCCGAGGCCGAGATCGAGCGCTCCCGGCAGCGCGCGATCGACGTGGGCTACGACCAGCACTGAGCAGGGCGGTCCGCCTCCCGGCGGGCCGTGCACGGCGAAGGGCCCCGGCGCGCAGCACGCGCGCCGGGGCCCTTCGTCGTCGCCCGCGGGGGCGGTGCCGGCTCAGCCGACGCGGCCCGCGTAGGCCATCGAGTTCGAGTACCGCATGGCCGCGACGCGCACCGGCTTGCCCTCGCTCGGGGCCTCCAGGATCTGGCCGTTCCCGATGTACAGCGCCACGTGGTAGACGCTGTTCGCGTCGTTCTTGTTGGTGCCCCAGAACACCAGGTCGCCCGGCTGCATGTCGCCGTACGCGATCTTGGTGACCTGGCGGTACTGGTCGCGGGAGGTCCGGTTCAGGTTGACCCCGGCCGCCTTCCAGGCGCCCTGCGTGAGGCCCGAGCAGTCGTACCCGTTGGGGCCGGTGCCGCCCCAGACGTACGGCAGCCCGAGCTTGGTCCGGGCCCACGCGATCGCCGTCTCCGCCTTGCTCGCGGACACCGGCGGCGGCGTCGTCACGGGCGGGGCGGTCACGGGCGGGGCCGTGACGGGCGGCGTCGTGACCGGCGGCCTGCTCGGGGTCGACGGGGTGCTCGGGGTCGACGGGGTGCTGGGGGTCGACGGCGTGCTCGGCGTCGACGGCGCGCTCGGCGTCGAGGGCGACGTCGTCCCGCCGCCCGCCGCCGGCGTCGCGCTGCCGCCGCCCGCCGCGGGCGTGCCGGCCGCCGGGGTGGCGGTGCGCTCGGCCTGGGCGGCGGCCTCGGCGCGCTGCCGGCGCTCGGCGTCGATCTGGTCCTGGCGGGCCTGCTCGACCTCGGCGCTGGTGCTCCGCGCGGCGGCGAGCTGCTGGATCAGGCCCGCGCGCTCCGTCTGCGCGGCGGCGACGGCCGCGTCGGCGTCCGCCTGCGTCTTCTGCGCGGCGGCCAGGGCGTCCTCCGCCCCGGCGGCCGCGGACGTCCGCGCGGCGGCGGCCTCGTCGGCCTTGTCCTTCAGCGTGGTGGCGACCTGCTCGGCGGCGAGGTAGCCCTGCACCGCCTGGTCGGCCTTCGAGCTGACGTGCGACAGCCCCTCGCTGCGCTGGACGACCTCCTCGAAGCCGTCGGCGGAGAGCAGGGCCTGCAGGGTGTCCATCGAGCCGCCGGAGCGGGCCGCCTCGCGGGCGATCGCGACCAGCGTCGCCCGCGCGGAGGTGAACTGCTCCTGCGCCTGGTCGTACTGCGCGGCGGCGTCGGTGGCGGCCTGCTGCGCGGCGGCCAGGTCGGCCTGGGCCTGCGCGTACGCCTCGCCCGCCTGCTGCACCGCGACCTGGCTGGTCTCCGCCTGCGAGCTGAGCTCCGCGAGCCGGACCTCGATGCCGGCGACCGCCGAGGACGCGGACGACACGGCCTGCCGCGCGTCCCGGACGTCTTGGTCGCTCACGTCGGGGTCGGCCAGCGCCACCCCGCCCGCCGGCAGCAGCAGCACCGCCGCCGTGATCGCCGCGGCTGCCCCGCGCGCTGCGCGCGCTCGTCCCGTGGTTCGCACCCGTCTGCCTCTCGTCGCCTGTCCGCCGCCCCCCGCGCACGTCGTACGCGGCCGGGGCGGGCGGAGTCCCGCGCCCCGCGAAGGACGCTACCGGGGAAAATCACAGAAGTGAACACGAGTCACACCGTTCACATGAGTCACATCGGCGTGGTTCGGGACGAACCGGACAGCGAGGGACGCGAATCACCCGCACGGACCACGCGCACGCCTCCCGACGTGCCGTCCCGCCGCCCCGCCCGCCCCGACGTGGACAGCGCGTCTCGATGAGTGAGACGGCTGTTCCACAGCGTGGCGGCCGCTCCGTACTGTGGGCCGCATGTCCCGCCGAATGTGTCGCTGACCAGCGCACGCTCGGCTGTGCCCGCAGGCCCCCCGGGGCACGCGGCCCCGGCGCCCCCGCAGACCGCGACACCGACCGTCGCCCGGGGCGCCGCACACCGGCACCGGCCGCCCGGGACCCCTCCTGGCACGACGCGCGTGCGCACCGCCCACCACCCGCCCGCACCGCCAGCCCCCAGCACCGCCAGGAGAGCCCGATGAGCCAGTCCCAGTGGTCCTTCGAGACCCGCCAGATCCACGCCGGCCAGACGCCCGACAGCGCCACCGGCGCCCGCGCGCTGCCGATCTACCAGACGACGTCCTACGTGTTCCCCGACGCCGGCGTCGCCGCCGACCGGTTCGCGCTCAAGGACCTCGGCCCCATCTACACCCGGATCGGCAACCCGACCGTCCAGGCCGTCGAGGACCGGATCGCCTCCCTCGAGGGCGGCGTCGGCGCGCTGCTGCTCGCCTCCGGCCAGGCCGCGGAGACGTACGCGATCCTCAACATCGCCGAGGCCGGCAGCCACGTGGTCGCCAGCCCCAGCCTGTACGGCGGCACCTACAACCTGCTGCACCACACGCTCCCCCGGTTCGGCATCGAGACGACGTTCGTCACCGACCCGCACGACCCGCAGGCCTGGCGGGACGCCGTCCGCCCGAACACCAAGGCGTTCTTCGCGGAGACGGTGCCGAACCCGAAGCAGGACGTGCTCGACATCGAGACCGTCGCCGGCGTCGCCCACGAGGCGGGCGTCCCGCTGATCGTCGACAACACCGTGCCGACGCCCTACCTCATCCGGCCGCTGGAGTGGGGCGCGGACGTCGTCGTGCACTCGGCGACCAAGTACCTCGGCGGCCACGGCGCGGCCATCGGCGGCGTCATCGTCGACGGCGGCACGTTCGACTACGGCGCCGACCCCGAGCGGTACCCGTCGTTCAACCAGCCCGACCCGTCCTACGACGGCCTGGTGTTCGCCCGGGACCTCGGCAAGGACGGCGCGTTCGGCGTCAACCTCTCCTACGTGCTGCGCGCCCGGGTCCAGCTGCTGCGTGACCTCGGGGCGGCGATCAGCCCGTTCAACGCGTTCCTCATCGCCCAGGGCCTGGAGACGCTGTCCCTGCGGGTCGAGCGGCACGTCGCCAACGCCCAGAAGGTCGCCGAGTGGCTCGAGGCGCGGGACGACGTGCTGTCGGTGACCTACGCCGGCCTGCCGTCGCACCCGCAGTACGAGCTCGGCCGCAAGTACGGCCCGAACGGCACCGGGGCGGTCCTCGCGTTCGAGGTCGAGGGCGGGGCCGCCGCGGGCCAGGCGTTCGTCTCGGCGCTGGAGCTGCACTCGAACGTCGCGAACATCGGCGACGTCCGCTCGCTGGTCATCCACCCCGCCTCGACCACGCACAGCCAGCTGACGCCCGAGGAGCAGGCGCTGTCCGGCGTCACGCCCGGGCTGGTCCGGCTCTCCGTGGGCCTGGAGGGGATCGAGGACATCCTCGCCGACCTCGACGCCGGCTTCCGCGCCGCCAAGGGGGCCTGAGCGCCCCCGTGCCCGCCACCCGATCCACCCCGACGGGCGCCGTGGCCCCCACGGCGCCCGTCGGCGCACCGACGTCAGGACGCCCCGTGCCCCACCGCACCACCCGCACCACGCCCGCGGCCGGCCCCGGCGACCGCGGGGGGCGGCGCGCGCCGAGCAGCCCGCCGCGCGCGTCGTCCGCCTGGCGCGAGGGCGACCCGGCCGGCCGGCGCCGGTTCGTCGACCTCGGCGCGCTCGACCTGGAGGCGGGCGGGCGGCTGCCCGACGTCCGGATGGCCTACGAGACCTGGGGCACCCCCGCCCCCGACGGCTCGAACGCGGTGCTCGTGCTGCACGCGCTCACCGGCGACTCGCACGTCACCGGCGACGCCGGCCCCGGCCACCCCACCCCCGGCTGGTGGTCGACGCTCGTCGGCCCCGGCGCGCCGATCGACACCGACCGCTGGTACGTCGTCGCGCCGAACGTGCTCGGCGGCTGCCAGGGCAGCACCGGCCCGGCCAGCACCGCGCCCGACGGGCGGCCGTGGGGCAGCCGGTTCCCGCAGCTGACCGTCCGCGACCAGGTCGCCGCCGAGCTGCGGCTCGCCGAGGCCCTGGGCATCGGGTCCTGGGCGCTCGTCGTCGGTGCGTCGATGGGCGGGCAGCGCGCGCTCGAGTGGGCCGTCACCGCGCCCGACCGGGTCCGCCGGCTCGCCGCGATCGCCACCAGCGCGCAGACCTCCGGCGACCAGATCGCCTCGTTCCACACCCAGCTCACCGCGCTGACCGCCGACCCGCGGTTCCGCGGCGGCGACTACTACGACGCCCCCGACGGCGAGGGCCCGCACGTCGGGCTCGGTCTCGCGCGGCAGATCGCCCACCAGACCTACCGCAGCGCCGCCGAGCTCGACGCCCGGTTCGGCCGCATCCCGCAGGGCGGCGAGGAGCCGCTCGACGGCGGCCGGTTCGCGGTGCAGTCCTACCTCGACCACCACGGGGACAAGCTCGCGCGCCGGTTCGACGCCAACACCTACGCCGTGCTCACCCGCTCGATGATCACGCACGATCTCGGCCGGGACCGCGGCGGCGTCGAGGCCGCGCTGGCCTGCGTCACGGCGGACACGCTCGTGGTCGCGGTCGACTCGGACCGGCTGTTCCTGCCCGAGCAGTCCGCGCGGATCGCGGCCGGGATCCCGGGGGCCCGGCCGCTGCGCACGCTGCGCACGCCCTACGGCCACGACGGGTTCCTCATCGAGCACGAGCAGCTCGGGCCGCTCGTGCGCGAGCACCTCGCGGGCTGAGGCCGGGCGCCCGGCCGGGCGCCGGGCGGGACGGCGCGCCGGGCGCGCGGCGGCGTCTGGCACGCTGACCCCATGAGGACCGGGGACGTGACCGCGCGCACCGACGTGCTGCGCCGGCAGTGGGACGCGCTGCGCTCGTGGGTCGGGGACGTGCTGGACGCCGACACCGCGCGCGCGGCCAGCGTGCTGGACGGGTGGAGCGTCGCCGAGCTCGTCGCGCACCTCGGCCGGGCCATGGACGCGCTCGCCGTGTGCGAGCCCGCCCCCGCCGGCACCGTGCCGCTCAGCCTCGCCGAGTACCTCGGCTCCTACGCGGGCCGGGCCGCGGACATCGACCGGGTCACCAAGGAGCTCGCCGCCGAGATCGCCGACGACCCGCTGCGGCACGTCGACGCGCTGGTCGCGCGGGCGGTGCGCCGGGCCGAGGAGCTCGGCCCGGACGACCGGGTCGTGCAGGCCCGCCGCGGCCCCGTCCTGCTGTCCACGATGCTCGCCTCCCGGATCACCGAGCTCGTCGTGCACGCCGACGACCTGCAGCGCTCGCTCGCCCGCGCCCGCGGCGCCGCCCCGGGGTCGCGGGCGGAGCTCGGCACCGGCGTCGGCCCGCTGCCCGGCGTGCCCGGCGGGCTCGGGCCCGAGGGCGGGCTCGGCGACGGGGTCACCTCCGCCGGGCCGGTCGACGGCGACGCGCTCGACCTCGTGGCCACCGAGCTGCTGCACATCGTGCAGGCCCGCGGCGGGTGGGACCTCGACGTCGTGCAGCCGCTGACCTGGGTGCGCCTCGCCGCCGGCCGCGTGCCCTACGACGTCGACGTGCTGGCGGCGGCGCTCGCGCCGCGGTTCACCTCGGACTCCGTCCCGGACCTGGGCCGCATGCTCCCCCTGCTCTGACCCGCCGCCCGCGCACCCCGCGGGCGCCCGCCCACGCACCCCGCGCGCCCGCCCACGCACCCGGCGCACCCCGCGCGCCCGCCCACGCACCCCGCGCGCCCGCCGCCGAGACGGCAACTCTCGGCTGCGGTCGCGCGCCCCACGACAGCCGAGAGTTGCCATCTCGGCGAGGGCCGGCGCGTGGGCGCGTGGGCGCGCGGGCGGGGGCCCCGGGTCGTCGGGCGCGGGCGGGGCTAGGGTCGGGGGGTGCTCGCCGCGATGGTCACCCGGTTCTCGCCCGACGACCCCCTGGCGGGGCTGACCGTCGGGGAGCACCCCGAACCCGGGGCCCGGGAGCACTGGACGACCGTCGACGTGCGCGCGGCGGCGCTCAACCAGCACGACCTGTGGTCGCTGCGCGGCGTGGGCCTGAAGCCGGAGCAGCTGCCGATGGTGCTGGGCACCGACGGCGCCGGCGTCACCCCCGACGGCCGGGAGGTCGTGCTGCACGCCGTGATCGGCGGCGCGAGCGGTCACGGCGTCGGGCCCGCGGAGCCGCGCTCGCTGCTGTCCGAGCGGTACCCCGGCACGATCGCCGAGCGGGTCGCCGTCCCCACGTGGAACCTGGTCGCCAAGCCCGCGGAGCTGTCGTTCGTCGAGGCGGCGTGCGTGCCGACCGCCTGGCTCACCGCGTACCGGATGCTGTTCGGCACCGGCCGCGCGCAGCCCGGGCAGCGGGTGCTCGTGCAGGGCGCGGGCGGCGGCGTGTCCACCGCCGCGATCCGGCTCGCCTCGGCGGCCGGCCTCGAGGTCTGGGTGACCAGCCGGGACGAGCAGCGGCGGGCGCGGGCGCTGGAGCTGGGCGCCGCGGGCGCCGTCGGTCCCGGCGAGCGGCTGCCCGTCCGGGTCGACCTGGTCGTCGAGACCGTGGGCGCCGCGACCTGGTCGCACTCGGTGCGCTCGGTGCGGCCGGGCGGCACGATCGTCGTCGCCGGCGCCACCACCGGGGACCCCGCCGCGATGGAGATCCAGCGGCTGTTCTTCCTGGAGATCGCGGTGCTCGGCGCGACCATGGGCAGCAGGCAGGACCTGGAGCAGCTGCTCGCGTTCCTCGCCCGCACCGGCGTCCGGCCCGTCGTCGACTCGACCGTCCCGCTGGCCCGGGTCGGCGAGGGCCTGGCACGCTTGGCGCGCGGCGAGCAGTTCGGCAAGGTCGTCGCGGAGGTCTGACGGCCCGCGGGGCCGACGAGGGGGGCACGCGATGGCCGGCCGGTGGCAGACCGACGTCCTGGGCGAGGACTACCGCGTCCGGACGCTCGACCTGGCGCCCGACGACGAGGGTGAGGTCGTCGCCAGCCTCGTCCGGTACGCCCCGCCGACGACCGAGCGGCTGCGTCCGTCCCGCGCCGTGCTCTACCTGCACGGCTGGTCCGACTACTTCTTCCAGACCGGGCTCGCCGAGTTCTGGCACGCCCAGGGCGCCGCGTTCTACGCCCTCGACCTGCGCAAGTACGGGCGCAGCCTCCGACCGCACCAGACCCCCGGGTACGTCGACGACCTGCGCACCTACGACGAGGAGATCGAGGCGGCGCTCGACCAGGTGCACCGCGACCTCGGCCGGTTCGCGCGGGTGATGCTCATGGGCCACTCGACCGGCGGGCTCATCGCCTCGCTGTGGGCGAACCGGCACCCCGGGCGCCTGCACGGGCTCGTGCTCAACTCGCCGTGGCTCGAGCTGCAGGGCGCCGCGCTGGTGCGGCACATCAGCGCGCCCGCGGTCGCCCGGCTCGCCCGGCTGCAGCCGAAGGCGCCGCTGCCGAACATCGACCCCGGGTACTACGCCCGCACGCTGCGCGCCGCCGACGGCGGCGAGTGGACCTACGAGGACGCCTGGCGGCCGGTGCCGTCGTTCCCGGTGCGGGCCGGCTGGCTGGCGGCGATCCTCGCCGGGCACGCCGAGGTGGCCCGCGGGCTGCACATCCGGGTGCCCGTGCTCATGCTCGCGTCCGAGCGGACGGTGATCAGCCCGCGGTGGAGCGAGGACATGCGCGCCGCCGACGTGGTGCTCGACGTCGAGCTGCTGGCCCGGCGCGCGGTGCAGCTCGGCCCGGTGGTGTCCGTGGTGCGGATCGCCGGCGGGCTGCACGACCTCACGCTGTCGCCGGCGCCCGTGCGGGCCAGGCTGTACGCCGAGGTCAGCCGGTGGACGGCGGCGTACGGCTGGTCGTGACGGACCGCGTCCGCGGCGGTCAGGCGCCGACGGCCTCGCCGAGCGTCGGGCCGTCCTCGCCGAACCGCCACACCCGCCAGCCGTCGGCGGGCCGCTCGAGGTCGGCGGCCGCCGTCGCGGCGCTGCTCGGGTCGGCGTGCACGCTGCCGTCGGCGAGCTCGATCAGCCCGTCCACCCGCAGCGTCGCCACCAGCCGCTGGTTGCGGCGCACCCGGTGCCACACGAGCTCCAGGTCGCGGCGCTCGGCGGCGGCGAGCGCCTCCAGCTCGGGCAGCGGGTCGCCCGCGTCGCCGTCGCGCGGGGCGGGGACGTCGTCGACGACGGGCGGGATCAGCGTGGTCTCGTCGGTCCGCGGCGCGGGGCGCGGCTCCGGCGTCGGGGCCGCGTGCCGGTGGTGCTCGTCGCCCTCGCGGACCACGGGCGTCGGGTCGGTCGCGGCGACGCCGCGCTGGCTGCCCGACGCGGCCGTGCGACCGGCGGTCACCGGCACGGCGCCGGTCCGCGGGCCGGGCTCGACGGCGCGGCGCTGACCGGGGGTCGCGCGCAGCGGGGACACGTCGACGTAGCGGCGGCCGCCGGGGCCGTGGGTCACACCCAGCCGCAGCACCTCCACACCACCGCCGGCGGTCACGTGCTCGACCGCGTCCAGCACGTCGTCCGCCACCTCGGCGCACACCACGACCAGCCGGGCACCGGGCGGCACGGGCCGCTGCGACTGCAGCACCGGCGCGCGGTCGCGGAACACCGCGAGGTCCGCCTCGAACGCCTCCGGGCCGCCGCGGTACATCCGGGCGAGCTCGGCGCGGCTCAGGCGGGCGGCGCCGCCCGCGTGCCGCAGCGCGCGCACCAGGCCGGCCTCGTCCAGCAGCTGCACGACCTCGACCACCACGGGCCGCGAGCCCGCGTCCAGCGCCAGCAGGTGCGGGCCGCCACCGGCACCCTCGCGGACGGTCAGCACCTGCTCGCCCAGGAGGTCCGACACGTGCTCGGTCACCAGCGCGGACGAGTCGGCCTCGAACGCGTCGGCCCGGGGCCGCATCGGCTGGACGAGGGTCCCCTGGCCGCCGTCGAGCTCGAAGATCGCCATCAGTGCGCTGCACCCCTTCCCGCGGCCGCCTGCCGGACCGCACCACCGCGCCGCACGCGCCGTCGCTCGGCGCTCGGCACCGCCGGGCGCTCCACCCCGCGGAAGTCTTCCACCCCCGGGACCGCACCGGTCCCCGGGCTCACCCATCTGCACGAGATGTCCACGCCGGCGCGGCCGGCACCGGGGCCGGGCGCGCACGCCGTCACGCGGACAGGTGCTCCTCCAGACGCTCGACCTTGCCGGTCAGCTCACCGGTACGCCCCGGCCGGATGTCGGCCTTCAGCACCAGGCTCACGCGACCGGCGTGCCGCCCGACCGCCTCGGACGCCCGCTTCACGACGTCCATGCACTCGTCCCACTCACCCTCGATCGTGGTGAACATGGCGTCGGTGCGGTGCGGCAGGCCGGACTCCCGGACGACGCGCACCGCGTCGGCCACGGCCTCGGTCACGGACTCACCCGCACCGAGCGGGGACACGGAGAACGCCACGAGCATGCCTCCCACCCTGGTGCACGCCCCCCGGTGCCGTCCAGCCCCCGGACGGGTGCGGGAGCGGTCGCCGGGCCCACGCGGGCCCCCCGCCGCAGGTCGGACCCATCCGGGCCGCCCCCGGCTCCGAACCACCACCAGCGCACGCACCGTGCGCCACGTCAGCGGGGACGCACCCCGGGAGGAGAGATCACCATGGGCCAGTCTGCCAACCGCCTCGTCGGCGGGATCTTCGGCGCCGTCTACCTGCTCGTCGGGATCGCCGGCTTCTTCGTGAGCTCCGGCGCGGACTTCGCGGGGACCGAGGGCGGGACGCTGATCTTCTTCGAGGTCAACCCGCTGCACAACATCGTGCACCTCGCGATCGGCGCCGCCCTGCTGGGCGCCGCGCTGTCCTCGGTACGGGCCGCGCGCGGCGCGAACACGACCGTCGGCGCGGTCTACCTGCTGGTCGGGCTGCTGGGGCTGTTCCTGGTCGGGTCGTCGGCGAACATCCTCGCCCTGAACGGCGCGGACAACGTGCTGCACTTCGGCAGCGCGATCCTGCTGCTCGGCGTCGGGCTGGGCGCCGACCGCGCCGACCGCGCCGCCACCGCCCCGG
>NZ_SZYE01000116.1 GCF_005239125.1 Cellulomonas hominis | reverse complement strand
TCGCCGGGGCCCGCCGCGGCGTCCCACGCCGCGCGCATCCCCGCGGCCAGCGCGGGCTCGTCCATGCCGAGCGCCTCGCCCAGCGGCCGGTGCTCGTCCACCAGGAACCCCGTCGGGTGGAGCGCGGACAGCGCCCACGGAGCCAGCCGGGCACCCACCTCCCAGGACTCGGCGTCCCCGGCGGGCAGCACCACCCCGGGCACGACGCGGGGGCCGCGCAGCACGCTGCCGACCGTCTCCGCCTCCCGGGTCAGCGGGTCGACCCAGCGCACCGGTGCGCCCAGGCGGACGACGGCCGACGGGCGCCCGTCGGGCAGCGCGACGCGCGGCGGGGCGGCGTGCGGCGCGCGCGCCACCCACAGCGCCTCGACCAGCCCCGGCGACCGGGGGGCGACGGCGACGGAGCGGCGGGCGGAGGTGACGGCTGCCATGCCCTCATCATCGTCCCGCACGGCGCGCGGCGGAACGGGACCTCCGGCCCGGCCCGTGGCGCGACGCGGACGCCCCGGGACGGCAGGAGCCGGGCCCCCGTGCGGGGACCCGGCTCCTGGACGGTCGAGGGGGGTCAGTCGCCGAACGGCCCGACCCGCACCACGGACCGGGGCCGGGACGCCAGGTCGGCGGCCAGCTCCTGCACCTCGCGGGCCGTGACCGCGCGGACGCGGTCGAGCGACTCCTGCGTGGACAGCAGCTCGCCGTGCACCAGCTCGGACTTGCCGAGCCGGCTCATCCGCGACCCGGAGTCCTCCAGGCCGAGCACCAGGCTGCCGGACAGCTGCCCGACCGACCGGCGCAGCTCGGCGTCGGTGATGCCGCCGTCCGCCAGCCGCTCCAGCTCGGCGACCAGCAGCTCGGTCACCTCGTCGATCTTCGCCGGCGCGCAGCCCGCGTAGAGGCCGAACACGCCGGTGTCGGCGTGCCCGGACGCGAACGAGTACGTCGAGTACGCCAGACCCCGCTTCTCGCGGATCTCCTGGAACAGCCGGGACGACATGCCGCCGCCCAGCGCCGCGTTCAGCACGGAGAGCGTGAACCGGCGCGGGTCGGTGGCGGTGAGCCCCGTCCCGCCGACGATGACGTTGCCCTGCTCGGTGGTGCGGCGCACCGTCACCTCGGAGGCGCCGGCGGTCACCGGCTGCGCCGCGGACGCGCCGCGGCGCGCGACGGGCGCGACGCCGTCGGCGAGGTCCCAGCCGCCGTCCTGCAGCGCCCGGGCGACCTGCGCGGCCAGCACGTCGTGGTCGACGTTGCCCGCCGCGGTCACGACCAGCGTGTCCGGGCGGTAGTGCTGCCGGTAGTGCTCCCAGACGGCGTCCCGGGGCACGGCGCGGATGGTGTCCGGCGTGCCCCCGATCGGCCGGCCCAGCGGGTGGTCGCCCAGCACGACGGTGGCGAACCGCTCGTGCACGACGTCGCTCGGGTCGTCGTCGTTCATGGCGAGCTCCTCGAGGATCACGCCGCGCTCGGTCTCGAGCTCGTCGCGGTCCAGGCGCGCGGAGGTCACCATGTCGGCGATCACGTCGACCGCCATCGGCACGTCCTCGTCGAGCACCCGGGCGTAGTAGCAGGTGTGCTCCTTGCCCGTCGCGGCGTTCGCCTCGCCGCCGACCTCGTCGAACGCCTCGGCGATGTCCATCGCCGTGCGCCGCGCGGTGCCCTTGAACAGCAGGTGCTCGAGGAAGTGGGTCGAGCCGTGGTGCCCGTCCGACTCGTCCCGGGAGCCCACGCCGACCCACGCCCCGACGGACGCGGACCGGACGCCGGGGACGTGCTCGGTGAGCAGGCGGACCCCGCCGGGCAGGACGGAGCGACGGACGGATCCGTCACCCGCCTGCCCGGCGGTCACGTCGCTGCCCGGCGTGCCGGGCGCGACGAGCGGGAGGTCCAGGGGCACGTCAGGCGTCGGCCGGCTCGGTGGTCGCGGCCTCGTCCGAGCCCGCGCCCTCGTCCTCGACCACCGCGTGCAGCGACAGCTTGCCGCGCGGGTCGATCTCACCGATCTCGACCTGGACCTTCTGGCCCACGCCGAGCACGTCCTCGACCTTCTCGACGCGCCGGCCGCCCACGAGGCGACGGATCTGCGAGATGTGCAGCAGGCCGTCCTTGCCCGGGGACAGCGAGATGAACGCGCCGAAGGTGGTCGTCTTGACGACCGTGCCGACGAAGCGCTCGCCGATCTCCGGCATGTGCGGGTTGGCGATCGCGTTGATCGCCGCCCGCGCGGCCTCCGCCGACGGACCGTCGGTGGCGCCGATGTAGACCGTGCCGTCGTCCTCGATCGAGATGTCGGCGCCGGTCTCCTCCTGGATCTGGTTGATCATCTTGCCCTTCGGGCCGATGACCTCGCCGATCTTGTCGACCGGGACCTTCACCGAGATCACGCGCGGGGCGTTCGGCGACATCTCGTCGGGCGTGTCGATCGCCTCGTTGATGACGTCGAGGATCGCGAGGCGCGCCTCCTTGGCCTGGGTCAGCGCGTCGGCCAGCACGGAGGCGGGGATGCCGTCGAGCTTGGTGTCGAGCTGGATGGCCGTGACGAACTCGCGGGTGCCGGCGACCTTGAAGTCCATGTCGCCGAACGCGTCCTCGGCGCCCAGGATGTCGGTGAGCGCCGCGTAGCGGGTCTCGCCGTCGACGGTGTCGGACACGAGGCCCATCGCGATGCCGGCGACGGGGGCGCGCAGCGGCACACCCGCGTTCAGCAGCGACAGGGTCGAGGCGCACACGGAGCCCATCGACGTCGAGCCGTTGGAGCCGAGGGCCTCGGACACCTGGCGGATCGCGTACGGGAACTCCTCGCGGCTCGGCAGCACCGGCACGAGCGCGCGCTCGGCGAGGGCGCCGTGGCCGATCTCGCGCCGCTTCGGCGAGCCGACGCGGCCGGTCTCACCGGTCGAGTACGGCGGGAAGTTGTAGTTGTGCATGTAGCGCTTGCGCGTCTCGGGCGACAGCGTGTCGAGCTGCTGCTCCATGCGGAGCATGTTCAGCGTGGTGACGCCCAGGATCTGGGTCTCGCCGCGCTCGAACAGCGCCGAGCCGTGCACACGGGGCAGGACCTCGACCTCGGCGGACAGCGTGCGGATGTCCCGCAGGCCGCGGCCGTCGATGCGGAAGCCGTCGGTGAGGATGCGCTGGCGGATGACCTTCTTGGTCACCGAGCGCACCGCGGCGGACAGCTCCTTCTCGCGGCCCTCGAACGAGGCGGCGAGCTGGTCCAGGACCTCGGCCTTGACCTCGTCCAGGCGACCCTCGCGGGTCTGCTTGTCCGCGATCTGCATGGCCTCGCGGATCTTCGCCTCGGCGGCGCCCTCGACGGCCTCGTACGCGTCCGGCTGGTAGTCCGGGAACGTCGGGAAGTCGCGGGTCTCCTTGGCCGACTGCGCGGCGAGCTGCTGCTGCGCCTCGACCAGGGCCTTGATGAACGGCTTGGACGCCTCGAGGCCCTCGGCCACGACCGCCTCGGTCGGGGCGGTGCCGCCCTCGTCCTTGATGAGGTTCCAGGACTTCTCCGGGGCCTCGGCCTCGATCATCGCGATCGCGACGTCGTCGCCGACGACGCGGCCGGCCACGACGATCTCGAACGTGGCGCGCTCGCGCTCGGTGTACCGCGGGAACGCGACCCACTGGCCGTCGATCAGCGCGATGCGCACGGCACCGACCGGGCCGGAGAACGGCAGGCCGGAGATCTGGGTGGAGATGGACGCGGCGTTGATCGCCAGCACGTCGTACGCGTCGTCCGGGTGGATCGCCAGGACGGTGACGACGACCTGGACCTCGTTGCGCAGGCCCTTGACGAACAGCGGGCGCAGCGGGCGGTCGATCAGGCGGCACGCCAGGATCGCCTCGGTCGACGGGCGGCCCTCGCGGCGGAAGAACGAGCCGGGGATCTTGCCGGCGGCGTACTGCCGCTCCTCGACGTCCACCGTCAGCGGGAAGAAGTCGAACTGGTCCTTGGGGTGCTTGCCCGCCGTCGTGGCGGACAGCAGCGCGGTCTCGCCGTCGAGGTACGCCATCGCGGCGCCGGCGGCCTGCTTGGCGAGGCGGCCGGTCTCGAAGCGGACGGTGCGGGTGCCGAAGCGACCGTTGTCGATCACGGCCTCGGCGAACTGGATCTCGGGACCCTCCACGGGTGCCCTCCTTTGTCTCGAAGGCGCCGGACCGGTCACGGCGGTCTTCGATCGAGGCACCCGGACACACGTTCCGGGAACCACTACCGAGGACCGGACGCGTCGACCGGCGCGGAGTGAGAGTGGTGCTGTGGTGGTGCACGCCGGCCCCCCCCGGGGGCCGACGCAGGACCAGCCCGGACCCCGATCGGGGTCCGGGCTGGTCAGGCGGTCATCGGCGCAGGCCGAGCCGCTGGATCAGGCTGCGGTAGCGGTCGATGTCGACCTTCTGCAGGTAGCCCTGGAGGCGACGACGCTGGCCGACCAGCAGCAGCAGGCCACGGCGGCTGTGGTGGTCGTGCTTGTGCGTCTTGAGGTGCTCGTTCAGGTCGTTGATGCGCTGCGTCAGCAGGGCGATCTGGACCTCCGGCGAGCCGGTGTCACCCTCGTGGGTGGCGTACTCGGCCATGATGGACTTCTTGGTGGCGCTGTCGAGGGGCACGACTCTCCTGGTTGTCTCGTTGCGCGGTGCTCCGGGGCAGGTCCACCCGGGCGCTCTCGTTCCGCGGCCGTTCTGACGGCTGTGCGAGTCTACCAGGTGCGGGTGCCGGACCCGGGTCCTACGGGGGCGTCAGCCCGCGGCGCCGGCCAGGACCTCGCGCACGCCCGCCACGTCCTGGTGCATGCGCGCGACCAGCTCGTCCACCGACTCGAACCGCAGCGTCGGCCGCAGCCGCTCGACGAACTCCAGCACGACCTCCTCGCCGTACAGGTCGAGGTCGGTCCGGTCGAGCACGTACGCCTCGACCCGGCGCTGCAGGCCGGCGAACGTCGGGTTGGTGCCGACCGACACCGCCGCGGGCAGCACGGCGTCCGGCGACCCGGCGGGCACCGAGGGGCGCCGCAGCCACCCGGCGTACACGCCGTCCGCGGGCACCATGCCGGTGGCGTCCTGCGACAGGTTGGCGGTCGGGAACCCGAGGTCGCGGCCGCGCTTGTCGCCGTGCACCACGGTGCCGCGCATCCGGTGCGGGCGGCCGAGCACGCGGGCGGCCTGCCGGACGTCGCCGGCGACCAGGAGCTCGCGGACCCAGGTCGACGACCAGCGGCGGCGCAGCGGGTCGGCGAGCGCGGCGGCGTCCCCGGGCGGCTCCGCGGCCCCGCCGGCGACGGGGTCCGGTGCGACGTCCTCGATGACCTCGACGGCGAACCCGAACCGCTCCCCCAGCTCGACCATGGTCGCCAGGTCGCCGGCGTTGCCCCGGCCGAACCGCACGTCCCGGCCGACGACGACCGTGCGCGCGTGCAGCCCGTCCACGAGGTAGCGGCGCACGAACTCCTCGGCGGTCTGCTGCGCGAAGTCCAGCGTGTAGGTGAGCAGCAGCACGGCGTCGAGGCCGGTCTGCTCCAGGAGCTCCAGGCGGTCGGCGTCCCCGGTGAGCAGCGGCGGGGCGGTGTCCGGGCGGTGCACCTGCTGGGGGTGCGGCGTGAACGTGACGGCGACCGAGCGGGCACCGACCGCCCGGGCGTCGGCGACCATCCGGGTCAGCACCCCGACGTGGCCCCGGTGCACCCCGTCGAAGTTGCCGACCGTCACCACCGACGGCCCGAAGTCCGCGGGGACCTGGGCCAGGTCCGTCCAGCGCTGCACCAGCTCTCCCGTCGGTCGGCGCCTCGCGGCGCGCTCGGCGCCGGCGGGTCGCGGCGCGGGGACAAGCCTGCCACGGCGCGGGGGGTGCCCGGCGCGCGGCGCCGCGCGCCGGGCGGCGCTACGCTCGGCCCGCTACCGCGCCACGGCCCAGGCACCCGGAGGTCCCGCATGGTCACCCTGCGCACCACGCTCGTCGCGACGGGCGGGACGACGACCGGCGTCGAGGTGCCCGAGGACGTCGTGCTCGGGCTCGGGCGCGGGAAGCGGGTGCCCGTCGTCGTGACGATCAACGGCCACGCCTACCGCGGCTCGATCGCGCCGTACTCCGGCGGCTACTGGGTCGGCGTCTCCGCGGCGAACCGCGCGGCCGCCGGGATCGAGGCGGGTGCGGCCGTCGAGGTGGACCTCGCGGTGGACGACGAGCCCCGCACCGTCGAGGTGCCCGCGGACCTCGCGGCGGCCCTCGCCGCCGGCGGGCCCGCGGTCGCCGAGGCGTGGGCGGCGCTGTCGTACTCCCGGCAGCGCGCGCACGTGCTGGCGGTCGAGGGCGCGAAGACCGTCCCGACCCGGGAGCGCCGGGTCGCGTCGGTGGTCGCCGCGCTCGCCTGACCGGTCAGGAGGCGGCTCACCCCGTCAGGAGGCGGCTGCGAAGACCAGGGCCGGGCGGGCGTGCGGGCCGCGGTCCTCGAGGAGCGCCGCGAGCGTGCCGTCCGGGGTCAGCGCGGCCACCGTCACGCCGGCGCCGGTGCCCGTGGCCGGGATGCGCTGACCGTAGGACAGCGCCCGCGCCTCGGCCTCGGTCAGCTCGCGCACGGGGAACGTCGCCCGCGCGGCCTCGGCGAGCGGCAGCGTGTCCAGCGGCGCGTCGGCCGGCCACGCCTCGAGGTCCTCGAGCGACCGCGCCCCGTCGATCCCGTACCCCCCGACCCGCGTGCGCCGCAGCGCGGTCAGGTGCCCGCCGACGCCGAGCGCCCGGCCGAGGTCCCGCGCGAGCGCGCGGACGTAGGTGCCCGACGAGCAGACGACCGTGACGTCGACGTCGAGCGCGGGGACGCCCGAGCCGTCCGCGTCGGGCACCTCCCGCGCCCCGTGCACGTCGAACCGCGCGATCGTGACGGGCCGGGCCGCGAGCTCGACGTCCTCCCCCGCGCGGACCCGGGCGTAGGCGCGCTGCCCGTCGACCTTGATCGCGCTGACGGCGCTGGGCACCTGCTGGATCGGGCCGGTGAGCCCGGCGACGCCGGCGTCGACCGCGGCCCGGGTCACGCCGGAGGCGTCGGCGCGGGCGAGGGGCTCGCCCTCGGCGTCGTCGGTGGTCGTCGCCACCCCGAGGCGGATCGTCGCGGTGTACTCCTTGTCCGCGCCCACGACGTAGGTGAGCAGCCGGGTCGCCCGCCCGACCCCGAGCACGAGCACGCCGGTCGCCATCGGGTCGAGCGTGCCGGCGTGGCCGACCTTGCGGGTGCCCGCGAGGCCGCGCGCCCGGGCGACGACGTCGTGGCTGGTCCAGCCCTGCGGCTTGTCGACGACGAGCAGGCCGTCCGGTGCGGTGGGGCGGCGCGGGCGGTCGGGGCGGCGCTGGTCGCGCGCGGCGCTCACGCGGTCGCCCCGGCGCGGTCGCCGGCCGTGGCGGCGGTCCCCGCGGCGACGACCTCGGGGGCGAAGCAGCGCAGCAGCGCGTCGAAGCCGGCGTCCCGCCCGGCGTGCGCGAAGCCGTCCGAGCTGAGCAGCACGTTGATCAGCATGCCGTCGGCCACGAACCGCCGGGCGGTCTCGTCGCCGTCCGGGTCGTCCGGCTCGACGCGGTCCCGGAACAGCCGGAAGACCTCCCCGAGCGTGTGCCGGGCGAGCGCGGTCACCTCCGGGTCCTCGGCGGTGAAGCCGTGCATGAGCACGCGCAGCAGGTCGCGGTCGGCCATGAGCTCGACGTAGGCGCGACCCGTGCGCTCGACCGCCCCCGGCCCGGGCTCGACCGCGGCCATCGCCGCGAGCACCCGCTGCGTCGTGTGGCGGTAGGCCTCCAGGAACAGGCGCTGCTTCGAGCCGAACAGCCGCACGACGTAGGGCTGCGACACCCCGGCGGCGCGCGCGACCTGGTCGGTCGTCGTCCCCGCGTACCCGCCCTCGGCGAACACCTCGATCGCGGCCGCGAGGATCTGCTCGCGGCGCTGGTCCCCCGACATGCGGGGGGCGCGGGGCGCGGGGCGGGCGGCCTGGTCGAGGTCCATGGTTGACATGTTATCAGCTGATTACTAACGTCCGTGGCATCGAAGTAATCAGCCGATGCTTACAGGAGCTCCGATGTCCGCGCAGACCCGCACCACCGCCCCGGGTGCCCGTGCCCCGGGCACCCCCGCGCCCGCCCCGCCCCCGGACGGCACGCCGGCCCCGGCACGGCGCACCGCCCGCGCCGTCCCGGTCGCGGTCGCCCTGCTCGCGGCGTCGCTGCCGATGTTCATGGCCACGCTCGACAACCTCGTGGTGACGAGCGCCCTGCCCGTGCTGCAGGCCGAGCTCGGCGCCTCGCTCACCGACCTGCAGTGGGTGGTGAACGCGTACACGCTGGCGTTCGCGTCCCTGATGATCGCCGCCGCCACGCTCGGGGACCGGTGGGGCCGCCGCCGCACCTTCCTCGGCGGGATCGCGGTGTTCACGCTCGGCTCCGTGGCCGCCGCGCTCGCCGGCTCCCCCGGCGCCCTGATCGCCGCCCGCGCCCTGCAGGGCGTCGGCGCCGCGGCGGTCATGCCGCTGTCCCTCACCCTGCTCGCCGCCGCGGTCCCCGCCTCCCGGCGCGCGATGGCCATCGGCGTCTGGGGCGGCGTCTCCGGCCTGGGCGTCGCGCTCGGGCCGGTGGTCGGCGGCGCCGTCGTCGAGGGCATCTCGTGGCAGGCCATGTTCTGGATCAACGTGCCGGTGGCCGTCGTGGCCCTGCCCCTCGTGCTGCGGGCGCTGCCCGAGCAGCGCGGCCGGGCCCAGCGCCTCGACCTGCCGGGCCTGCTGCTCGCCGGCGCGGGCGTCCTGGGGATCGTCTGGGGCGTCGTGCACGGCAACGAGGACGGCTGGACCTCGGCGGGCGTGCTGGGCCCGGTCGTGGGCGGTGTCCTGGCGCTCGCGCTGTTCCTGCGGCACGAGGCCCGCACCCCGCACGCGCTCGTCCCGCTGCGGCTGTTCCGGTCGCGGAGCTTCGCCGTCGCGAACGTCTCGGGCTTCGCGTTCTCGCTCGGCGCGTTCGGCGCCGTGTTCCTGCTCGCCCAGTACCTGCAGGTGGTGCAGGGCTACTCGCCGCTGGAGGCCGGGCTGCGCACGCTGCCGTGGACCGCCGCGCCGATGGTCGTCGCGCCGCTCGCCGGGATGCTCGCCCCGCGGGTCGGGGTCCGGGTGCTGCTCACCGGCGGCCTCGTGGCGCAGGCGGCCGGGCTGGCCTGGCTCGGGGTCGCCGCGGCGGACGGCGGGTACCCCGCGCTCGTGCCCGGGCTGGTGCTCGCCGGCGTCGGCATGGGCCTGACGTTCGCGCCCAGCGCCACCGCGGTGCTGGCCGGCATGGCCCCCGACGACCACGGCACCGCGTCGTCGACGAACTCGACGCTCCGGGAGGTCGGGGTGGCGCTCGGCGTCGCCGTGCTGACCGCCGTGTTCACGGCCGCGGGCGGGACGATCAGCCCGGACGGCTTCGACGCGGGCCTGCGCCCGGCGGTGCTGACCGGCGCGGCGGTCATCGCCGTGGCGGCGATCGCGTCGCTCGCCATGCCGCGCGGCACCGGCCGCGCGGAGGCCTGACCGCCCGGCCCCACCCGGGGGCCCCTCGCGCCCGCACGCCCGGGCGGACCCGCACGCCGAGGTCGGCACGACGCCGCGAGGTCGTCACCCAGGGGTGACGACCTCGCGGCGTCCCGACGACCTCACGGCCGCGCCGGCGGGACGCTCAGCGCGCCTCGTCCGCCTCGTCGGCGTCCTCGTCCGCCGGCTTGCGGTACGGGTCCGCCTCGCCGGCGTACTGGGCGCCCGTCGCCAGCGCCGAGACCTCGCGGTCGCGGCGGGCGGCCTCGAGCAGCGCCGCGTCCAGGTGCGCGGCGGTCTCGGGCACGGCGTCCAGGTGGAACTCCAGCGTCGGGGTGAGCCGCACGCCGGTCTGCTTGCCGACCTCGGACCGGATCAGGCCCTTCGCGCTCTCGAGCGCCTGGGCCGTGCCCTCGCGGGCCTCCTCGTCGCCGAGCACCGTGTAGAACACGCTGGCGTGCTGCAGGTCGCCCGTCACGCGCACGTCGGTCACGGTCACGAAGCCCAGCCTCGGGTCCTTGATCCGGGTGTCGAGCATCTGCGCGACGATCTGCTGGATGCGGTCCGCGAGCTTCCGGGCCCGGGGGTGGTCCACCATTGTCGAACTCCTCTCCTCGCCCGCGTCGGCGGGCGCACAGACGGCCGCGGGCCTGCCCCCACGCTCGGTGCGTGGGGGCAGACCCGCAAGTGGGACCGGTCAGGAACGCGGCTTCTCGCGCATCTCCCAGGTCTCGATGATGTCGCCCACCGTGACGTCGTTGTACGACCCGAGGCCGATACCGCACTCGAAGCCCTCGCGGACCTCGGTGGCGTCGTCCTTGAACCGCTTGAGCGACTCGACGGTGAGGTTGTCGCCGATGACCGCGCCGTTCCGGAGCACCCGCGCCTTGGTGTTGCGGCGGATCTCCCCGGACCGGACGATCGAGCCGGCGATGTTGCCGAACTTGGAGGAGCGGAACACCTCGCGCACCTCGGCGGAACCGAGCTGCACCTCCTCGTACTCCGGCTTGAGCATGCCCTTGAGGGCCGCCTCGACGTCGTCGATCGCCTGGTAGATGACCGAGTAGAACCGGACGTCCACGCCCTCGCGCTCGGCGAGGTCCTCCACCCGCTCCGCGTACTTGACGTTGAAGCCGATGATGATGGCGTTGTCGACCGTGGCGAGGTTGACGTCGTTCTGCGTGATCGCACCGACACCGCGGTGGATGACGCGCAGGTCGACCTCGTCGCCCACGTCGATCTTGAGCAGCGCGTCCTCCAGCGCCTCGACGGCACCGGACACGTCGCCCTTGAGGACCAGGTTGAGGGTCTCGACCTTGCCCTGCTGCAGCGCCTGCGTGAAGTCCTCGAGGCTGATGCGCTTGCGGCGCTTGGCCAGGAGGGCGGCGCGCTCGGCGGCCTCGCGCTTCTCGGCGATCTGCCGGGCGGTGCGCTCGTCCGGCGCCACCAGGAAGGTGTCGCCGGCGCTCGGCACCGACGCCAGGCCGAGGACCAGCACCGGACGGGCCGGGCCCGCCTCGGTGACGTTCGCGCCGTGCTCGTCGAACATCGCCCGGACGCGGCCGTGGGCCGTGCCCGCGACGATCGCGTCGCCGACGTGCAGCGTGCCGGACTGGACCAGGACGGTCGCGACGGCGCCGCGGCCCTTGTCGAGGTTCGCCTCGATGGCGACACCGCGGGCGTCCTTGTCGGGGTTGGCCCGCAGGTCGAGCGCGGCGTCCGCGGTCAGCAGCACGGCCTCGAGCAGCTCGTCGATGCCCATCCGCTGCTTGGCGGACACGTCGACGAACATGGTGTCGCCGCCGTACTCCTCGGCCACCAGGTTGTACTCGGTGAGCTGCTGGCGGATCTTGGCGGGGTTGGCCCCCTCCTTGTCCACCTTGTTGACCGCGACCACGATCGGCACGTTGGCCGCCTGGGCGTGGTTGAGCGCCTCGATGGTCTGGGGCATCACGCCGTCGTCCGCCGCGACCACGAGGATCGCGATGTCCGTCACCTGCGCACCACGGGCACGCATGGCGGTGAACGCCTCGTGACCCGGGGTGTCGATGAACGTGATGGCCCGGTCCTGGCCCTCGTGCTCGGTCCGCACCTGGTAGGCGCCGATGTGCTGGGTGATGCCGCCGGCCTCGCCCGCGACGACGTCCGTGGACCGGATGGCGTCGAGGAGCTTGGTCTTTCCGTGGTCGACGTGACCCATGACCGTGACGACCGGCGGGCGCGGGAACAGGTCCTCGTCGCCCTCGCCCTCGAGCTCGGCGTCCAGGTCGATGTCGAAGGCCCCGAGCAGCTCGCGGTCCTCCTCCTCGGCCGAGACCATCTCCACGACGTAGCCGAGCTCGGTGGCCAGCGTGCCGAAGGTGTCCTCGTCGAGGGACTGGGTCGCGGTCGCCATCTCACCGAGGTGGAACAGCACCGTGACCAGCGAGGCCGGGTTGGCGTCGATCTTGTCGGCGAAGTCGTTCAGCGACGAGCCGTGGCGCAGGCGGATGACGGTCGAGCCGTTCCCGCGAGGCACCTGCACGCCGCCGAGCGACGGCGCCTGCATCTGCTCGAACTCCTGGCGCTTCGCGCGCTTCGACTTCCGCCCGCGGACGGGACGGCCACCGGCGCGACCGAACGCGCCCTGGGTCGAGCCGCGGCCACCGGCACCGGGACGGCCACCGCCGCCACCGGGACGGCCGGCGAAGCCGCCACCACCACCGGGACGGCCACCGCCGCCGCCGTAGCCGCCGCCACCGCCGCCGGGACGGCCACCGCCGCCGCCGGCACGGGCCGGACGGTCG
>NZ_SZYE01000115.1 GCF_005239125.1 Cellulomonas hominis | reverse complement strand
CCCCGCGCCGCGCGACGCGTCGGTCACCCGCGCCGGCGCCGGCGCGGGGCGCGGGTCGCGAGCAGGACGCCCGCCACGACCAGCGCGCCCAGGGCCAGCTCCGCGGCGGCGGGGCGCTCGTCCAGGAACGCCCAGGACGCCCCGATGCCGACGACCGGGACCAGCATCGAGAACGGGGCCACCACCCCCGACGGGTGCCGTGCCAGCAGGGCGGTCCAGATCCCCGAGCCGACGACGGTCGCCACCAGCACCGTGAACGCCAGCCCCGCCAGCGCCCACGCGGCGGTCGGGGTGCCGAGCGTCGTGAGCGAGCGGCCGATCGCGTCCGGCCCGTCGACCACCAGCGAGAGCGCCAGCATCGGCACCGGCGGCACCACCGACATCCAGAGCATGAACCGCAGCGGGCTGTCCGGGTGCGCCTGCCGGCTGGACACGTTGCCGAACGCCCAGCCGAGGCCGCCGCACAGCGTGAGCACGACCGGCAGCAGCCCGGCCGACGCCCCGGACCCGGCGCGCAGCGCCGCGATCCCGCCGAGCCCGCAGACGGCGACCGCCACGCCGACCGCCTGCCGGGCGGTGATCCGCTCCCGCAGCCACGCCGCGCCGAGCAGCACGGTGAACGGCGCCGACGCCTGGAGCACCAGCGACGCCAGCCCCGTCGGCATGCCGGTGTCCATCGCGAGGTACAGGAACGCGAACTGGAGCACCCCGAACCCGACGCCGTACCCGAGCAGCCACCGCACCGGCGCGGCCGGGCGCGGCACGAGCAGCAGCGTCGGGACTGCGAGCAGCGCGAACCGCAGCGCGACCAGGAAGAACGGCGGGAACTGCTCCAGCGACAGGTGGATCGCCGGGAAGTTCAGCCCCCAGAGCACGGCGACGGTGAGGGCGAGCAGGCGGTCGCGGGTCGGCATGCCCCCGATCCTGGGACCGCCCGACCGTGCAGCACCATCGAAACGTCGAACACCGTCCGTGTAGCGTCGCTGCATGGACACCCGCCACCTCGCGACGCTCCGGGCGGTCCGGGACCGCGGCGGCGTGACGGCCGCGGCCGCCGCGCTGCACCTGACGCCGTCCGCGGTGTCCCAGCAGCTGCGGGCGCTCGCCCGGGACGCGGGTGCCGCGGTCGTCGAGCGGCACGGGCGCGGGATCCGGCTCACGGGTGCCGGGCACGCGCTCGCCGACGCCGCCGCGGACGTGGCGGTGGCGCTCGAGCGCGCCGAGGCGGCCGTCGACGCGTTCCGGTCGGCCCCGCACGGCCTGGTGCGGGTCGCCGCGTTCCAGTCCGGCGCCGAGCTGCTGCTGCCGGGCCTGCTCGGCCGGGTCGCCGCGATGGACGGGGTGCGGGTGGAGCTCGGCGACGAGGACGTCGCCCAGGACGAGTTCCCCGCGCTGACCGCCGACTTCGACCTGGTGGTGGCGCACCGCCCGGACGGCGGAGCCGGGTGGCCGGCCGGGGTCGACGTCGTCCCGCTGCTGCGCGAGCCGCTGGACGTGGCGCTGCCGCCGGGCCACCGGCTCGCGACGCGCGCCACCGTCACCCCCGCCGACCTGGCCGACGAGCCGTGGATCGCGGTGCAGGCCGGCTTCCCCGTCGCGGGCGTGCTCGACGCCGTGGGCGCGGTGGCGGGCCGGCCGCTGCGGATCGTGCAGCGGTTCAACGACTTCGGCGTCGTCGAGGCGCTGGTGGCCGCGGGCCACGGGGTGAGCCTGCTGCCCCGGCACACCGCCGGCCGGCGCGGGGCGGTGCTGGTGCCGCTCGCGGGCGTCCGCGCGGGCCGGCGGGTCGACGCGCTCGTCCGCCCGGAGCGCGCCGCGCGCCGTGTCGTGCGGCAGGTGCTGGACGCCCTGCGGGCCGAGGCGGCCCGGTTCGCGGACGAGCCGGGTCCCGTCGCCACGGGCCGGGGCCGTCCCGACCGGTAGCCTTGACCCTCGTGAGCCTGCGCCTGTTCGACACCGCCACCCGCGAGGTGCGCGACTTCGTCCCCGTGGTCCCGGGCCGGGTCGGCATCTACCTCTGCGGCGCGACCGTCCAGGCGCCCCCGCACGTCGGCCACGTCCGGTCCGCCGTGGCGTTCGACGTCCTGGTCCGCTGGCTGCGCCGCACCGGGCACGACGTGACGCTCGTCCGGAACGTCACCGACATCGACGACAAGATCCTCGCGCGGTCGGCCGAGGCCGGCGTCGCGTGGTGGGCCTGGGCGATGCAGAACGAGCGCGCCTTCACCGCCGCGTACGACGCGCTCGGCGTGCTCCCGCCCACCTACGAGCCCCGCGCGACCGGCCACGTGCCGGCGATGGTGCAGCTGATGCAGCGCCTGGTCGACACGGGCCACGCCTACGTGGCGGGGGAGGGCGACGTCTACTTCGACGTGCGCTCGTACGCCGACTACGGCTCGCTCACCAGCCAGCGGCTCGACGACATGGCCCCGGCGCCCGACGGCGGGGCGGGCGACAAGCGCGACCCGCACGACTTCGCGCTGTGGAAGGCCGCCAAGCCGGGCGAGCCGGAGACGGCGTCCTGGGACACCCCGTTCGGCCGCGGCCGCCCGGGCTGGCACCTGGAGTGCTCCGCGATGGCGCAGCGCTACCTGGGCGACACCTTCGACATCCACGGCGGCGGCCTGGACCTGCGGTTCCCGCACCACGAGAACGAGCAGGCCCAGTCCCGCGCCGCGGGCTACGGGTTCGCGCGGTACTGGCTGCACAACGGCTGGGTCACGCAGTCCGGCGCCAAGATGAGCAAGTCGCTGGGCAACGGGCTGCTGGTCAGCACGCTGCTGGAGACCGTGCGCCCGGCGGTGGTCCGGTACGCCCTGACCGCCGTGCAGTACCGGTCGATGCTGGAGTGGACCCCGGACACGCTCGCCGAGTCCGAGGCCACCTGGGACCGGCTGGCGGGGTTCGTGCAGCGCGCCACGGAGCGCGTGGGCGCGATCGACCCGGCCGAGCTCGCCGCCGCCGCGCTGCCCGAGGCCTTCGGCGCCGCGCTCGACGACGACCTGAACGTGCCGGCGGCGCTCGCCGTCGTGCACGAGCACCTGCGCGCGGGCAACTCTGCCCTCGCCGCCGGGGACGACGGCGCCGTGCGCGCGGGCCTGGTGGCCGTGCGCGCGATGCTCGACGTGCTGGGTCTCGACCCGGCCGGCGCGCAGTGGGGCACGGCCGCGGCCGACGACCGGCACGCCGAGGCGCTCGACGCGCTGGTGCGGGCCGAGCTCGACGCGCGCGCCGCCGCCCGGGCCGCCCGGGACTGGGCCACCGCGGACGCGATCCGCGACCGCCTGACGGCCGCGGGCGTGGCCGTCGAGGACAACGCCACCGGCGCGCGCTGGTCCCTCGCCGCGCGCCAGACGACCGAGGACGAGGACTGATGGCCGGCAACTCCCAGCGCCGAGGCGCGACACGCAAGGCGGGCTCCAAGAAGGGCGCGAGCGTCGGTTCGGGCGGCCAGCGCCGCCGCGGGCTCGAGGGCAAGGGCCCCACCCCCAAGGCGGAGGAGCGGTCGTACCACCCGGCCGCCAAGAAGAAGGCCGCCGCCGAGCGCCGCGCCGTCGCGGGCACCCGCGGCGCGGGCAACCGGCCGGCCGGCCGGGGCGGTGGCGCCGCGGGCAGGGCGCGGGGCGCGGGCGCGACCGAGGTCGTCGCCGGGCGGAACTCCGTCGTCGAGGCGCTCCGCGCGGGCATCCCGGTGTCCGCGGTGTACGTCGCGACCCGGCTCGAGGCCGACGACCGCACCCGCGAGATCCTGCGCACCGCGACCGAGGCGGGCTACCCGCTGCTCGAGGTCACCAAGCCCGAGCTCGACCGGCTGACCGACGGCTCCGTGCACCAGGGCGTCGCGATCCAGGTGCCGCCGTACGACTACGGCGACGTCGAGGACCTGCTGGACATCGCGGCGGCCAGCGACCGCGCGCCGCTGGTCGTCGCGCTCGACGGCGTGACCGACCCCCGCAACCTGGGCGCCGTGCTGCGGTCCGCGGGCGCGTTCGGCGCGCACGGCGTGCTGGTGCCGGAGCGCCGGTCCGCCGGCGTGACGGCGTCGGCGTGGAAGGTGTCCGCGGGCGCCGCGGCCCGCGTGCGGGTCGCGCGGGCGACGAACCTCGTGCGGGCGCTGGAGCGGCTGCACGAGGCGGGCTGCTTCATCGTGGGCCTGGACGGCGGCGGCGACGTCACGGTGGCGGACCTGCCGTACTCGGCGGACCCGCTGGTGCTGGTCGTCGGGTCGGAGGGCAAGGGTCTGTCCCGCCTGGTGCGCGAGCACTGCGACGCGATCGCGTCCATCCCGATCGCGAGCGAGGTCGAGAGCCTCAACGCCGGCGTGGCCGCGGGTATCGCCCTGTACGAGGTCGCCCGCACCCGCGCGTCCTGACGCGCCGCCGTCCGCCCCGGGGTGCGCGCGCCCCGGGTCGGGCGGACAGTGGGCTCATGACCCACGACAGCACCGACCCCGTCCGCACCGTCGCCGGGATGCTGAAGGACGAGCGCCTCGGGGTGCTGACGACCGTCGCCCCGGACGGCACGCTCGTCGCGCGCCCGATGGCGCTCCAGGAGGTCGAGTTCGACGGGGACCTCTGGTTCTTCGCCGAGCGCGGCTCGCGCAAGCTCGCCCACGTCGCCGCGGACCCGCGGGTCAACGTGACGGTCGGCTCGGGGGCGACCTGGGTGTCCGTCGCGGGCGTCGCCGAGGCGGTCGACGACCCGGCGAAGAAGCGCGAGCTGTGGGGCGCCGGCGTCGAGGCGTGGCTGCCCGACGGCCCGGACTCCCCGCAGGCGGTGCTGCTGCGCGTGCGCGCGGAGTCCGCGGAGTACTGGGACGCCCCCGGCGGTCGCGTCGCGACCCTCCTCAGCTTCGTCAAGGCGAAGGTGAAGGGCGAGCGCCTGGAGGGCGAGAACGAGCGCGTCGAGCTCTGAGGCTCGCCGAGCGCCCATGACCCGCCGGGGTTCGTCCCGGTTCGTCCGCCGGGTTCTGGGCACTCGGCGCGCGCCGGCTCAGTCGCGGACGGGTTCGGCGTCCTCACGGAGGTCCGCCGCGGAGACGCCGAGGACCGACTCCTCGTCGGGGCGGGTGGGCAGGATGTCCTTCGTGTAGGACTTCACGGCCTCCCGCATCGGCACGTCGCGCTTCTGCGCCTCCGACAGGAACCACCGGTGGTCCAGGAGCTCGTGGTACAGCTGCGCCGGCTCGAGCTTCGGCCGCAGGTCGCGCGGCACGGCGCGCACCGCGGGCTCGAACACCTCGGTGAGCCAGTCGTGCGCGACGAACGTCTCGTCGTCGTTCTGCCGGTCCGTCGCGGCGCGGTACTGGTCGAGGTCGTTCAGCAGCCGGCGGGCCTGGTTCTCCTGCACGTCCAGCCCCGTGAGCCGCATGAGCCGGCGCGAGTGGTGCCCGGCGTCCACGACCTTCGGCTGGATGCGGACCGTGGTGCCGTCGATGTCCGTGGTGATGTCGAGCTCGCCGACGTCGAAGCCCAGGTCGTTGAGCCGTTCGATGCGGGCCTGCACGCGCCACCGCTCGTTCAGCCCGAACGACTCGGAGCTGGTCAGCGCGGACCACAGCTCCTCGTACCGCTCGGCCAGCGCGTCGCCGATCGCGACCGCGTCGACGTCCTCCTCCAGGAACTCGCCGGCCTGCAGGTCCATCAGCTCGCCGATGATGTTGACCCGCGCGACCTCGAGGTCGTACCCGCGCTGCCCGGGGGTGAGCTCGTCGTGCAGGTCGCCGGTCTCGGCGTCGACCAGGTAGGCGGCGAACGTCTCGGCGTCCCGGCGGAACAGCGTGTTCGACAGCGACACGTCGCCCCAGTAGAAGCCGGCGAGGTGCAGCCGGACCAGGAGCACCGCGAGGGCGTCGATGAGCCGCGTCGCGGTGTCGGGGCGCAGCGACTGGCTGAACAGCGCGCGGTACGGCAGCGAGAACCGCAGGTGCTGCGTGATGAGCACGGCCTCCAGCGGCTCCCCGTCGGGCGCGGTGCGGCCGGTGATGACGCCGACGGGCTCGACGCTGGGCACGTCCAGGCGGCTGAGCTGGCGCAGCAGCTCGTACTCGCGGTACGCGACCGTCTCGCCGATCTCCTTGATCGCGACGACGCGGCCGGACAGCCGCGCGAACCGCACGGTGTGCCGCGAGATGCCGCGGGGCAGGGCGGCCAGGCGCTCCGCCGGCCAGTCCACGAGCGGCACGTCCCAGGGCAGGTCGAGCAGCGCGGGGTCCGGCGCGGCCGCGGTGATCTGCAGGCGCGTGCGAGGGGTCATGGGGTCGATTCTCCCATCAGGACGACGAAGGGGCGGAGCCGGTGCGTGCCGGCCCCGCCCCTGCGGCGTGGAGATGTCGTGCGTCAGTGCGCGATGCGCTCGCCCGAGCCGGCGTGGAACAGGTGCTGCTCGCCGGTCCGGATGCGCACGGCGATGGTCTCGCCCTTGGCCGGGACCTGGCGCGGGTCGACGCGCACGATGACCTGCGAGTCGCCGGCGCCCGAGCGGACCTCCGCGGCACCGGCGTCGCCCACGAGCGAGCCGTACACGAAGGCGTCGGAGCCGAGCTCCTCGACGATGTTCACCGAGACCGGGATCGAGTCCGGCGTGCCCTGCGGGACGACGTCCAGCGCCTCCGGGCGGAACCCGATGGTGATGGAGTTGTTGTCGTCCGCGGCGAGCGAGCCGATCACGTCGCGCGGCACCGCGATGCCGGCCGAGCCGACCTTCGCGACGCCGTCGGCGATCGGGAACGTGCCGATGTTCATGGCGGGGGAGCCGATGAAGCCGGCGACGAACACGTTGGCCGGGGTGTCGTACATGTCGCGCGGCGTGCCGACCTGCTGCAGGAGGCCGTCCTTGAGGACCGCGATGCGGTCGCCCATGGTGAGCGCCTCGGTCTGGTCGTGCGTGACGTAGACCGTGGTGACGCCCAGGCGGCGCTGGAGCGAGGCGATCTGGGTGCGGGTCTGCACGCGGAGCTTGGCGTCGAGGTTCGACAGCGGCTCGTCCATGAGGAACACGCGCGGCTCGCGGACGATCGCGCGACCCATCGCGACACGCTGCCGCTGGCCGCCCGAGAGCGCCTTCGGCTTGCGGTCGAGGTACTGGGTGAGGTCGAGGATCTTGGCGGCCTCCTCGACGCGGGTGCGGATCTCCGCCTTCGGGGTGCCGGCGATCTTGAGCGCGAAGCCCATGTTGTCGGCGACCGTCATGTGCGGGTACAGCGCGTAGTTCTGGAACACCATCGCGATGTCCCGGTCCTTCGGCTGGACGTCGGTGACGTCGCGGTCGCCGATGAGGATGCGACCCGCGTTGACGTCCTCGAGGCCCGCGAGCATGCGGAGCGAGGTCGACTTGCCGCAGCCGGAGGGGCCGACGAGGACGAGGAACTCGCCGTCCTCGACGTGGAGGTCGAGCGCGTCCACCGCGGGGCGCTCCGTCCCCGGGTACACCCGGGTGGCCTTGTCGAACGTGACCGTAGCCATGATTCATCAATCCCTTCACCGGCAGGTACGTGCCGGACGATCCGTCGTGAAGAGTGTCAGAGTGTCTTCGCTGACACGGGTCGAGGGAGGTCTGCCGACCCCCCTCGGTCCACCGACATCCAACCACACCCGGCCGGTCGGCGGGTGAACTGCCTCACGTCAGTTGAGCACCACGACGTCGGAGTCGCCGTAGCCGAGCAGGTCGCCGCCGTAGGGCCACACGCCCTGTACGTCGGCGGGCAGCCGCGTGGCCCACGCGGGCGCCCCGGCGGACAGCGTGAACGCGGCGAGCGCGCGCTGGGAGGCGAGGACGTCCGCGCGCCCGGCGTCGGCGCGCCCGGCCGCGGTCGGGGCGTCCGCCACCGCGAAGCCGACCTGCGCCAGCGCGTCCGAGCGGGCCACGACCAGGAGGTGGCGGCCGTCGGTCATCACCGACGCGCCGTCCCCGGAGACCTCGACGTCGGTGCGCCACACCTGCCGTCCCGTCGCGACGTCGAGCGCCCAGACCCCGTCCGTGTCGGCGCCGTACAGCGTGCCCTCAAGCAGCACCGCGGCCGGGTCGGACCACCGGGGGTGCGGGGACGACCACAGCTCGGCGCCGGACTCGGCGTCCACGCCCACCAGCACGCGGCCGTCCGAGGTCGAGGCCGCGACGAGCTCCACCCCGGGCACCGAGCCGTCGTCCACGGACAGCCACAGCGGCTGGCCGTGCAGGTCGGTCAGGGGCGCGCCGGAGTCGTCGAGGAGCTGCGCGCCCTCGCCGCCGCTGGCCAGCAGCCGGCCGGTGCGGGAGACGGACAGGTAGTCCGGGCCGGAGGCCTGGAGCCGCCCGTCGTCCGCGGCGAACGCCCAGGACCCGAGCTCCCCCTGCACGAGCACCCGGCCGGGCGCGACGGAGACGCTCGGCGGGTAGAACAGCCGCTCGGCGGCCTCCGGGTCGACCAGGGGCACGTCGGTCCGCCACAGCGGGGCACCGGCCGCGTCGTCGGGCGCACCGCGGTCGGCGGTGGTGTCCCAGGCGGACACCCGCAGCGTGCCGTCGGTGATGGAGGCGAGCACCTGGAGCCCGTCCGCGGCGCCCAGGCCGGACATCGGCGCGACCTGGCGGGAGGCGCGCAGGTCGCCCGTGGCCGCGTCGAGCGCGACCAGCCGCGCGGCGCTCGGCGGCGCGGGCGCCCAGGTCCCGGAGTCGTCCGCCGCGTCCGCCGGCCCGCGGTCGAGCACCAGGCAGCGGACCACCTCGACCGGGTCGGCGTCGGCGACGCAGGTCGGGTACTCCATGCCGACGTCCGGCTCCGCGCGCCCGCCGTCCTCGAGCGAGGTCGACCAGACCTGGGTGCCGTCGCGGTCGAGCGCGACCAGCTCGCGCGCCGCGTCCCACGGCGGCGACGCGACCCCGACCCGCAGGTCGCCGACGGGGATGCCGGACAGCACCACGGACGCCGTCTCCTGGCTGTACCGGTGCGCGGCGGGCAGCCCCGGCGCGACGGACCGGAGCACGCCCGCGACCTCCTGCCGCGCGGCGACCCGGCCGTCCTCTCGCGCGTCGAGCACGGCCTGCGTCCCGACCACCGCCAGCGCGGCCAGGACCGGGGCGGGCCACCAGCGCCGGACCAGCCGGCGGCGGCGCGCGACCTGCCGGGCGCGGGCGGCCTCGGCCTCGGGGTCCTCGGCGTCGGGCGCGAGCGGCAGGTCGGTGCCGACGTCGACCAGCTCGACGTCCTGCATCGACTCCCGTCGGCGCCCCACGAGCGGAACCTACGCCCCGGGGGGCACCTCGCGCGCGGGATCGGCTTCCCCGGGCGCCCCGCCGCCGTCCGCGCCGGACCGGCCGTCGAGGTCCGCCGCCAGCCCGGCCAGCACGACGGCCAGGGCCTCCGGGTCCGGGACGCGGTAGCCGGCGACCGTCGGGCCCTCGCCGACCTTGACCGTGAGGTCGCCCGCGCCGAGCGCGCGGAACGCGTTCTCGTCCGTGACGTCGTCGCCCGCGCAGAGCACCGTGCCGGCCCGCAGCTCGTCCCGGAGCGCCACCAGCGCGGCGCCCTTGTCGGCGTCGAGCACGGAGACCTCGACCACCTTCTTGCCGTGCAGGGTCACCGACCCGAGGCGCTCGCCGACCCCGAGGGCCTCGCGCTCGGCCGCGTCGCCGGTCGCCGGGTCCGCCATGCGGGTGTGCACGACGACCGCCGCGGGCTTGGTCTCGACCCAGACGCCGTCCCGGCCGCGGGCCACCGCCTGCAGCTCCCCGCCGAGCCGGGTGAGCCGGTCGGACTGGTCGTCCGTCAGCGTCAGCACGTCGCGGTCGAGGCCGTGCTCGGCGATCCGGGCGCGCTCGGCGCCGTGGCTGCCGATCAGCACCGTGCCGGCGGGGACCTCGGCCAGCCGGTGCAGGTCCGCGGCGGGTCGCCCGGACACCAGCGCCAGGTGCACGGCGTCGGGGCGGTCGGCGAGGTCCCGCAGCGCGGTCACCGCCGCGGGGAGCAGCCGCGAGGCCTCCGGGTCGTCCTGGAGCGGGGCGAGCGTCCCGTCGAAGTCGAGCGCGACGAGCAGCGGCAGCCGCGCGGGGTCGGCGAGCACGCCCCGCAGGGCGGCGCGCAGGTCGTCGGTCGTGCCGGGAGTCGGCGCGGGTGCTGCGGGCACGGCGGGCTCCTCAGACGTGGTGCTCGCGCACCGGGACGGCGGTCAGGACCGACAGGAACGACTCGGACCAGTGCGCGACGTCGTTCTCCAGCACCCGGCGGCGCAGGCGGCGCATCCGCTTGCGCGCCTCGCGGGGGTCGATGTTCGCGGCGTGCTGGATCGCGTTCTTGAGGCCGGCGATGTCGTGCGGGTTCACCAGGATCGCCGCGCCGCCGAGCTCGTCGGCCGCGCCGGTGAACTCGCTGAGCACGAGCGCGCCCCGGTCGTCGGACCGCGCCGCGATGTACTCCTTGGCGACGAGGTTCATGCCGTCCCGCAGCGCGGTGACCAGCATGACGTCGGCAGCGAGGTACAGGGCCGCCATCTCCTCCATCGGGTAGGAGTGGTGCATGTAGTGCACGGCCGCGTGCCCGAGCTCGCCGTGCTCGCCGTTGATCCGGCCGACCTGCGCCTCGACCTCCTCGCGGAGCTGCTGGTACGCGCCGACGTTCTCCCGGCTGGGCGAGGCGACCTGCACGAGCGTCGACTCGGGCACGGTCATCCGGCCGTCCTCGAGCAGCTCCTCGAACGCCTTGATCCGGTGCCGGATGCCCTTGGTGTAGTCGAGCCGGTCGACGCCGAGCAGCAGCACCTGCGGGTCGCCGAGCTCCGCGCGGATCTCCTTGGCGCGCTGCTGCACCTCGGGGGTGCGGGCGAGCCGGTCGAACGCCTTGGAGTCGATCGAGATGGGGAACGCCGCGGCCCGCACGTGCCGCTCCACGCGGCCGTCGGAGTCCGTCAGCGTGATCATCTGGCCGCGGGTGGTGCGGTCGGTGAGCCGGCGGACCACCCGGACGAAGTTCGCCGCGTCGCCGCCGCGCTGGAACCCGATCAGGTCGGCGCCGAGCAGGCCCTCGACGACCTGGAGCCGCCACGGCAGCTGGGCGAAGATCTCCAGCGGGGGGAACGGGATGTGGTGGAAGTAGCCGATCCGCACGTCCGGGCGCAGCTCGCGCAGGAACTTCGGGACCAGCTGCAGCTGGTAGTCGTGCACCCACACCGTCGCGCCGGGCGCGGCCTGCGCCGCCGCCGCGTCCGCGAACCGGCGGTTGACCCGCTGGTAGGCGTCCCACCACTGCCGGTGGAACGTCGGGGGCTGGATCACGTCGTGGTAGAGCGGCCACAGCGTGTCGTTCGAGAAGCCCTCGTAGTAGAACGTCAGGTCGTCCTCGGTCAGCTTCACCGGGACGAGCCGCATGTCGTCGGCGTCGAACGGCTCGAGCTCGAGGTCCGCGGAGCCGCCCCAGCCCACCCACGCGCCGTCGGAGCGCTGCACGACGGGCTCGAGGGCGGTCACGAGGCCGCCCGGGGAGCGGGTCCAGCTCGGCGTGCCGTCCTCGCCCACGGTCACGTCGACCGGGAGGCGGTTCGCGACGACGACCAGGTCATAGCCAGCAGATGTCACTGAAGTTCAGCTCCTTGGTGTCCCCTCGACCTTAACGTGACCCCGCGCGGACCGCCCGGGAAGCGGGCGGTCGTCCGCCGGCGGGCGCGGGCGCCTTCACCGGTCCCGCCGCGCGGCACCACGACCCCCGCGCGCGCGGCGGCTACCGTGCCCGCATGGAGCGCATCGGGCTGTCGCCGGGCGCCGAGATCGGCGGGTACACCATCCTGGCGCCGCTCGGCTCCGGCGGCATGGGCACGGTGTACCGGGCGGTCGACGGGGGCGGCACGCCGGTGGCGCTCAAGCTGCTGCACCCGCACATCGGCGCCGACCCGTCGTCCCGCGAGCGGCTGCGCCGCGAGGTGCTCGCGCTGCAGCGGCTGCGGCACCCGGGCGTCGCCGCGGTCCTCGACGCGGAGGCGGACTCGACGGAGGCGTTCCTGGTCACCGAGCTGGTGCCCGGGCTCGACCTGGCCGAGCACGTCCGGCAGCGCGGCCCGCTCGACGCCGCGGCGCTGCACGGGCTCGCGGACGGGCTGCGCGACGCGCTCGGTGCCGTGCACGCGGCCGGGGTCGTGCACCGCGACCTCAAGCCGAGCAACGTGCTCGTCACCCCCGACGGCCCCGTGCTCATCGACTTCGGCATCGCCCAGTCCGTCGACGAGACCCGGGTCACCTCGACCGGCTTCGTCGTCGGCACCCCCGGCTACCTGGCGCCCGAGCTCGTCGACGGCGCGGAGCCCACGCCCGCGACCGACTGGTGGGGCTGGGCCGCGCTGCTCGCGTACGCCGCGACCGGCCGCGCCCCGTTCGGCACCCGGCCGCTGGAGGCCGTGCTGGTGCGGACCCGCAGCGGCGACGCCGACCTCGCGGGCCTCGGGCCCGTGACCGCCGGGGCGCTGTGGGACGCCCTGGCGGCCGACCCCGAGGACCGGGCCCGGCCGGACGAGGTGGTCGCGGCGCTGGCCGAGGCCGAGCGCCGCGGGGAGTCGTACGACGCCGGGGC
>NZ_SZYE01000114.1 GCF_005239125.1 Cellulomonas hominis | reverse complement strand
CGACGCCGCGTTCGGCGCGACCGAGGCGGAGCGGGTCGACCAGCGACGCGACGTACTCCGTGACCTCGGCCATGGGTGCTCCCCCTCTTCCGCGCGGGCCCTCCTCCCCCGATCCTGGCAGGGCGGCGTCCACCCGGTCAGCCCCTCGCGATCACCCGGATGCGCCCTCCACCCGGGCCGTCCGCCGCCGATGGGTGGGGGGACAGGATGTCGTGGGGCCGGGCAGGAAGCGGGGTGATCAGCGTGCGTCAGCGCGTCATGTCCGTGCTCACCCTGGTGGGCTGCCTCACCGGCATCGTCGCCGTCCCGCTCGGCTGGGGCGCGCACGAGCCCGCGCGGTTCTGCGCCACCGCGGCCGACTGCCCGGACCTGCGGTGGCCCGCGCCGGCCGACCTGACCGGCGACCCCGCGCCCTGAGCACGCGTCAGCAGTCGACGTGCCCCGGGGCGCACCACTGGTGCCCGACGTCGACGACCAGCCGTGACCCCGCACCGGGCCCGGCCAGGACGAACGCCCGGAACGGCAGCCGCGCGCGCACGCCCAGGCCGACGGTCGAGACGCCCTCGAAGCTGCCCGCCCAGGCCACCTGCCGGAACGTCTGGTAGCCCGCGGTGCTGACCAGGTCGCTGCCCACGCCCACGAAGAACGCGTCGGTCGGCAGGACGTTCACCCGCGCGACGACCTCGAGCCGCGCGCCGCCGCGGACCGGGACCACGGCCCCGGAGCCGTCCGCGGTGACCGGGGACACGTACTGCACGGACCACGCCGTCAGCGGCTGGTCGACGTCCAGCACGAGCCGGTCGTAGCAGGCGTGCCGCCCCGCGCGGACGTCCGTGAGCTGCCCCGCGGACATCCCCGGGACGCCCTTCGCGAGCGACCCCCAGACCTGCCCGCAGTACGGGTGCGCCGCGGCCGCGGGGGCCAGGAGCACGCTCCCCCCGAGCAGCAGGGACAGGACGGACAGCAGGACCATCAGCCGGCGACGCATGGCGGTACCCCCTCGTACCCCGTCCACGGTCCGCCCGCCGGAGGACCCCGTCAACGGCCGCGTGGCACCCGCGGCGGGTGAGATCCGCGCCGCGTGGCGCTCGGGCACAATGGCGCGATGACCCTCTGGCTGACCGGCGACGCCGACGCGGACCGCCTGCTCGACTCCGACCCGTTCGCGCTCCTGGTCGGGATGCTCCTGGACCAGCAGGTCACGATGGAGTCGGCGTTCGCCGGCCCGGCCAAGATCGCCGCCCGCATGGGCGGGTTCGACGTCCGCCGGATCGCCGAGGCCGACCCGGAGGAGTTCGCGGCGCTGTGCGCCACCCCGCCGGCGGTGCACCGGTTCCCCGGCTCGATGGCCGGTCGCATCCAGGCCGTCGCCCGCGCGGTGGCCGACGACTACGACGGCGACGTCACGCGGATCTGGGCGGACGGCGAGCCCGACGGCGCCACCGTGCTGAAGCGGCTGAAGGCGCTGCCCGGGTTCGGTGACCAGAAGGCGCGCATCTTCCTGGCGCTGCTGGCGAAGCAGCGCGGGGTGACCCCGGCCGGCTGGCAGGAGGCCGCGGGGGCCTACGCCGACGACGTGCCGCGGTCGATCGCCGACGTGCGGGACCCGGAGTCGCTCCAGCGGGTCCGCGAGACCAAGCAGGCCGCGAAGGCCGCCGCCCGGGCCGCGAAGGCCTGACGCCGGGCGGCCCGGCGCGGCGACGCCGGCCAGGCCGCCGAGCGAGCAACCCCCGCGCCGAGCGAGTACCCGACGCGTCGAGCGAGTAGGCGGCGACTACTCGCTCGACGCGTCGGCTACCCCCTGGCGCGCAGGCGCACGGGCGCGCAGGCGCTGACGGGCACGGGCGCGGACGGGCGGGCGCGGGTCAGGCGGCCCGGGACGGCGATCCGAGCCACTCGTCGAACGTCAACCGGCCCTCGCGCGCACCCGGGCCGCCGCGCAGGGCGCCCGACGCGAGCCCCGCGCCGTACCGGCCGGGCAGCCGGACCTCGAGCACCCGTCGTCCGGTCCGGTCGTGCGCGGACAGCCGGCGGATCATCCCGGCCAGGGTGTCGTCCGCCGGCCCGACCAGGTCCGGTGCCCGCCCGACCGGGCCGCCCTCCACCACGTCGACCAGGTGCTCGGCCACCTCGATCGCCGCCACGGGGCGGGTCAGGGTCCGCGGCGCGAGCGTGACCGGCCCGAGCGACGCGCGCGCGACGATCTGCCCGGCGAACTCGTGGAACTGCGCGGCCCGGACGATCGAGTGCGGCGTCCGGGCGGCGGCGACCAGCCGCTCCTGCGCGAGCTTGCCCGCGTAGTACGAGGCGTCGATCCCGTCGATGCCGACGATCGACAGGGCGACGTGGTGCGGCACACCGACCCGCTCCTCGGCGGCGAGCAGCCGCCGGGTCGTCGCCGAGAAGAACGCGACCGCGCCCTTCGCCGACAGCGTCGTCGTGCTCAGCACGTCGACCACCGCGTCGGCCCCCGCGAGCGCGGCGTCCACCGCGTCCTCGGGGCCGCGGGCGAGGTCGACGCCCTCGGCGCGGCTCAGGACCGCCACCTCGTGCCCCCGCCCGGCGGCGACGCGCACCACGTGCCGCCCCACCACGCCCGTACCGCCGCAGACGGCGATCCTCATCGCGTCACTCCCCCTCGCCCCGCGCGCTCCGCGGCGGGGCGTCCGCCGGAACGGGCAGCTAGCCCGCGAGCCCCTTCGGCACCGACAGCCCGACGAGCCGCAGCAGCCGGACGACCGTCTCCTCGACGAACGTGTCCTCGGGCTCCTCGCCCTCGATCGCCATGAGCCGCCGGACCTCCTTCGGCTGCACGTCGAGCGCGCCGACGGCCTCCGCCCAGGTGGCGAACGCCTCGGCCTCCCCCTCGATGTCGACCGGCTCGCTCTCCGCCGGGTCGTCGTACAGGTCGCGCGGCTGGAACCCGAGGTAGAACCGCCCCAGGCCCTCGGGAGCAGGCCGGTAGTCGATCACCGCGATGTCGCTGTCCTGGACCTCGATCGCCAGGCTCGGGGTCGCGGCGAGGTCGCCGCCCCACGCGCCGCCGCCGTACTGGAACTTCTCGGACGTACCCAACCCGGGCCTCCCTCTCGTCGCGCCCCCGCCGTCGGTGCCGGACCCGCGGGCCCGGCCTGGCGATGCTAGCCGCGCCCGTCCGGGTGGCGGCGGACGCGGCGCCCGGGTGATCGCGTGCGTCCCGGTCGTCACCGGGGCAGCCGGGCTGGCACGATCGCCGCATGATCGTGGTGACCAGCAACGAGATCCCCGGCTACCGCATCCAGGCGGTGCTCGGCGAGGTCATGGGCCTGACGGTGCGCTCGACGAACATCGGGGCGAACTTCACGGCGGGCTTCCGCTCGATCGGCGGCGGCGAGATCCCCGAGTACACCAAGATCATGTACGAGTCCCGGCACGAGGTGATGCGCCGGATGACCGAGGAGGCCGCCCAGCGCGGGGCCAACGCGATCGTCGCGATGCGGTTCGACACCGACTCGATCGGGCAGTTCTCCGAGGTGTGCGCCTACGGCACCGCGGTCATCGCGGAGCCGATCCCGGGCGGCGAGCCGGGGGCGACGGGGCAGTCGGCGCAGATCGCGGCGCAGCAGCCGGGGCGCTGACTCGGCGCGCCCGCGCGCGCGCCGGCGGGCGCCCCGCGGCGGCTCACGCGCCCGCTCCCACGCGCGCCACGTGGCTCCGCGCGTGCGCGAGCGCGGGCTGCAGGTCGTCGAACAGGTGGTGCGGGTCGCGGAGCGCGGACACCAGCCCGGCGCGGCGCACCAGGGCCAGGTGCCGCTCCTGGACACCCTTGACCAGCACCGTCACGCCCCGCCGCTCGAGCCTCGTGACCACCTCGGCGAGGACCTGGACGCCCGTCGCGTCGAGGAGCTGGAGCTGGGACATCCGCAGGACCACGACGTCGACGTCCTCGATCCGGCCGACCCGCTCGAGCACCCGGTCCGCGGCCCCGAAGAACAGCGCGCCGTCGAGCCGCAGCAGCGCGATGTGCTCGTCGCCCGCCTGCCGCGGCCCCGGCAGCTCCTCGCGGCGCACCCCGGCGGAGCGCGCCACCGCGCGCAGCGTGAGGACCGCCGCGACGACGACGCCGATCCCGACCGCGTAGATCAGGTCGACCGCGACCGTGACGACGGCGGTCAGGGCGAACAGCAGCGCGTCGGGGCGGCTGGACCGGACCACCGCCGTGAGCGTCGAGACGTGCACCATGCGCACCGCAGTGACCATCAGGACCCCGGCGAGCGCCGCGAGCGGGATCCGCTCGACGACACCGGCGGCGGCGCTCACCACGACGAGGAGCAGGGCCGCGTGCACGACCGCCGCGGCCCGGGTCCGCGCGCCCGAGCGGACGTTGACCGCGGTCCGGGCGATCGCGCCGGTGGCCGGCATGCCGCCGAAGAACCCGGCGACGACCGACGCGAGGCCCTGCCCGACGAGCTCGCGGTCGGGGTCGTAGGGCCCCGTGTCCGAGTGCGCCGCCGCCACGCGGGCCGACAGCAGCGACTCGACGGCGGCGAGCGCCGCCACCGCGACCGCCGGCCCGACCAGGTGCTGCACGGTGCCGAGGTCGAGGTCCGGCAGGGCCGGTGCCGGCAGGCCGGCGGGCAGCCGCCCGATGGTGGCGAGCGGCGGGTCGAGGAGCACGGCCGCGAGCGTGACGACGACGATGGCGACGATCGACCCCGGGACCGCCCGGTGCACGCGGGGCGCGACCGCCATCACCAGCGCCACGACCGCGACGCACCCGAGCGGCCAGGCGGCGGCCACCGGCGACGACTCGCCCGCCGCCTGCACGGCCGCGACGGCGGCGTTGGCGTCGTGCCCGGCGGCGTCGACACCCAGCGCGGCGGGCACCTGCTGCAGGAAGATGATGACGGCGATGCCGAGCGTGAACCCCTCGACCACCGGCCAGGGGATCATCCCGACGAGGCGGCCGAGGCGCAGCACGCCGGCGAGCACCACCAGGGTCCCGGCGACGACGCAGACGACCCCGAGCGCGGCGGCGCCGTGCGCGGCCACGATCGGCGCCAGCACCACGACCATCGCGCCGGTCGGGCCGGAGACCTGGACGGGCGAGCCGCCGAACACCGCCGCGACCAGGCCGGCGACGACCGCCGTGACCAGCCCGGCCTCGGCCCCCGCGCCCGAGCTCACCCCGAACGCCAGGGCGAGCGGGAGCGCGACGATGCCGACGGTGACGCCCGCGAGCAGGTCGGCGCGCCAGGTGCGCGGCAGGTCGGCGTAGTCGCGGCGTCCGGGCAGCAGCGAGCGCCAGCCGGTCACCGGGCGGGCCGCTCGTCGGCGCCGGCGGGCTCCTGCAGCGTGGCCTCGAGCCGCTGCCGCGTGGTCTGGAGCATCTCGGCGAGCAGCTCGCGGGACACGCGCAGCAGCTCGGCCACGAGGGGCGACGCGAGCCGGTACCGCACCTGGGCGCCCTGCCGGTCCGACTCGACGAGCTCGTAGCGGCGCAGCACGCCGAGGTGCTGGGAGAGGTTGGACGCCTCCAGCCCGGTCCCCGCGATCAGGTCGGCGACGGACACCTCGCCGCCTTCGTCGAGCAGCTCCAGGACCCGGATCCGGGCGGGGTGCGCCAGCCCCTTGAAGAGGTTGGCCTTGATCTCGGAGAGCGGGTGCTCGGCCACGGAGTTCCTTCGCCAGATGATGAATTGATGAATTCATCATATGGGTGCCGGGGCGTCCCCGACCGGGACCTCAGCGTGCCCCGGACCCCGCCGCGTCCTTCCACCCGCGCGCGTACGCCTCCGCGGTGCCCTCGGCGAACATGTCGTCCGGTCCGGTCCGCACCAGCACCCGCGCGCCCGGCCCGTCCTCGACGGTCACGACGTGCGCCAGGCCGCGCACCACCGCCACGGGCCGGCCGGTCGCCTTGCCCTTGACGAGCTCCGCCGCGGCGGCGATCTCGTCGGCGACGGCCGCCATGCTGACCTGCAGCGGACGGCCGTGCGTGTCCGTCGACCCGCGCAGGTCGTCCAGGACCTGCACGCCGGCCGCGCCGATCGCGATGTCCGTCTGCCCCTGCCGCCACGGCCGCCCGGCGGTGTCGCTGACGACGACCCCGAGCGTGACCCCGAACCGCTCGGACAGCGCCGCCCGCAGCGCCCGGGCGGTGGCGTCCGGGTCGACGGGCAGCAGCAGGACCGTGCCCTCGTCGGTGTTGGACGCGTCGACACCGGCGGCGGCCATGACCAGGCCGAGCCGGTTCTCGACGATCCGGGTGACGCCGCCCGGGTGCTCCCGGGTCGCGACGACCCGGACCGTCTCGGCGGTGATGGCCGCCTCGCGGTCCTCGGCCTGCACGACGCGGCCCTCGGCCTTCGACACGACCTTGCTGGTCACGACCAGGACGTCGCCGTCCGCGAGCGCGGTGGCGGGCCGGGCCGCGGCGTCGGCCGCCAGGGCGTCGCCCAGCAGCGTCGCCAGGTCGTCGCCGGGGCGCACCTCGGCGATGCCGGGGACGCCCCAGGCGGTGAGCAGGTCGGCGGCGGCCGACGCCGGCACCGGGCCGGGCACGGTCAGCGCACCAGCTTCGGCAGCACGTCCCGCCCGAACACGTCGATCCACTCGCGCTGGTTCCGGCCGACGTTGTGCAGGTAGACCCGGTCGAAGCCGAGGTCGACGTACTTCTGGATCTCCGCGCGGTGCACGTCCGGGTCGGACGAGATGACCATGCGGCCCTCGAAGTCCTCGGGGCGCACGAGCTTGGCCATCTGCGCGAAGTCGAACGGCGACCGGATGTCGCCCTTGGGGAACTTCATGCCGCCGTTGGGCCACTCGACCATGGCGTTCTCCATGGCCTGCTCGTCGGTCTCGGCCCAGGACAGGTGCAGCTGCAGGACCTTCGGCAGGTCCTGGGGGTCGCGGCCGGACTCGCGGACGCCCTCGTCGAACTTGCCGAACAGGCCGCTGATCTTCTCCAGCGGCGCGCCGACGGTGATGAGGCCGTCGGCGTGCTTGCCGGCGCGCTTCGCGGTGACGGGGCCGGCCGTGGCGACCAGGATCTCCGGGGCGACCTCGGGCATGGTCCACAGCCGGGTGGACTCGAGCTTGTAGAACTGCCCCGCGTGCTTGACGTCCTTGCCCGCGAGCGACGCCGAGAACAGCTTCTTGATGATGTCGATGGCCTCGAACATCCGGTTGATCCGCTCGGGTGCCTCGGGCCAGTACTGCGCCGTGATGTGCTCGTTCAGCGCCTCGCCGGAACCCAGGCCGAGCCAGTGCCGCCCGGGGTACATCGCGGCGAGCGTCGCCGAGGCCTGCGCGACCATCGCCGGGTGCCAGCGGAACGTCGGCGCGGTCACGCCCGGGCCCATGTCGCCGGTGGTCCGCTCGCCCAGGGCGGCGAGCACGTTCCAGACGAACGCGGACTGCCCCTGCTGCGGGACCCACGGCTGGTAGTGGTCGGCCGCCATCGTGCCGAGGAACCCCTGGGACTCCGCGTAGGCGGACAGCTCGACCGCCTCGGTCGGATGGAACTGCTCCAGCATCGCCGCGTACCCGACCTGCAGGCCCTCGGCCACCACACCCTGTGCCACGGACGTTCTCCCTCGTGCCCGGGCCGCGCGGACGCGCGACCCACCGTCGAGCCTAACCAGCGGGTGTTACCGGGACATTCCGTCTGCGCGACGTGTGGGCCTTGACCCCGCCCGCCGCGCGCTGGGACGCTCCCCCGGCCGACGTGAGGAGCACCGATGCCCCGCCCGATCATCCTCGACTGCGACCCCGGCCACGACGACGCGGTGGCCCTGCTGCTGGCGCACGGCAGCCCGGAGGTGGAGCTGCTCGCGGTCACGACCGTCGCGGGCAACCAGGACCTCGCGAAGGTCACCCGCAACGCGCTCGCCGTCGCCCGGGTCGCCGGGCTCGCCGGCGTCCCGGTCGCCGCGGGCGCGGACCGCCCGCTGGTCCGCGTCCGGGACCACGCCGCGAGCGTCCACGGCGAGTCCGGCCTCGACGGGCCGGTGCTGCCCGAGCCCGCGCAGGCGCTCGACCCGCGGCACGCGGTGGACCTGATCGTCGAGACGGTGATGTCCCGCGAGGCGGGCACCGTGACGCTCGTCCCGACCGGGCCGCTGACCAACATCGCGCTGGCGGTGCTGCGGGAGCCGCGGATCGTCGACCGGGTCCGGCAGGTCGTGCTCATGGGCGGCGCGTACCGGACCGGCAACTGGTCGCCGGTGGCGGAGTTCAACATCCGGGAGGACCCCGAGGCCGCACGGGTCGTGCTGCGGGCCGGCTGGGACGTCGTGGTCGTCGGGCTCGACCTGACGCACCAGGCGCTCGCCACCCCGGACGTCGTGCGCCGGATCGCCGGCGTCGGCACCGCGCCCGCCCGGTTCGTCGAGGAGCTGCTCGCGTTCTTCACCGCCTCGTACCGGGAGACGATGGGGTTCGACGCCCCGCCGGTGCACGACCCGTGCGCCGTCGCCTACGTGATCGACCCGGCGGTCATGACCGTGCGGCGGGCGCCGGTCGACGTGGAGCTCGCCGGCGAGCTGACGACCGGGATGACCGTGGTCGACCTGCGCGGTCCCGCGCCCGACGGCTGCCCGACGGCGATCGCGCTCGAGCTGGACCGGGAGCGGTTCTGGGACCTCGTGGTCGACGCGCTGGAGCGGATCGGCGAGCCGGCCTAGGGCGGCTCAGGCCCCGCGGAACAGGTGCGCCAGGTGCCCCCGGGCGTGCAGCTGCGCGGCGACCGCCTCGCTCACCTCCGCGAACACGTTCTCCGACCGCTGGACGCCGAACACCCCGCCCATCGCGCCCGCCCCGGAGTCCCGGGCGAACCGCGCCACGGGCGTGCCCTGGTGGTCGAAGAACCGGACCTCGTAGACGAGCCGCTGGTTCTTGCGGCCCGCGAGCACGCCGAGCATCGCGGTCGCGGTCGCGCTGCCCCGGGCGACCTCCCACGAGCCGTCCGCCCGCGGCGTGACCGTGAAGCCGTGCTCCGCGAGCGCCTCGGCCAGCGCGGCGCGGGCGGCGTCCGGGTGGCCGGACAGGAAGTAGTCGGCGCTCGCCACGGGGGGGTCCTCTCTGGTCGGCTGCCCGGACGGTGCCGCCGGGCCGGGCGAGACCGTAGCGCAGTCGAGCCACCGGCGCCCCGGCTGGTCAGCGCGGCGCCTGACCCAGGATCGCCGAGGTGAGCGCCTCGATCGGCTCGCGCGGCGACTGCGGGTTGGCGACGAGCGTGATGTCGACGTCCCCGAGGTCCGGCAGCCCGAGCGCGGCGGCCGGCAGCTGCACCAGGTCCTCGGGCAGCAGGCTCTGCGGGAGCACCGCGATCCCGAGGCCCGCCCGCAGCGCGGCGAGGACCCCGTTGACCTCGATGACCTTGCAGGTGGTGCGCCACGGCCGGCCCGCCTCGGTGAGCGCACGCACCGCGGCCTGCCGGGTCAGCGAGGCGCCCTGGTAGGTGATGAGCGGGACCGGCGCCTGGGCGTCGACGGCCGTGCCGGGCACCGCCACCCAGACCAGGCGGTCGCGGCGGACCAGCTGCCCCTCCGCCTGGCCGGTCGCCTCCTTGATGTAGACCAGGTCGAGCTGCCCCGCCCGGAGCCGCCGGTGCAGCGCGCCGCTCTGCGCGACCGTCAGCTCCAGGTTGATCCGGGGGTGTAGCCGGCGGAAGTCGCGCAGCACCCGCGGCAGCTGGGCGAGCGCGAGGTCGTCGGCCGCGCCGAACCGCAGCCGGCCGTGCATCGCCGAGCCGGTGAAGTACCGGGTCGCCTCGTCGTGCGCCGCGAGGATCGTCCGCGCGAACGTCGCCATCGCCTGCCCGTCGTCGGTGAGCTGCACGCCGCGGGTGTCGCGGTCGAGCAGCCGGCGACCGGCGGCGTCCTCGAGCTTGCGCATGTGCTGGCTCACCGTGGGCTGCGAGAGGGACAGCCGAGCCGCGGCGCGCGTGAAGTTCAACGTCTCGGAAACGGCGAGGAAAGTGCGCAGCTGGTCGGGGTCAAACACGGCGATCCTCCGGCTCGGACGGTGGCCCGCTGACCTGTGGCACCACCACACGATCATTACAGAACGTGATCGCAGTCATTGCCGCTATCACCTCAAGAAATCGCGCCGGGAGCCGTAGCCTAGAGGGACACGACTCGTCCGGACCCGTTCCGCACCCACACCACACGCATCCCTCAGCAAGGAACACCTGTGCCCTCGGCTCGCCGCCACGCCCCGTCCCCGACCCGCACGCCCCGCCCCGCCACCGCCACGAGCCGCCTGCGCCGCACGCTGCACGGCCCCCGCCTCGCGCTGCACCGGCGCCCGGCCCCGGTGACCGACACCCCCGCCGACGCCGCGGCCGCGTCGCAGACCGCCCCGGAGCCCGCCGCGCCGAAGCCGCGGAACGCGACGCTCGCCGCGCTCGGCGTCCGGAACTTCCGGCTCTACGTCTTCTCCCAGGTGCTGACGAACACGAGCGGCTGGGCCGCACGCGTCGCCCAGGACTGGCTCGTGCTCAGCCTCACCGGCTCCGCGGCCCTCGTCGGCCTGACGGTCACGCTGCAGTTCCTCCCGATGCTGCTGCTCGGCCTGGTCGGCGGCGTCGTCGCCGACCGGTTCCCGCGGCGGCGCGTCCTCATGGTCACCCAGTCGGTCTTCGGGCTCTCGACCCTCACGATCGGCGTGCTCGCGATCAGCGGGCACGTCCAGGCCTGGCACGTGCTGGTCGCCGCGTTCGTCAGCGGCCTGGCCACCGTGTTCGACAACCCGGCGCGGCAGGCGTTCGTGCACGAGGTCGCCGGGCCCCAGCACCTCCGCCAGGCGATCAGCGTGAACTCCGCCGTGTTCCAGCTCGGCGGCCTGGTCGGCCCCGCCGTCGCCGGCGGCCTGATCAGCGCGGTCGGCGAGGGCTGGACGTTCCTGCTCAACGCGGTGGCCTGCCTCGCCGCGGTCGGGCTGCTCGCGGTCATGCGGGCCGCCGAGCTCGCCGCGACGCCGGTCGTGGCGCGCGCCAAGGGCCAGCTCCGCGAGGGCCTGGCCTACGTGCGGCGCAGCCCCCGGATCCTGTGGTCGGTCGTGCTGGTCGGCTTCGTGGCGGTCACCGGCGTCAACATGGCGACGGTCCTCGCGGCCTACACCGACCAGGTGTTCCGCACCGACGCCGGCGGCTACGCGCTGCTCACCTCGATGCTCGCGGTCGGCGCGCTCACCGGCGCCCTGCTGTCCACCCGCCGCCGCGGCAGCCGGATCACGCACCTGGTGCTGCTCGCCGGGGCGATCGGCCTGCTGCAGCTGCTCGCCGCCGCCGCGCCGTCCCGTCCGGTGTTCATCACGGTGCTGATCGCGATGGGCGTCGTCACGCTGCTCTACCTCACCGGGTCGAACACGCTCGTGCAGACGACCGTCGCCCCGCACGTCCGCGGCCGGGTCATGGCGCTCTACGTGCTGGTGCTGCTCGGCGCGCAGGCCGTGTCCGGGACGCTGATCGGCTGGGTGTGCGAGCACCTCGGTGCGCGGGCCGGCATGGTCGCGTGCGGCGTCGGCCCGCTGCTCGGCGCGGTCGTCGTCGGCCTGGCGCTGGCCCGTCGCAGCGACGGCGGCACCCGGGCGACGTTCCACCGCTTCACGCACCGCTCCCCCGCGTCCGTCGCCGCCTGACGCCTCGCTCGAGTTCGCCGGTTCCGCGCCGAGAGCACGCGCGGAACCGGCGAACTCGCGCGCAACCGGCGAACTCGGGCGCCCTCCGCGGGAGGATGGCGGCGTGCCCCCGATCCGCGTGCGCCGCGCCGGCGTCGTCGCCGCGTCGGCGCTGCTGCCGCTGCTCGACCCGCGCGAGCGCGAGCGGCTCGACCGCGCCGTGCCCGGTGATCGCGACGCCGTCGCGTCGGTGCTGCTGCTCGCGCGGCTCGCCGTCGCGGAGGCGTGCGGGGTGGAGCCGGACGCCGTCCGCGTGCGGCGGCGCTGCCCCCGCTGCGGGTCGGCAGGGCACGGCGTCCCCGTCGCCGACCGCGCGGACGGCGGGCCGGTGCCGCACCTCTCGCTGAGCCGCGGGGACGACGTCGTGGTCGTGGCGCTGACGGACGGCGGGCCCGTCGGGGTCGACGTCGAGCGGACGGGCGCGCGCGCCGATCCCGCGCGCCCGGGCCCGGATCGCCCGCACCACCACGTCGGACCCGCCACGCCGGGCGCCGGGCGGGCTCGACCCGACGAGGACCTCGCGCGCGTCGTGCTCGCGCCCGGGGAGCCGGCTGCCGCCGGGCCGCACGGGCTGCTGCTCACCTGGGCGCGCACCGAGGCGGTGCTCAAGGCCGCGGGGACGGGGCTCGCGGTCGACCCGCGGGCGCTCCGGGTGTCCGACGCCGCCGGGCGGCCGGAGGTACGGGTCGTGGACCCAGGGGCGGCAGCCGCACTGACCCCCGCGCCCGGCACCCGCTGGTGGCTGACGGACCTCGACGTCGGCGCGGACCACGTCGCCGCGCTCGCCGCGCTGCTGCCGTCGAGCGCGCCCCCGGCGCTCGACGACCGCACCACCCACCTCCCCTGACCGCGCACCACCGCCGAGGTCGAGGCTCTGAGGCGAGGTCGAGCGGTTCAGCGGGCGCGACACCGCCAGACGCTCGACCTCGGCGGGCGGCCGGCGCGGCCGGCGCGGCCGGCGCGGCGGGCGGC
>NZ_SZYE01000113.1 GCF_005239125.1 Cellulomonas hominis | reverse complement strand
TGCGCGAGGGCTTCGCGGTCAAGGACACGCTGCACCCCGACCGCCTGGTCTACGGCCTGCCGACCGACGACGACGGCGTCCGCGGACGACCCCGCCGGCGCGACCGCCCGTGCGACCGACGGCGCGACCGCCGGTGCGACCGACGGCGCGACCGCCGCGCCGTCCGACGAGGCGACGGCCGCCCCGGGCGAGCCCGAGGGGACCTACCGCGAGGTCCGCGCCGACGCCGAGGTCGTCGGCCTGACCACCGACCCGACGTCGGCCTGGGCCCAGTACGGCGGCGCCGCGCTCGCCACCCTCGACGACACCCTGCTCTGGGCCAGCTTCGGCGACGGCGACGGGACGCCCACGCTGTCCGACGCCGCGACCTCGCAGCTGCTGCTCGCCGTCGACGAGGGCGCCGACACCGCGACCGTCGTCGACGCGGTCGAGAGCGTCCTGACGGCCTCCGGCGGCACCGACCCGATCGTCCTGACCCGCGACGCGGCCGCCGAGCGCAGCCTGTCGGGCAGCGACGGCACCGGCCCGATCCTGGTGGTCGTGCTCGCGTTCGCCGCGGTCGCGATGATCGTCGCGGGACTCGTCATCGCGAACACGTTCCAGGTGCTCGTCGCCCAGCGGACCCGGACGCTCGCCCTGCTGCGCTGCGTCGGCGCCGTGCGGTCCCAGGTGCGCCGGTCGGTGCTCCTGGAGGCCTCGCTGCTCGGCCTGGCGGCCTCCGTCGCGGGCACCCTGCTCGGCACCGCGCTGGTGCAGGTCGCCCTGCTCGTGATGCAGAACGCGGACCTGCCGTTCCCGGTGCCGTCCGTCGTCCGCCCGACCGTCGCGAGCGTCGTCGCGCCGCTGGCCGTCGGCGTGGTCGTCACCGTGCTCGCCGCGCTGACGCCCGCCCGGGTCGCCACCCGGGTCGCGCCGATCGCCGCGCTGCGGCCGGCCGACGCGCCCGCGGCCGGCAGCCGAGCGGGCCGGTTCCGGCTGGTCGTCAGCCTGGTGCTGGTCGTCGGCGGGACGCTGCTGCTGGCCGGCGGGGTCGTCCTGTCGAAGCAGCTCCTGGTCGTGGCCGTCGGCATCGCGATCCTCGGGGGCGCGGCGTCCTTCATCGGCCTGCTGGTCGGCGCGGTGTTCTGGATGCCCAGGGTGGTCGCCGCGATCGGCCGCCTGGTCGGCCGGTTCGGGATGCCGGCGCGGCTCGCCGCGGCGAACACCGGCCGCAACCCCGCGCGCACCGCGGCCACCAGCACCGCGCTGCTGATCGGCGTCACGCTCGTCGCGATGATGAGCACGGGCGCCGTGACCGCCCGGGCCACCCTGGACGACGAGCTCGACACCCGGTACCCGGTCGACCTCGCGGTCGCGGCGCCGTTCACCACCGACGAGAGCGGCAACCCGGTCACCGAGGCGCTGCCCGCGGGCACCGTCGAGGCGCTCGCCGACATCCCCGGGGTCGAGTCGTCAGCCACGCTCGTCCGGGACAGCGTGGAGCTCGGCGGCACGCAGACGGTCGACGCGCTCGGCATCACCCCGGAGCAGGCGGCGGCCGTCCTCCGCGACACCGACCTGGCCGCGGCCGTCGGCGACGGCAGCGTCGTGGTGCCCGAGGCCGTCGCGAAGAGCGCCGGCATCGAGGACGGCGACCGGGTCTCCGTCGCCCGCGCCGAGGGCTCCGGCGTCGGGACGCCCGTCGACCTGACGGCGGCCGTCGTCCCGCTGGACAGCTGGTTCGTGCTCGTCACGCCGGGCACGCTCGACGAGCTCGGCTCTCCCGGGACGCTCAGCACCGCCTGGCTGCGGGTGGCCGACGTCCTCGACTCCGGCACGGTCGTCCAGCAGGTGCAGGACCTCACGTCCGACTCCGTGCTGGAGATCACCGGCGCGGCGCTCGAGCGGGCGCTGTACCAGCGCGCGATCGACACCCTGCTCGCGGTCGTCGTCGGGCTGCTCGCCGTGGCGGTCGTGATCGCCCTGATCGGCGTGACCAACACGCTGTCCCTGTCGGTGATCGAGCGGCGCCGCGAGTCCGCGACGCTCCGCGCGCTGGGCCTGACCCGGCGGCAGCTGCGGGCGTCCATGGCGGTCGAGGGCGCGCTGATCGCCGGCGTCGGGGCGGTCGTCGGCGTGGCGCTCGGGCTGGCGTACGGCTGGCTCGGGTCGGCGGCGGTGCTCGCCGGGATCGCGGACCTGCAGCTGCGGGTGCCGTGGACCGACCTCGGGCTGGTGCTCGGGGTGGCGCTGGTGGCGGGCGTGCTCGCCTCGGCCCTGCCCGGCCGGACGGCCGCGCGGACGCCCCCGGTGGCGGCGCTGGCGGTCGACTGACACCGCGTCCGGCACGACGACGCGCGCCCGGCGGGGGTCTCCCCGCCGGGCGCGCGTGCGTCCCGGGACGGCGGGCCCGGCGGGGTCAGTCCTCGCGGCCGGCGGTGCCCGTGGTCCAGGCGACGACGGTCGGGGTGACCAGCAGGGCGCCGACCAGGACGGCCAGCACCAGCACGGCGACCGACCAGACGGCGACCTCGACGCCGAGCCAGCCCACCGTCAGCACGACCAGCAGGATCTGCACCGTCATCACCGGTGCCCGTCCCCAGCGGTGCCCCTGGAGCAGCGCGCGCCCGGCCCCGCCCAGCACGGCCGCGAAGCCCGCGGCGAGCAGGACCAGGAACGCCACGGGGCCCGGCATCGAGGTGCCGCGCACCAGCGCGACGACGAGCGCCACGGCGATCACCGCGACGGCGAGCGCCTGCAGCAGCACGAGGCCGGCGAGCAGCCGGACGGCGCCCGGCGCGGCGGCCGGCCGCGACGACGGGGGCGGCTGGGGGGTGCGGGATCCGGTCACGCGCCGACCCTACGCGCGCCGCGGGTGAATCCGCGGGGCGTCCGCGCAGGTCCCGGCCCGTGCCGCTCGCGGGCCAGGGACGATGGTCCCGGTGGCCGGACGAGTTGGCGCCCGACGCCCGCCCAGGAGTAGCGTGCGCCCCAGGCGTTCAGCGTGCACACAGATGTGACCGACGCCTCAGTCGTCACGCGCAAGAAACCTGCGCGTAACCCCTTGTGCGCCCTCCGGCGGCCATGTGAATCTTGTACTCAGCAGTTCGAATCCCCCGAGCGCCGACGCTCACGCCCCCCGCCTTCTTCACCGCGTCGGACGTGTGCTCGAGCGCCCATGCCACCCCGCCCCCTGGTCGTGGCATGCCCCTGTGCTGAGGAGAGTTTCGATGGATTGGCGCCACCAGGCAGCGTGTCTGACCGAGGACCCGGAGCTGTTCTTCCCGATCGGCAACACGGGCCCGGCCCTGCTGCAGATCGAGGAGGCCAAGGCCGTGTGCCGCCGGTGCGACGTCGTCGACACCTGCCTGAAGTGGGCGCTGGAGTCCGGCCAGGACGCCGGTGTCTGGGGCGGCCTCTCCGAGGACGAGCGGCGCGCCCTCAAGCGCCGCACCGCCCGGCAGCGCCGCGCGGGCTGACACCCGCCCGCAGCACGACCTCCGACGCCCGTCGCGCCCCTCCCCCCGGGGCACGGCGGGCGTCGTCGCGTCCACCCTCGCCCAGCCCCGCCCGCCCCGCCCTCCCGCGCGCAGGTCCCTCCCGTCGAGATGGCAACTTTCGGCTGCGGGCAGGTGCCTCCGCACAGCCGAGAGCTGCCATCTCGGCGAAGGGCGCGCGGGGGTGGGGCGAGGGGCGGGGTCAGGCGACCGTCGCCGCGGCGTCGCGGCCCGGGGTGCGCAGCATCGCGCGCAGGGTGACCTGCGTGCCGCCGCCCTCGCGCGGGGACCACGTGATCGACCCGCGCAGCTCGTTCGTCACCAGGGTCGACACGATCTGCGTCCCGAGGCCCGTGCCCGGGCCGGTGCTGCTGCCGCCCGACTGCTCCGGGATCCCGGCGCCGTCGTCCGCGACGGTCACCGTGAGGTCGTCCTCGACGCGCTCGGCGGTCACCTCGACGGACCCCGAGTCCCGGCCGGCGAGCCCGTGCTCGACGGCGTTCGTGACCAGCTCGGTGAGCACCAGGGCCAGCGCGGTGGCGTCCTCGGCGGACACCGGGCCGAAGGTGCCGCGGACCAGCGTGCGCACCGACGCGCCGGCCGACGCGACGTCCGCCGCCAGCCGCAGCGACCGGCCGACCAGCTCGTCGAACACCACGGTCTCGTCGAGCGTCTGGGACAGCGTCTCGTGCACCAGCGCGATGGTGGCGACCCGGCGCATGGCCTCCTCGAGCGCCGCGCGGGCCTCGGGGACGTTCATCCGGCGGGCCTGCAGCCGCAGCAGGGCGGCCACGGTCTGCAGGTTGTTCTTCACGCGGTGGTGGATCTCGCGGATCGTCGCGTCCTTGGTGATGAGCTCCCGCTCGCGACGGCGCAGCTCGGACACGTCGCGGCACAGCAGGACGGCGCCGATCCGCTCGCCCTCCTCGGACAGCGGGACCGCGCGCAGGGACAGCGCCACGCCGTGCGCCTCGATGTCGGTCCGCCACGGCGCCCGGCCCATGAGCACCAGCGGCATCGACTCGTCGACCGGCGAGTTCTGCTCGACCAGGTCGGCGACCACCTCGACCAGCGAGCGGCCGACCAGGTCGTCCATCGCGCCGAACCGGTGGAAGCAGGACAGGGCGTTGGGGCTGGCGTAGAGCACCTCGCCCTCGGAGTTCAGCCGCACCAGGCCGTCGGCCACGCGCGGGGCGCCGCGGCGGGGGCCGGTCGCCGCGTTGAGCATCGGGAACTCGCCGCGGGCGATCATCCCCATGATGTCGTCGGCGGCCTCGACGTAGTTCAGCTCCAGGCGGCTGGGCGTGCGGGCGCCACCCAGGTTGGTCTGCCGCGCGATGACGGCGATCGCGCGGCCGTCGTGCACGACCGGCACCGCCTCCTCGCGCACCGCGTACGACCCGAACCAGCGGGGCTCGCGGGACCGCTGCGCGCGGACCTCGCTGAGCGAGCGCTCGAGCTGCGGGCGCTGCCCCTCCGGCGCGCGGGAGCCGACGACGTCGTCGTAGTGCACCGTCGCGCCCGTGCTGGGCCGCGCCTGCGCGATCGCGACGAAGTCGCCGTCGTCGGTGGGCAGCCAGAGCACGAGGTCGGCGAACGCGAGGTCCGAGATGACCTGCCAGTCGCCGACCAGCAGGTGCAGCCACTCGAGGTCCGCGGCGTCGAGGTGGGCGTGGCGCTGCGCGAGCTCGCTCAGGGTGGACACCGCCCCAGCGTACGGCGCACGGAGCCGGCTCCCCGGGCCCGTCCCACGTCCCGGCACGTGACACGCCCCACCCTCCCGCACCGGCCGGGGCGCGCCGCCCCGCGCGGGCGGATACTGTCGTCGGAACCGCACCTCCCCCGCGGTCGCCCGCGCACCTCGGAAGGACCCGAACGCCCGTGCACCTGCAGGTCACCGTCCCCGTCCCCACCGATCCCCGCACCGCCGGGACGATGCTGGCCGACCCGGTGTACGTCCGGGCGAAGGTCCTGGCCAGCGGCGCCGAGGTGCTGCACGTCGACGTCGCGCCCGCGGAGGACGGGGCGCTGACGGTGACGACCCGGCGGGCGCTGCCGACGGACCTGATCCCGGCGAACGTCCGCGCGTTCGTCGGCTCGACGCTCGAGGTGCGCCAGGTCGAGGCGTGGGAGCCCGCGGCGGCGGACGGCTCGCGGACGGGCACGGTGGCGGTGGAGATCGCCGGTGCCCCGGTGCGGCTCACCGGCACGGTGGTGCTGGCGGCGGTCGAGGGCGGCTCCGCGATCACGTACGACGGGGAGCTGAAGGCGAACGTGCCGCTGTTCGGGTCCGCCGTCGAGCAGGCGGCGGCCAAGGCCGTGCGCGGCGCGCTCGAGGCCGAGGCCGGCGTGGCGCGCGAGTGGGTCGCGAGCACGCGCGAGGCGTAACGATTGCGTAACGCGGTCAGCGGTCGAACGCCGCTGACCTGCGGGAACGCTGCGGTGGGACCGCTTCCACACCCGTTTGCCCGCCCCCTCGCTTGACTTCCTCCACCCCCGGACGACAAGGTGCCTGACATGGCGTGAGAGCGCTCCCGCAGAACGTGGTGGGAGCGGTCCCACGACGGGCGCCGGTGCCGGCGACCCGACGGGAGCGGCGACGTCGCCGCGGATGACGAGGGAGTCACAGTGCGCAGGAGCACGCGCAAGACCTGGGTGGCCGTGGCCGGAGCGGCGAGCGTCGCCCTGCTGGCGACGGCGTGCGGCGGCGGGTCGGACGACGCCGCCGGCGGCGACGGCGAGTCGGACGGTCAGATCACCCTGACCATCTCGACCTTCAACCAGTTCGGCTACGAGGACCTCCTCAAGCAGTACGAGGAGGAGCACCCGAACATCAAGATCGAGCACAACAAGTTCGGCAAGTCCGACGACGCCAAGGAGCAGTTCCAGACGGCGCTCGGTGCCGGCTCGGGCCTTGCGGACGTCGTCGGCGTCGAGGTCGACTGGCTGCCGCAGATGATCCAGTACTCGGACCAGTTCACCGACCTGACCAGCGACTCGGTCGAGGGCCGCTGGAACAAGTGGACCACCGACCAGGCCACCACCCCCGACGGCGCGCTGCTCGGGTACCCGACGGACATCGGCCCGGAGGCCATCGCCTACCGCTCCGACCTGTTCGCCGCCGCGGGCCTCCCGACGGACCGCGAGGCCGTGGCCGAGCTGTTCGGCGGCGACGACGCCACCTGGGACGACTTCTTCGCGGTCGGCGACCAGTTCATGGCCGCGGGCACCGGCCCGGCGTTCTTCGACTCCGCCGACGCGCTGGCCCAGGGCATGATCAACCAGGTCGAGGTGCCGTTCGAGGACCCCGACTCCGGCGAGATCATCGCGCTCGACAACCCCGAGATCCGCGACATCTACAACACGATCCTGTCGCACGAGGACCAGTCCGCCGGCCTCAAGCAGTGGGAGACCGACTGGACCAACGCGTTCCAGAGCAACGGCTTCGCGGTCGCGCTCGCCCCGGCCTGGTTCCTCGGCAACATCGAGGGCAACTCGGCGGGCGTCGAGGGCTGGGACATCGCCAACGTCTTCCCCGGCGGCGGCGGCAACTGGGGCGGCTCGTTCCTGGCCGTCCCGACGATGTCGAAGCACCCGGAGGAGGCCAAGGCGCTCGCCGACTGGCTGACCGCCCCGGAGCAGCAGCTGGCGGCGTTCGCCGTCAACGGCAACTTCCCGAGCCAGATCGAGGCGCAGCAGTCGGACGAGCTCCAGGGCATGACCCGCGAGTTCTTCAACGACGCGCCGACCGGCCAGATCTACACCGACCGGGCCGCGGCCATCTCCGTCGCGCCGTTCAAGGGTGAGAACTACTTCACCATCCGCACCGGCCTGTCGGACGCCTTCAACCGCGTCGACGTCGACAAGTCGATGACCCCCGAGGAGTCCTGGAAGGGCTTCGAGGACGCGGTCGCCGCGATCGGCTGACCCCACCGGGCCGGGCCGCCGGGAGCTCCCGGCGGCCCGGCCCGTCGCGCGGGCACCACCCGCGCCCGCACGCACCACCCCGGCCCGCCCGCACGAAGGATCCCCATGGCCACCCAGACGGCGCCCCCCAGGGGCGCGGCACCGCGCAGCGACGACCGCGCGCCCCGGAAGATCGGCTTCAAGCAGACGCTGGGCCGCTGGGACGTGAAGGTCTCGCCCTACCTCTACATCTCGCCGTTCTTCCTGCTGTTCGCGGTGGTCGGCCTGTTCCCGCTGCTCTACACGGGCTGGGTCTCGCTGCACGAGTGGAGCCTGATCGGCGGCCAGGGCGAGTTCGTCGGGTTCGACAACTTCACCTTCGTGCTCGGCCAGACCTTCTTCTGGAAGGCCCTGCGCAACACCCTCAGCATCTTCCTGCTGTCGACGGTGCCCCAGGTGATCGTCGCCCTGGTGATCGCCGCGATGCTGGACGCGAACCTCCGCGCCAAGACGTTCTGGCGGATGGGCGTCCTGCTCCCCTACGTCGTCGCCCCGGTGGCCGTCGGCCTGGTGTTCTCGCAGATGTTCGCCGACGGCTCCGGCATGATCAACTCCCTGCTCGGGCAGATCGGCATCGACCCGATCGGCTGGCACAAGGACGCGTTCGCCTCGCACATCGCCATCGCGTCGATGGTGAACTTCCGCTGGACCGGCTACAACGCGCTGATCCTGCTGGCCGCCATGCAGGCGATCCCCCGCGACATGTACGAGGCCGCGACGCTCGACGGCGCGAACCGCCTCCGGCAGTTCTTCTCCATCACGGTGCCGATGGTCCGTCCGACCATGATCTTCGTGATCCTGACGTCGACCATCGGCGGCCTGCAGATCTTCGACGAGCCGCGCATGTACGACGCGACCGGCCTCGGCGGCTCGAACGGCCAGTGGAAGACCGTGACGCTCTACCTGTACGAGCTGGGCTGGAACAAGCAGCAGCTCGGCCGGGCAGCGGCGGTCGCCTGGCTGCTGTTCCTGATCATCATCATCTTCGCGCTGATCAACAACTTCCTGACCCGGCGCATCGCCTCCGCGGACGACATGAGCCGCACCGCGAAGGCCGCCCGCAAGCAGAGCCGCCGCGCCTCCCGCGACCTCGCCCGCCGGGTCAAGCAGACGTCCGACGCCGCGGTCCCCGCGGCCGCACCGACCGAGGTGGACCCCCGATGAGCGCCCCGTCCGTCCCCGTCATCGCGCAGACCGCCGGCAAGGGCGCGGCCCGCGCGGCGCAGCGCAAGCGCAACAGGACCAACGGCGGCGCCGACCGCCGGCCGGGCTGGGTGACCTACGTCGTCCTCGGCGCGTTCCTGCTGATCTCGGCCTACCCGCTCTACTACACCTTCCTGCTGTCGTCCTCGACGTCGGCCGACGTGGCGCAGAACCCGGTGCCGTCGCTGCTCCCGGGCGGTGAGTTCCTCACCAACCTGCAGCGCGTCTTCGACGCCGACATCGACCTGGTGAAGGCGACCGGCAACTCGCTGGTCGTGGCGGTCATCACGAGCCTGTCCGTGGTGTTCTTCTCCACGCTCGCGGGCTACTCGTTCTCCAAGCTGCGGTTCCGCGGTCGCGGCCCGCTGCTGGTGTTCGTCATCGCGACGATGGCCGTGCCGACCCAGCTCGGCGTCGTCCCGCTCTACATCGTCATGCGGCAGCTCGGCCTGACCGGCAACCTGCTCGCGGTGATCCTGCCGGCGATGGTGACCGCGTTCGGCGTGTTCTGGATGACCCAGTACCTCGACTCCGCGCTGCCGTACGAGCTGATCGAGGCCGCCCGCGTCGACGGCGCGTCGATGTTCCGCACGTTCTGGTCCATCGCGCTGCCGGCCGCCCGGCCCGCCGCGGCGATGCTCGCGCTGTTCACCTTCATCACGTCGTGGACGAACTTCTTCTGGCCGTCCATCGTGCTCGGCACCCAGAACCCGACGCTGCCGGTGGCCCTCAAGCTGCTGCAGGCCGGCTTCTTCCAGGATCTGCCGCTCATCATGGCCGGCGTCGTCCTGTCGATCATCCCGCTGCTCCTGCTGTTCGTCGTCGCCGGCCGCCAGCTGGTCGCGGGGATCATGGCGGGAGCCGTCAAGGGCTGACCGCTACGCTTCGCGCGGGGCCCGTCTCCGGGCCCCGCGCCGGGGCGCGCGTCCGTCGGTGCCCCGCGCGGCGCCGCCACCCGACCGTCACGAGGGGGGCGATCCACCGTGATCGACCAGTCCGCCATCCCGTCGGTGAGCCACCCGGCCCCGACGCTGGAGCAGGTCGCGCTGCGCGCCGGCGTGTCCCGGTCCACCGCCTCGCGCGCCATCAACGGCGGCGACCGGGTCTCCCCCGAGGCCATGGAGTCCGTCGCCGCGGCGGTCGCCGACCTCGGCTACACCCCGAACCGCGCCGCGCGCTCGCTCGTCACCCGGCGCACCGAGTCGGTCGCGCTGGTCGTGCCCGAGCCGGACGAGCGCGTGCTGTCCGACCCCTTCTTCGCCGGCGTGCTCAACGGCGTGTCCACCCCGCTCGCGCTCGCCGACCTGCAGCTGCTGCTGGTCATCGCGCGACCCGGGGAGTCCGAGCGCACGGCCCGGTACCTGCGCGCCGGCCACGTCGACGGCGCGATCGTGGTGTCCCACCACCGGGACGACGCCATCGACCGCGCCCTCCAGGCCTCCCGGCTGCCGACGGTGTTCATCGGCCGGCCGCTGGTCGGCGGCGAGTCCGCCGCCGTCGTCGACACCGACAACCTCCGCGGCGGTCGGATCGCGACCGAGCACCTGGTGCACCTCGGCCGTCGGCGGATCGCCACCATCGCCGGCCCCGCCGACATGTCCGCCGGCATCGACCGGCTCGCCGGGTGGCGGGCCGCGCTCGTCGACGCGGGCCTGCCGGACGACGCGATGGTGCACGGGGACTTCACCGTCGACGGCGGGGCCGCCGCGGCGCGCGAGCTGCTCGCCCGGTTCCCCGACCTCGACGGCATCTTCATCGCCTCGGACCTCATGGCGGCGGGGGCGCTGCCCGAGCTGGCCGAGGCCGGCCGGGACGTCCCGCGCGACGTGGCGGTGGTGGGCTACGACAACTCGGGCCTGGCGACGACCACCAAGCCGAACCTCACGACGGTCACCCAGCCGGTGATCGCGATGGCGCGCGCGGCCGGCGAGGAGCTCGTGGCGCAGCTGCAGGGCCGGCACGCCCGCACCGAGGCGCAGGTGTTCGCGCCGGAGCTGGTGGTCCGCGGCTCGGCCTGACCCGCCGCCGCGCCGTCGCGCGCGCCGCCGAGCCGCCGCGACGCCGAGCGAGTAGTCGACACGTCGAGCGAGCAGTCGCCGACTACTCGCTCGACGTGTCGGGTACCCCCTCGACCCGCACGCCCCCGCTCGGCGCGCCCGAGGGTGCCGCGCGGCGCCGGCGTCAGCGCGTCGGGTCGACGTGACCGAAGCGGTGCCGGGTGCGCGACACCGCCTGCTCCCGGACGACCGTCATGAGCTCCCGGCGTCCGCTCGCCACGACCGGCGCGTCCAGCACCGTCACCTCGCCGGTGCGGGTGACCGCCGCGGCGCGCAGGCCCGGGGCCGACCCGACGACCCGCACCCGCCCGGTGACCTCGCCCGCGGCGACCCGCGCCGCGAACGCCTCGTCGGGCTCCTCGGCCGCCCGGCTCAGGGTCACCGGCACACCGGCGGTGCGGGCGGCCGACAGCACCCGCCGCACGTCGCGGTCCCGGGCGTCGGCCCCGACGCGGACGGTCAGGTGCGGCACGGGCCGGTGCCGCAGCGCGTTCTCCTCGGACGCCAGCCCGGACGGGTCGTGCGCCGCCCCGAGCTCGTCGCGCCACACCCGGGCGTCGTCGGCACCGGCCCACGCGAGCCACGCGTCGTCGGCGAGCGCGGCGATCTCCGGGGCGTCGGACCACGCGCCGAGCTGCGCGACGTACGAGGGTCCGCCGGCCTTGGCGCCGGGGCCGACGACCGAGGCCTTCCAGCCGCCGAAGGGCTGCCGCTGCACGATCGCGCCCGTGATGTGCCGGTTCACGTAGGCGTTGCCGACCTCGACCCGGTCGAGCCAGTGCGCGATCTCCGCCTCGTCGAGCGAGTGCAGGCCGCCGGTCAGCCCGAGCGCGACGGCGTTCTGCACGTCGATCGCCTCGTCCAGGGTGTCGACCCGGATGACGCCGAGCACCGGGCCGAAGCACTCGGTGAGGTGGAACCAGGACCCGGGCCGCACGCCGTGCTTGACCCCGGGGGTCCACAGCCGGCCCTCCTCGTCGAGCCGCCGCGGCCGCACCAGCCACGCCTCCCCCTCGTCCAGCGTGGTGAGCGCCCGGAGCAGCTTGCCCGACGCCGGCTCCACCAGCGGGCCCATCGTGGTGCCGAGGTCGTCGGACCAGCCGACCCGCAGCGACGACACCGCGTCGGCGAGCTGGCGGCGCAGCCGGTCGGAGGTGCCGGCGGACCCGACGAGGATCGCGAGCGACGCGGCCGAGCACTTCTGCCCGGCGTGCCCGAACGCCGACCGCACCAGGTCCGCGACCGCGAGGTCCACGTCGGCGGACGGGGTGATGACCAGGGCGTTCTTGCCGGAGGTCTCCGCGAGCACGTCCAGGTCGGGGCGCCAGCCGGCGAACAGCTGCGCCGTCTCGAGCGAGCCGGTCAGCACGACCCGCGCGACGTCGGGGTGCGTGACCAGCCGGCGGCCGACCTCGCCCTCGGGCGACAGCACGACCTGCAGCGCCGCCTCCTCGACCCCGGACGCGTCGAGCGCCCGCTGGATCGCGGCGCCCGCGACCCGCACGCACCGCGGCGTCTGCGGCGCGGGCTTGATCAGCACCGGCGACCCGGCCGCGAGCGCCGCGAGCACGGAGCCGACCGGGATGGCGACCGGGAAGTTCCACGGCGGCGTGACCACCGTGACGCCGCGCGGCCGGAACACCGCGCCGGGGACGCGGCCGTCGGCCAGGTCCTCGGCGCGGTCGGCGTAGTACCGGGCGAAGTCGACGGCCTCGCTGACCTCGGGGTCCGCCTCGGCGACGGTCTTGCCGGCCTCGTGCACCATCGTCGCGACCAGGTCGGCGCGGGCGGCCTCGAGCTCGTCGGCGGCGCGGCGCAGCACGGCGGCGCGCTCCGCGGGGGTCCGCGCGGACCAGGCGGGCGCGGCGGCGACGGCCCGGGCCACGACCGCGTCG
>NZ_SZYE01000112.1 GCF_005239125.1 Cellulomonas hominis | reverse complement strand
GGCCGGGCGGCGGGAGCGGCACGACCGCGGGCGGCGCCGGCGGCGCGCTCGGGGACGGGCTGCCGCGGACCGGCACGCCGCCGGTCCCGCCGCCGGTGCCCCCGCCGTCCTCGCCGCCCGCACCGGTCACCGTCACCGTGACCACGGCGCTCGCGCACGCCGGTGAGACGTCGGCCGCGCACACCCGGTACGTGAACGCGTCCGTCCCGACGAACCCGGGGGCGGGCGTGTACACGAGCACCCCGCCCACGAGCTCGACGGACCCGTGCCCGGGTCCGGCGGTGACGTCCGGTGCCAGCACCGTGCCGCGGTCGTTCGCGGCGACGTCGATGGTCACGGGCGTGCCCTCGGGCGTCGTCGCGGCGTCGTCGACGGCCACCGGGTCGACCAGCACGATGACCAGCCCGGTGCTGCACAGCACGGGGGTCCCGTCGTCGCACACCGTGTACTGGAACAGGTCGCGACCCGCGAACCCGGGCGGGGGCGTGTACGTGGTGGTCCCGCCGGCGACGGTCACGGTCCCCCCGGCGGACGTCGGGAACGTCGAGGTGATCGCGACGGCGTCCCCGTCGGGGTCGCTCACGGCGGGGTCGCCCGCGACGGGGGTGTCGACGGTCGTCTCCAGGAACAGCGGCGGGGCGACCGGCGGCGCGTTGTCCGGCCAGACGTGCACGGTGACGACGGCCGTGGCGCAGTCGGCCGGGTCGTCGGGGGCGCACGCCTGGTAGGTGAACGCGTCGGTGCCGAGGTACCCCGGTCCCGGCGTGTAGACCACGGTGCCGGTCGCGGGGTCGACGGTCGCCAGGCCGTGGTCGGGCAGGTCCACCAGCGTGGTCGACAGCACCGCCCCGGGCGGGTCGTTGGCCAGCACGTCGATGGTGACGGGCTGGTCGACGAGCGTCGTGGTCTCGTCGTCGACCGCGAGCGGGTGCACGATCAGCGTCACCGTCGCGGGCGCGCTGCACCGCGCGGGCGTCTGGTTGTCGCAGACCCGGTAGGTGAAGGTGTCCGTGCCGACGAACCCGGCGGCCGGCAGGTACCCGAACCGTCCGCCGGGCAGCAGGACCAGGACACCGTCGGACGGTCCGGTGACGGTGCTGAACCGCAGCTGCAGGTCGGGGTCGGGGCTGCTCCCGGTCACGGCCGAGACGATCGGGCGGCCGACGACCGTCTCGCGCACGAGGTCGTCGGCGGTCGGCGGGTCGACCACGTCGGGGCCGGGCGTGACCTCGGTCGTCACCGTCTCGGAGGCGGCGGTGCCGTCGTTGTTCGAGGCGTCGGGGTCGGGGGTGGTCGCGGTGGCGCGGGCCGTGTTCACCAGCACCCCGTCCGCCGGGGCGGTCCCGGTCACGGTGAGCGTGACGGTGTCGCCGACACCCAGGGTGCCGAGCGACCAGGTGACGGTGGGCGGCGTGACCACGCCGCCGGCCGAGGCGGTGACGCCGGTGAGCGTCGCGGGCAGGTCGTCGGTGACGGTGACGCCCGCCGCGGCGTCGGGCCCGGCGTTCGTCACGTCGACCGTGTAGGTGAGCTGCCCGCCGGGGCCGACGGTCGCCGGCCCGGTCTTGGTGACCTGCACGTCGGCGGAGGCCGGAGCGGCCGGGTCGGCGCAGTCGGGCGCGGGGTACTCGGCGGGGCCGGGCACGGTCAGGTCGCGCAGGTCGACGTTGGTCACCGAGCCGGCGCCGGCGTCGGGGAAGACGGCACCGGGGACGTCGACGAAGATCGGGATGAACGAGCTGTCGCCGTCGAACCCGCCCTGCACGCTCGTGGTCCCGGTGAAGACGTACCGGCCGAACCCGGTGACCGCGCCGTCGTCGGCGAGCGTGGTCGCGGTGAGCGCCGCGGCGGGCGTCTGCCGCCAGGTGCCCTGGTTGACGAACCCGCCGCCCAGCGCGACCAGGCCGGTGCTGCTGGAGCCGCCGTTGTTCGTGAGCCCGCCGGCGGCGCTGAGCACGCACAGGTTGGTCAGCGAGCCGGAGCCGTTGACCACCAGGTCGCCGCCGAGGGTCGCGGCGCCGGCGTTCCGGAACGGCCCGTTGACGATGGTCGTGCCCGCGGCGGTCAGCGTCCCGTTGTTGGTGAGCGACACCGGGGAGTTCAGGGTCGCGCCGCCCGGCAGCGCCAGCGTCCCGTCGTTGACGATCGTCCCGGCGGCCGGGGTGAAGGCGCCGGTGACGGTCAGGGTGGCCCCCGCCCGGTTGGTCACCGTCGCGGGGCCGTTGAGCGCGAGCCCGGCGAACGTGGCGGTGCCGGCGTTGTCCAGGACGAAGCCGGCGTTCACGGCGGTCGACGGCATCGTCGCGGTGCCGCCGGGCGCCACGTACAGGGTGCCGGCGGCGTTGTTCAGGTAGGCAGGGGCGAGGGTCGCCCCGGCCGCGACGCACAGCGTCGCCCCGGCAGGCAGCGCGTTCACGCCGCCGGCCTGGGTCCCGCCGGCGAGCAGCACGACCTCGCCGGCCGCGACGTCCAGCGTGGCCCCGGACGCGGAGCCGGTCACGGTCCGGGTCGGTGCGGCGCAGTCGTCGGCGGGTGCGGCCTGCGCGGGCCCGGCGCCCGGTGCGAGCGCGCCGAGCAGCAGCCCGGCGAGCGCCGCGGCGGCCCACCGGCCCCGGGTGCGCCCGGTCGTCGCCGACCGCGCCGTCGTCGTGCCGTCCCACCGCGTGCCGCCGACCGACCTCGCCCGCACGGTGCCCCCGACGCCTCGTGCGCCGGTCCCCCGACCAGCGCGTGCGGTCACGGTACCGACCGGTGCGCCGCGCGGCGAGGCGTGGCGCGTCGGCGACCGGGCACCGCGCCACCCGGTACCGACGTCCCGCTCGCGGCCGTGCGCGGCCGTCATCATGGTGCGCGTGCCGACCCAACCCACCGACGACGAGCTCGAGCTCATCCGCCAGTCCGGCGTCGCCCTGCGCGTCGGCCGGCTGAGCCTGTCCGCCGGGACGGGGTCCTACCGGGTCAAGTCGTCGATGGCGCGGATCGCCCGCGCGATCGGCGTCGACCGGCACGAGGCGCACGTGACCCTGACCGAGATCACCACGACGTCGCACCGCGGCCCGAGCTTCCGCACCGAGGTCGCCGAGGTGCGCTCGGTCGGCATCAACGCCGACCGGCTCGCCGAGCTCGAGCACCTCGCCGGCTCGCTCGCCGCCTCCGGGCGGCGCGCCACCGTGGAGGAGGTGTCGGCCGAGCTCGACCGGATCGAGCGCAAGCGGCCGCTGTACCCCGACGCCGTCAACGCGCTGTGGGCGGCCGTCGCGTGCGCGGCCTTCGCGTTCCTCAACAACGGCGGCCCGATCGAGATGGCCGGCGCGTTCGTCGCGGCCTGGCTCGGCCAGCTGACCCGGCGGGTGCTGCTGCACCGCGGGTTCAACCAGTTCGGCGTGACGATGCTCGCCGCCGCGCTCGCCTGCCTGGCGTACCTCGGGCTGGTGTCGGTCGTGCACGGGCTCGGCGCGACCGAGGTGCGGCACGCCGCCGGGTACATCTCGGCCGTGCTGTTCCTGGTGCCCGGGTTCCCGCTGGTCACCGGCGGCCTCGACCTGGCCAAGCTGGACTTCTCCGCGGGCGTGGCCCGGCTCACCTACGCGCTGATGATCCTCACGTCCGCGGCGCTCGCGGTGTGGGGGGTGTCGATCGCGGTCGGGCTGTCCCCGGACCCCGAGGCCGCGCCGGTGCTGCACGCCGGGCTGCTGCTGGTGCTCCGCATGGTGGCGAGCTTCGTCGGCGTGCTCGGGTTCGCCCTCATGTTCAACAGCCCGTGGCGCATGGCCCTCGGCGCGGCCGTCGTCGGCATGGTCGCCAACACCGGCCGGCTGTACCTGGTGGAGGAGGTCGCGCCCCAGGCGGCGGCGGCCGCCGCCGCGCTGCTGGTCGGGCTGCTCGCCGCGGTGATCGCGCCCCGGCTCGGGGTGCCGCGGATCACCGTGTCCGTGCCGGCGGTCGTGATCATGGTGCCCGGCGTCTCCGCGTACCGCGCGGTCTTCTACCTGTCGAACGGCGACACCACCGAGGCGCTGGCCTACGGGGTGCAGGCGGGGCTCGTCGTCGTGGCCCTGTCGGTCGGGCTCGCGGTGGCGCGGATGCTCACCGACCGGGAGTGGGGCTTCGAGCACTGACGCCCCGGCGCCGGCGGGCCGCCTGCACGGGCCGCTTTGCCGGGTACCCGCGACGCCCGGTACTGTGTCGCAGTCTGGAGACGTCGCATAGCCAGGTCTAGTGCGCGACCCTGCTAAGGTCGTGAAGGGGCAACCCTTCCGTGGGTTCAAATCCCACCGTCTCCGCTTCCACGAGGGCCCGGTCATGGCGACCGGGCCCTCGTCGCGTGTCCGGCCCCTGCCCGGTCGCGCCCGGCGCGATGACCGAGGCCGCCCGCGCCCAGGTCCGGGCCCGTCCCCGGCGGCGCCGGGGGGACGGTCACGGTCACCGTCGGGACGGCGCACCGATCCCCACCCGGTTGTCGCGACCCCACCCGATCGATCGGGCGGGGCCGCGACGATCGGGTGGGGAACGGCCTACGGCTGCCGGCCCCGCCTCCGGCGATCTGGGCGGGCGGGCGGCGACCGGGGCCGTTCCCAGCGGGCCCCGTGCGGCCTAGCCTGGAGCCCGCCGGGGACGCCGGTGCACGCGCGGCGAGGGGGGCTGCTGTGGCAGGGGAGCAGGAGAGCGTCGAGGGGCTCGACCGGCAGGCGGAGGGCGGGACCGTGCCGGTCCGCCCGCCCACGGCAAAGGTGGCGGTGATCGGGGCGGGCTCGGTGGGCGCGACGCTCGCGTACGCCGTGCTCATGCGCGGCGCCGCCCGGGAGGTGGTGCTGCACGACATCGACGCCACCAAGGTGCGGGCGCAGGCGCTCGACCTCGCGCACGGCATCCAGTTCATGCCGATGGCGCACGTCGTCGGCACCGACGACATCACCGCCTGCGCGGGGTCGGACGTCGTGGTCGTGACCGCCGGGGCCAAGATGAAGCCGGGGCAGAGCCGGACGGACCTGGCCCGCGCGACGATCGGGCTGATGCGGACGATGATGCCGCGCCTGGCCGAGGTGGCGCCCGACGCGGTGTTCGTGATGGTGACCAACCCGGTCGACGTCATCACCTACGCCGCGCTCCGGTACTCCGGACTGCCGCGGGAGCAGGTCCTCGGCTCGGGCACCGTGCTCGACTCGTCGCGGTTCCGGTACCTGATCGCGCAGCACGTCGGGGTCGCGGTGCAGAACGTGCACGCGTACGTGGCCGGCGAGCACGGCGACACCGCGGTGCCGCTGTGGACCGCGGCCACGATCGGCGGGGTCCCGCTGCTGGAGCTCGACCCGCTCCCGGGCCGGGAGCCGCTGACCCGCGAGGTGCGGGACCGGATCGCGCACGACGTGGTGCACGCGGCGTACGAGATCATCGCGGGCAAGGGCGCCACCAGCTACGCCATCGGGCTGGCCGGGTCGCGGATCGTCGAGGCGGTGATCAACGACGAGCACCGGGTCATGCCGGTGTCGTCCCTGCTCGACGGGTACGGCGACCTCGGTGACGTGTGCCTGTCGGTGCCGACCGTCGTGAGCCACGCCGGGGCCGGCACGCCGCTGCGGGTGCCGCTGTCCGACGAGGAGGCCGCGGCGCTGCGGCACTCCGCCGACACCCTCCGCGAGGTCGCGCGGCCGTTCGGTCTCTGAGCGGTCGGGGACGTGTCGGACGCCGCGGTCAGCCTGCTCGTGCTGGCCGCGGCCGTCGTCCTGCTCGTCTGGAACCGGCTGCCGGCGGCGCTCGTCGCGGTGCTCACCGCCCTCGCGCTCGCGGCCACCGGGGTCCTGACGCAGCAGCAGGCGCTCGCCGGGTTCGGCGACCCGGTCGTGATCTTCATCGCCACGCTGTTCGTGCTGAGCGAGGGGCTGCAGGCCACCGGCGTCACCGCGTGGGCGGGCGACCGCCTGCTCGAGCGGGCGGGCACCTCCGGGGGCCGGGTGCTGGTGGCCGTCATGGCGCTCGCTGCTCTCACCTCGGCGCTCGTCACCCCCAACGGGGCCGCCGCCGCCGTGCTGCCGATAGCCGTGCTGGTCGCCCGTCGGGCCGGTCTCGCGACGTCCCGGCTCGCCATCCCGCTGGCGTACGCGGCGAGCGCCGGGGCCCTCCTGACGCTCAGCGGCAGCCCGGTGAACGTCATCGTCTCCGACGCGCTGGCCGAGGCGACGGGAGAGCGGTTCGGCTTCGTCGAGTTCGCCTGGCTCGGTGTGCCGCTGACGCTGGTCACGGTCGCCGTCACCGTGCTGCTGGGCGGGCGGCTGCTCCCGGACCGCGTGCCCGCGACGCCGCCGGCGGGCGCGACGGTGCACGAAGACGCGCGGTTGGGGTGGCCGGCGGCGCGCGCCGCCGCGGTGCTGGCCGCGACGATCGCCCTGCTGGCGTCCGGGGTGGTCGCGCCCGCGACCGCGGGCCTGGTCGGCGCGGTCGCGATGGTGCTGACCGGGGTCGTGCACGTGCCCCGGGCGCTGCGGGCGGTGCCCTGGGAGACGCTCGTCCTGATCGGCGGGCTGATCCCGCTGTCGGTCGCGATCGCGGAGTCCGGCGCCGCCGACCTGGTCGCGGACGTGGTGGTCGGGCTGGTGCCGGAGGGCGACGGGCGGGTGCTCCTCGTCGCCCTGTTCGTGCTGACGGTGGCGCTCGGGCAGTTCGTGTCGAACGCCGCCACCGTCCTGGTCGTGACGCCGGTGGCGCTCGCGGCCGCCGAGCACGTCGGTGTCGCGCCGCAGCCGGTGCTCATGCTGGTCGCCGCCGCCGGGGCGGCGTCGTTCCTCACCCCGGTGGCGACCCCCGCGAACATGATCGTGAAGGACCCGGCCGGCTACCGGTTCGGCGACTACTGGCGCCTGGGGTCGGTGCTCACGGTGGCCTGGCTCGTGGTGGTCGTGCTCGTCGTGCCGGTGGTCTGGCCGCTGCACCCCTGAGGCGTCATCGGTCCGTGACGCAGCAAGGGGTGTGACGCGCGTCACGTCGTGGCTAGACTCGCGCGTGCCGGCCTCCGCGGCCGCCACCCAGCCCGTGTCCCCCCGGCGCGAGCGTCATGCGGTGGTCGTCGCGCCGGTGCCCGGGCGTGCGGTGCGACGCGCGCGGGATGCAGGTGCGTGCCCAGGCCGACGGGGGGCCTCGTGACGATCGTACGGATCCGTGTCTCGGCGGTGGGACTGACCGTGCTCGCGCTGCTGGGGTGCCTGACCCTCGGGGGCCGGGCGCCCGAGGCGCAGGCGGTGGTCGCCCAGCCGACGGGGAACGAGGCCGTGATCAGCGTCCGCGCCGGCGGTGACCGCACCGGCGTCTCCGCGGTCGCGGGGCTGCCCGGTGTCGTGCTGCAGCTGTACCGCGGCGCGAACGGCGTGAACCCGGTCACCGCGACGTGGGGCACGTGCACGTCCGACGCCGACGGGGACTGCAACTTCCTCGTGCCGGACGCGCAGCGCGGAACCTCGGGGCTGTGCAGCGGGACGGGTGCCGGGGCGAACTGCGGGGCCCGGTTCTACGTCCGGCAGGTGGGCGCGCCGGTCGGGTACTTCACCAACCCGGTGCTGAGCACCGTGACGGGGGGCGCCGGGGTGGCCCGGCCCTACGAGTTCCAGACCCCGGCGGTGTACGCCGGCCAGACCACCACGTCGGGCCAGCCCGGCGGGACGGGCACGTTCATGGTGTCCCAGACGTCCAACCTGCCCACCGCGTCCGGCGGTGTGTGGCAGCAGTCGCGGAACAACCCGCTGCTGCCGGAGCAGTGCGGCCTGGACGTCGCGCTGATCCTCGACCTCTCGGGCTCCGTCGGCGGCAACCTGCCGGACCTGAAGGGCGCCGCGGACACGTTCGTCGACGCCCTGACGGGCACGCCGTCGCGGATGTCGCTGTTCTCGTTCGCCGCGCTGTCCCCGGCGGCCGGGGCGACCGCCAACTACCCGGAGCACCGGCCGGTGTCGACCACGGCGGACGCCACGGCGTTCAAGAGCCTCTACTCCGGGTGGACCGTCGGCGGCGGCACCAACTGGGACCGGGGCATCGCCGCGCCGGCCGAGGCGGCCGAGGCGTACGACCTGGCGATCCTCATCACCGACGGCAACCCGACCTACTACTCCGACCCGACGCAGGGGAACGGCAGCTACACCCGGTTCCGGGAGATCGAGAACGGCATCTTCTCCGCCAACGCGCTCAAGGCCCGGGGCACCCGCCTGCTCGCGGTCGGCGTCGGGGCGGGGGTGAGCGACGACAACGCGGCGCTGAACCTGCAGTCGGTGTCCGGCACCGTGGAGTACGCCGCGGGGAACGTCGAGGTCGCCGACTTCTACCGCACCGACTTCGACGAGGCGGGCGCCGCCCTGCGGGAGCTCGTGTTCTCCAAGTGCGCCCCGTCGCTCTCCGTCGTCAAGGCGATCGTCCCGCCGGGCGGCGGCGTCGAGGACGCCGTGCCCGCGGGCGCGGGCTGGACCTTCACCGCGGACGCGTCGCCGGCGGTCGGGGGGCTGCCGGGCACGCAGGTCACCTCGGCGGACGGCACCGGCGCGGTGAACTTCCCCGTGTCGTTCACCGGGAGCAGCACGATCACGGTCACCGAGGCGCAGCAGCCCGGCTACACCCTGCTCCCGCAGGCGGGGGCCAACGCCGTGTGCACCGCCCGGTCGCCCGACGCACCCGACGGCGCCGCGGTCCCGGTGACGAACGTGGACGACGCCGCCGACCCCGGGTTCACGTTCACGATGACGTCGAACTCCGCGGTGAGCTGCGTGATCTACAACCAGGCCCCGACCCCGCCCGCCTCGCTCGTGGTCGACAAGACCTGGGTCGTCGACGGCGAGACGTTCGCGCAGGGAGCCCAACCCTCGGACCTCACGGCCGAGCTGTGGCTCACCGTCCCCGGCCAGGCCGACCCGGTCGCCGGTGGCTGGGGCGTCCCGACCGACCTGCTGGTGGGCGACGAGGTGGGACTGGCGGAGGCCGTGTCCTTCGGGTCGCGGGACCTGTGCACGCTGGAGAGCGCCACGGTCACGGCGATCAACGGCGCCGCGGTCGGTGACACCTTCCCGTCCGAGGTGCGCCCCGCGGGCGCCGACCCGGGCGAGCCGCCGGCCGTGACGTTCTACCCGCTGACGCTCACCGCGGCGGAGACCTCGGTCGCCGTCACGAACACGGTCACCTGCGCCACGCAGCTCTCGCTGACCAAGCTCGCCCTCGGCGGGACGAGCCCGCCGACCGCGTGGGACCTCACCGCCACGGGGCCGGGTGGCACCGAGCTGGCCGGGCCGACCGGGTCGCCGGGCGTCACGGACGTGGCCGTCACCCCCGGGGCGACCTACGTGCTCGCCGAGTCGGGCGGCGCGCCGTGGTACGCGCAGGTCGACCAGCGCGGTCCGGACGCGGTCCCGGGGTCGACCGGCTCTGCCTTCTGCCGCATCCTCAGCGCGGACGGCACGCTGCTCGGCGACGTGGTGAACGGCCTGACCGGCAGCGTGGTGCCGGCGCTCGGGCAGCGCATCACCTGCGAGCTGGTGAACTACACCGCGCGGCTCGCGCTGCGCAAGGTGGTCCAGAACGCCGACGGGTCGCCCGCGCCCCCGGACGCCTGGTCGCTCACCGCCACGCCGCTCGGGCCGGACCTCCCCGCCGGGCTCGGCCCGACGACGGTCGAGGGCACCTCCGTCCCGCTCGGTGCCGTGTTCTTCGTGCGGCCCGGGACCCCGTACGCGCTGACCGAGTCGACGGCGCCCGACGCCCCCGGCGGGTACTCGCTGACGGGCGTCGAGTGCGGGGTGGGCCCGTCCCCGCGCGAGGCCACGGTGACCGTCGACGCGCTCGGGTCGATGATCTGCACCTTCACCAACGTCGCCGACCCGTCGACCTGGACCGTCGTGAAGTCCAGCGACCCGGCCTCGGGCACCACCGTGCAGCCCGGCGACGTCGTCACCTACACCCTGACCGCCTCGGACCTGGGGACCGGCGCCGCGCGGCCGACCGCCGTGACGGTCGTCGACGACCTGGCCGGGGTGCTCGGCGCGGCGTCGCTGGTGCCGGGCAGCGTCACGGCGAGCACCGGCACGGCGGCGCTGGCGGGCACGACGCTCACGTGGAGCATCCCGCTGCTGGACGACACCGCGACGCTCACCTACCAGGTCGTCGTGTCGGCCGACCCGGACGTCGCGACGCTCGTCAACCTCGTGACCGCGGACGGGGCGCAGCCCTGCCCGCCCGACGAGCCGGAGTGCCGGACGACGACCCACCCGACGCCGCCGGGGCCGGTGGACCCGGGTGCACCCGGGGAGGCGGCCGGCGGGTCGGACGTGCTCGGGCTGCCGGTGACCGGCGCCGAGGCGGGCCTGCTGCTGCTCGTCGCGGCCGCGCTCGTCGGGACGGGCGCGGCCGTGCTCGCCGCGCGTCGCCGGGGGGTGCCGCCCCGTCGGCGCGGCTGAGCGGCGCCCTCGCTAGGCTCGCCCCAGCCGGAGCCGCGACGGGGCGGCGCCGCGGGCGGCGGGGGTGCAGGCGCGTGGACGCGGACGTCATCGTGGTGGGCGGCGGCCTCGCCGGGCTCGTGGCCGCCGACGAGCTCGTGCGGGCCGGCCGGCGCGTGGTGCTCGTCGAGCAGGAGAGCCCGGCCGACCTCGGCGGACAGGCGTGGTGGTCGTTCGGCGGGATCTTCCTGGTCGGCAGCCCCATGCAGCGCAGGTTCGGCGTGCGGGACTCGCTCGACCTGGCGTGGCGGGACTGGCAGGCCTCCGCCGGCTGGGACCGGCTGGACGGCGACCTGCCCGAGGACGCGTGGGCGGTGCGCTGGGGGCGCGCCTTCGTCGAGTTCGCCGCGGGGGACGCCCTCCCGTGGCTCCACGAGCGCGGTGTCCGGTTCACGCCGGTGGTCGGGTGGGCGGAGCGCGGCGACGGGCTGCCCGGCGGGCACGGCAACTCCGTGCCGAGGTTCCACGTGCCGTGGGGGAGCGGCACCGGGATCAGCGAGCCGTTCGCGGACCGGGTGCGCGCGGCCGCGGCGGACGGGCGGCTGCTGCTGCGGTTCCGGCACCGGGTGGACGGGCTGGTGCGGACGGACGGCGCGGTCACCGGGGTGCACGGCACGGTCCTGGCCGACGACGACGCCCCGCGCGGGGTCCGGACGAACCGGGACCCGGTGCGCGACTTCACGCTGACCGCCCAGGCGGTCGTCCTGGCGACCGGCGGCATCGGGGGCGACCACGACCGGGTGCGCCGCTGGTGGCCCGACCGGCTCGGCACCCCGCCGCGCACCATGCTGACCGGGGTGCCGGCGTCGGTCGACGGCCGGATGCTCGACATCGCGGCGGCGGACGGCGTGCGCGTGGTGAACCGGGACCGGATGTGGCACTACACCGAGGGGATCGCGAACTGGGCGCCGGTGTGGCCGGGGCACGGGATCCGGATCCTGCCGGGCCCGTCCTCGCTCTGGTTCGACGCCCTCGGCCGGCGGCTGCCGCCGCCCGGGCTGCCCGGCCACGACACCGTCGGCACGCTCCGGCTGCTGCGGGCCGACCCGGACCTGCAGCCGTACGACCACTCCTGGTTCGTGCTGACGCAGCAGGTGATCGAGAAGGAGTTCGCGCTGTCCGGGTCGGAGCAGAACCCCGACATCACCCGCCGCGACTACCGGCTGCTGCTGCGCACGCGGCTGGGCCGGGGTGCGCCGGGGCCCGTCGAGGCGTTCAAGGAGCGCGGGGAGGACTTCGTCGTCGCGGGCACGCTCCGCGAGCTGGTCGCCGGGATGAACGCGCTGACCGACGAGCCCCTGCTGGACCCGGGTGCGATCGAGCGCCAGGTCCGCGAGCGGGACGCCGAGCTGGCGAACCCGTTCGGCCGGGACGCCCAGCTGCAGAGCATCCGGAACGCCCGGCGCTACCGCGGCGACCGGCTGCTGCGGGTCGCGCGGCCGCACCGGGTGCTGGACCCGGCCGCCGGCCCGCTGATCGGGGTGCGGCTGCGGGTCATCACGCGCAAGACGCTCGGCGGCATCCAGACCGACCTCGACGGCCGCGCGCTCGGGCTCGACGGCGCCCCGGTGCCCGGGCTGTACGCGGCGGGCGAGGCAGCGGGCTTCGGTGGCGGCGGCGCCCACGGGTACCGGGCGCTGGAGGGGACGTTCCTGGGCGGGTGCCTGCTGACGGGGCGGACCGCCGGGCGAGCGGTGGCGGCGGCGCTCTGACCGCACGGCGGCCGGGTGGCTGCCACCTACAGGGAGATGAGGCCGCAGGTGGTCGGCTGAGGGGACCCCTCAACGGCCCCTCGCCCGGGCGGTTGAGTGGTGCGGCCGACGTAGCGTCGACGCTGTCACGGCGGAGGTGGGACGCGACCGCCGCCGACCGCGCCCGGAGCCGTCGTCCGGGCGCGTCCCCGGGGGCCGCGCACCCTGCGGTGCCCCGGCGCCGCACGACGACGAGGGGAGTGGACGGGCATGCGGAAGCTGGTGTCGCGGGTGGTCGCGGCGGCGATCGCGCTGACGGTCGGCGGCGTGCTCGGCGCGGGCGCGCTCGGCGCGTCCAGCGCCCCGCCGACCGCGGGCCTCGACCTGCGCCCCGGCACGGGCGGCCGCGTGCCGGTCCCCGTCCCCGCCCCCGGTGGCTCCTCGACGTTCCACATCACCGCGCGCCCCGCGGACGGCGGTCCTGCGCCGCTCACGCTCGTGCTGGGCGAGGTCTCCGGCCCCGCGGGCGCGGATCTCGAGCTCACCCTGAGCGACGACACGGGCGCGGTCCTGGCCGCCGGGAGCGCGCGCGGGCTGCGCGGCGCCCAGGTGGCGCTGGGTCCGGCGGGCGACGAGCCGCTGACCGTGCACGGCACCGCGACCCTGCCGGAGTCGGCGCCCGCGGCCGCCGCCGGCGGCACGGTC
>NZ_SZYE01000111.1 GCF_005239125.1 Cellulomonas hominis | reverse complement strand
CCCGCGGTGACGCCGGCGACCCGCGCCGCTGCGCCCGGGTGCGCCCGTGAGCGCCGCGGGTGACGCTGGGGGCGATGACGTCCGGCACCTCCCCCGCCCCGCCGCAGCACCCGCCGCGGCCTGCCCGCCTCCCCCGCGCGCGTGCCGGGGTCGGGGCGGTCTCCCGGTTCCTCGCCGTCCGGCCGTGGCTGACCCGCGCGGCCCGCACGACCGGCGCTGCCGTGCTCGCGTGGGTCCTCGTCGGCCTCGTGCCCGGGCCGTGGAGCGACTACCCGTACTACGCGCCGCTCGGCGCCGTGATCGCCACCTCGGTGACCGTGCGCGGCACCACCCGGCGGTCGGTGCAGGCGGTGGTGGCGATCGCGCTGGGCGCGGTGGTGGCGCGGCTGACGGACGCCCTGGACCTCCCCGCGCTCGCCGGCCTGGCCGTCGTCGTTCTCGTGGGGGTGCTGCTCAGCGGGTGGCGGCTGCTCGGCGAGATGGGGTCGTGGGTGCCGACGGCCGCGCTCTTCGTGCTGATCATCGGCGACACGGACCCCGTGGGCTACATCTCCGCCTACGTGGGGCTGACGCTGGTCGGCGCACTGGTCGGTGTCGGGGTGAACCTGGTGGTGCCGCCGCTGCCGCTCACCCCGGCGGAGCGCTCGCTGGACCACCTGCGTGCGGCCACCGCCGAGCACCTCGACGACCTGGCGGCGGCCGTGCGCGACGACGACGTGCCCGTGCCCCGCGACGACCGGCTGCGGGCCGCCCGCGCGGCCGCGGACGCGGCGGTGGCGGACGCGCGCGAGGCGGCCCGCGGCAACTGGACCGCGCGGCACTACCGGTCGTGGCGGCAGCGCCAGGACCGGCACGCGCACGCCGTCGACGCCGCCGCCGTGGTGGCGCTGGACGTGCGGCGGGCGGTCGCGACGTCCCGCACGGTCGCGGAGGCGGGCGCGACACCCCCGGAGGAGCGCGCGGTCCGGGTGCCGATCGAGACGCGCGCCGGGGACCAGGAACGGGCCGACGCGGTGCGGGAGGGGACCGCCCGGGCGATCGAGGCGGGGGCCGCGCTCGTGCGCGCGCTGGGCGCCGACGAGGCGGGCGCGGAGGACGCGGAGGCCGCCGACGACGCGGCCGCCGGGCTCGCCCGGGCGCTGGACGACCTGCAGGACGCGGTGGCGGCCGACCGGGGCACCGCCGCAGGCGCGACCCGGCCCGCCGACGGCGTCGTCGTGGCGCTCACCCCGCTGCTCACGGGCTGACGGGCGGGGGTCCGGGCGCGGGTCCCCGGGTTCCGCCGTGGGGCCCGGGAACCTCGGGCGCCCCGGGCCGGGGTGAACGGCGGGTGACGACTCGCCCACGGAACGGTGCCCCTGGTGCGCGGCACCGGGACGGCGAGGACGGTGGGCGCCGTGGACGCTGCAACCGTCATCCTCGTGCTGGTGGTCGTCGTCGCGCTCGCGTTCGACTTCACGAACGGGTTCCACGACACGGCGAACGCGATGGCCACGTCCATCGCCACCCACGCGCTGCCCCCGAAGGCGGCCGTGACCCTGTCAGCGGTGCTCAACCTGGTGGGCGCCTTCCTCTCCGTCGAGGTGGCGCTCACCGTCACCAACGCGGTCGTCCGGATCCAGCAGGCCGACGGCGCACCCAGCCCCGACCTCGTGCAGGACGGCGGCGAGGCGCTGCTGCTCATCGTCCTGACCGGGCTGGTCGGCGCCATCGTGTGGAACCTGCTGACCTGGCTGCTCGGCCTGCCGTCGAGCTCGTCGCACGCGCTGTTCGGCGGGCTGATCGGCGCCACCGTCGCCGGGCTCGGCTGGGGAGCGGTGCACTGGGCCGGGGACGGCGGCGAGCCCGACGGCATCCTCGGCAAGGTCGTGGTCCCGGCCGTCGCGTCGCCCGTCGTGGCCGGCGTGGTCGCCGCGACCGGCACGTGGTTCGTCTACCGGATCACCGTCGGCGTCGCCGCCCGGTACACGGAGCGCGGGTTCCGGTGGGGCCAGATCGGCTCCGCCTCGCTGGTCTCGCTCGCGCACGGCACGAACGACGCCCAGAAGACGATGGGCGTCATCACGCTCGCCCTCATCGCCTCCGGGCACTGGACCAGCACGACCGCCATCCCGGTGTGGGTGAAGGTCTGCTGCGCGCTCGCGATCGCGCTGGGCACCTACCTGGGCGGCTGGCGCATCATCCGGACGCTCGGCAAGGGCCTCATCGACATCGCACCGCCGCAGGGCATGGCGGCCGAGACCGCCTCCGCCGCCACGATCCTCGTCTCCAGCCACCTGGGCCTGCCGCTGTCGACGACGCAGGTGACGACCGGCTCGGTGCTCGGCGCCGGCGTCGGGCGGCCGGGGGCGACGGTGCGCTGGCGCGTCGCGGGCCGCATGGGTGTGGCGTGGCTGATCACCATGCCCGCCGCCGGCCTGGTCGGGGCGGCGACGTGGTTCCTGGCGCACCTGCTCGGTGGCGGTGTGCTCGGCGCCGTCGCGGTCGTGCTGGTGCTGGTCGCGCTCAGCGGCGTGATGTACGTGCGGTCGCGGCGCGACGCCGTGCACGCGGGCAACGTCAACGACGAGTGGCAGGAGCCCGCGCGCCAGCGCCGCCCCGCCACGGCGGGAGGGGTGCGCTGATGCTGGCGACGGAGACGGGGATGCTCGGGCAGGTGCTGCTGGTGTCGCTGGTGCTGGGCGCCGGCCTGCCCGTGCTGTTCGGGCTCGGCCTGCGCGCGATGGCCTGGGGCGCGGGCGGCGACGCCGAGGAGCACCCCGCGGGGGTGGCCCCGCGGCCGCACCCGCTCGGGCGGGCGCTCGGGGTGCTGTGCTTCGCGCTCGCCGCGGCGGGCGTCGTGCTCGGCATCACCGTCGTCGTGGCGTCCGGGCTCGGGTACGAGGTCGGCCTGGGCGGCGGCCCCCTGTTCGTCGAGAAGTCCTGAGGAGGCGGGGATGACCGAGACGGGGACGGGCACCTGGCCCGCGCGGGTCGTGCGCTGGCTGCGCGCCGGCTACCCGGCGGGCGTGCCGCAGCAGGACTACGTCGTGCTCCTCGGGCTGCTGCGGCGGTCGCTCACCGAGGCCGAGGTGCACCAGATCGCCGGGGACCTGGCGATCCTCGCGAGCCGGGGCGCCGAGATCACCACCGCCGACGTCGAGCGCATGGTCGGGGCCGCCACCCTCGACGCCGCGTCGGAGGCGGACGTGGCCCGGGTGTCGGCGCACCTGGCGCGCGGCGGCTGGCCGCTGGCGGGGCCCGACGCGGGGTGACGAGCGGCTGACCGGGCCCGACCTGGGTGACCGACCCCTGGTGCGACACGACGCCGGGGCCGGCCGTTGACCGAACCGGTCGCGGGGTGACCTGCTCTCGACCCCGGGAACGCCTGCGCCGACGGCATCGCCGTCGCTAGCGTGGGCCCGTGCTCGGATCCCTCTCCGTGGTGGTGACCGCGATCGCCTTCTGGGTGATCCCGCTGCTGGCGGTCGCGTTTCTGCTGTACCTGGTCGTGCGCCGCGGGGTGCGGGACGGGATGCTCGACGCGCGCCGGATCGACGCGGAGGAGGCGGCGGAGCGGCGCGCGCGGGCGATGCGCTCCGACGTGGAGGCGTCAACGGCGGCGGCCTCGCCCGGCGCCGGCACCGGCACCGGCACTGGCACTGGCACTGGCACCACCGGCCCCGGGACCGCCGGGGTCTGAGGAGCCCGCGCGGTCAGCGGACTGCGGGGTCGGGTGCGGCGGGGTCGGGTGCGGCGGGGTCGGCCGGCCGAGCGTTCACCCGGCCGCGACCTCGCGGACCAGCACCACGCTGTCGTACGTCTTCCCGGGCCAGCGGATGACGTCGCGCTCCTCGAAGCCCCATCCGCGGTACAGCGCGAGCAGGTCGTCGGCGGGCTCGGCGGTGTCGACGCCGATGGCGGTCACCCCGTGCGCGGCGGCGTGCGCCAGGGCTGCGTCGCGCAGCCGTCGGGCGTGGCCCCGGCCTCGGTGCGCCGGGTCGACGGCCATCTGGTTCAGCCACGCGCGTCCCGGCGTCGCGGCCTCGGACGTGAGGCCCTGGAGGAACGTCGCGGGCGGCAGCGAGAGCGTCAGGGTCGCGACCGGGGCGATGCCGTCGGCGAGCACCCACGTCGGGCCGGCCGCGGCGCGCCACCGCGTCAGCTCGACGTCCTGGGTCGCGGCGGTGAAGTTCAGCCCGCGCTCGGCGAGCCCGGCGTAGGACCGGTGCAGCAGGTCCGTGAGGGCCTCGGCGTCGGACGGCTGGTACGGGCGCAGATCGAGAGGCACGCCCGTCACCGTACCGACGTGGACACCTCCTCCCGCACGGCTGGTGCGCCTCCTCCCACACCGAGGTCACTGCGTGCCCAGAGAGTTCGTCTGGCTGCGGCCTCACCGGTCAGAACGGTGGCGGTGCGTCGTGGGCGTCGGCGGTGGCGTCGTGGGTCCGGCCGATGCCGGGGCGCACGAGGTAGCGGTGGCCGGTGGGGGTGATCCACTCGAACAACCCGGGTTGGATCTGGCGCAGCCGGAACCCGCCGTCGGTCTTCAGGCGGTGGTGGCGGTGGCACATCGGTCCGAGGTTGTCCGCGTCAGTGCGGCCCAACGGGGTGTCGGGTGGGTCGCCGGGTTGTCGGTGGTACTCGATGGTGTGGTCCAGGTCGGCGTTCCGTGCCGGGAAGGTGCAGCCCGGTGCGACGCAGGTTCTGTCGCGGGTGCGCACGAACTCCGCGAGTCCCGCGGGTGGTCGGTACCGCTCGCGTCCCACGTCCAGGACCTGGTCGGTGACCGGGTCGGTGACCACCCGTCGCCAGACGCCCCCGTCGGCCAGGGCGCGGGCGCGGACGGCGTCGATGGGGCCGTACCCGTCGAGGTCGGCGGGCTTGTCGTCCAGGCCGAGCAGGGTGGAGGCGGCGATGGTGACCCGGACCTCGGCGCCGGGTCGGCCGGCGCAGCGCCCGCAACCCCGCCGGGCGGTGGTCGTCGCGGTCTCGGTCGACGTGGTGCCGGGCGCAGGCTCGGTCGACGTGGTGCCGGGCGCAGGCTCGGTCGACGTGGTGCCGGGCGCTGGCCCGGTCGACGCGGTGCCGGGCGCTGGCCCGGTCGACGTGGTGCCGGGCGGTGACTGGGTCGGCGTGGTGCTCGCGGCGGGCTCGGTGGGCGTGGTGTCGGCGCCGGGCTCGGTCGGCGAGGTGGTGGTCAACGGCACGGGAGGCGGGGAAGGCAGTGGGGCGGTCCCGGCGAGAGGCGGGCAAGGCGGTAGGTCGGTCCCGGCGGGAGCGTCGGGTGCGGAACCGGGCAGCGGTGTCGGCGGCGGCTCGCCCACAGGGATGACGGTGGCGGTCGGGATCGGCTCGACCGGGCGCGGGCGCACCGGCTGACGTCGGGTGGTGGTCACGAGCCAGTCCGCCCCTCGGCGCGGGGTCGGCAGCACCGGGGCGGGTGGGTCGAGGTGGACCTCGAACGCGGGACCGTCGGACTCGGGCACGTCGCCGACCACGAGGTCCCGCAGGCCGTCGGCGCGCAGCTGGTCCAGGGTCCGGGGATCGCCGAGTGCCTTGGCTGCGCGGGCGGTGTGGTCCAGGACCCCGTCGACCCGGGTGGCGTCCTCCGCGGCCAGCACCACCCACATCGCGGCCATCCCGTGCGGGCGTCGCCGCGGGTGGGTGACGCGGCGACCTCGTCGGGCCAGGGTGTGCCGCCCGGCCTCACCGTGGGGGTCGGCGAGCCGGACCTCGCGGGCCACGCGCTGCTCGAGCTGCTTGCGGGAGCACTGCGCGGCGTCGGGCAGGACCGCGGTCTCGACCGCGTGCGCGGCCTGGTAGGGCAGGTCGGTCAGCCCGGTCGTGATCACGTCGGCCTTGGCGGCGTCGATGTGGCCGGTCTGCAGGGCCTGGCCGGTGTCCGCCAGCATCCCGTTCAGCAGCAGCGCCCGGTTCACGGCCTTGTTCGCCGAGACCCGCGCCCAGCCCAGCCGCATGGCCAGCTCGTCGCCCGCGACGCTCGGGTTCGTGGGTGGCGCACCCGCGAGCGGTGACCAGTCCGGGGCCATCTCGGGGCGGTTCGCCAGCTCGGCGACCGCGTCGAGCATCGCGGCGTGCTGGTGGGCCTCCATCCGCACCCGCGCCGCCACCACCTCCACGAGGATCGCCGGGGCCAGCACGGTCAGGTCCAGGCCCCGCAACCACGCGTCCAGCACGGGTCCGGGCGGGTACGCGGCGATGGCCTCGACCTGCCGCTGCTCACCGGTGCGCGGCGCCCCACCGAACGCCACCACGGGGTCGGGGCCGTAGTCGGTCAGGCAGACACCGTCGGGCCCGTAGACCGGCAGCACCAGGCCGGCGAGCGTGTCGCCGTCTTGGTGTTCCTGCAGGTCAGCCATGCAAGAACGCTACCGGCGACCACCCACACGCCCCCGGTCCGCACGCTCGCCCTGGGGACGCAGCACGCCCCTTCTCCTGTGGAGGACTCGGTGACCGCTCGTCGAGCGGCGACGCAACGTCGCACCCGCGAGCCCCTGCCGATCGTCATCGGCGTGGTGGTGGTCTCCGAGACGCCTACGGGCGCGGGTCCACCCGCCGCCAGCGCTTCTCGTCCCGTCGCTGCCCCGTCCCGGCCGCGCACCTCGGGCACAGGCGGCCGACCTGGTCGGCGTGCCGCCCGGAGGCGGGCTGGACGTCGGCCCACCGCACGTGCGGGAACCGCTCGAGGGCGGAGCGGTGCAGGGACAGGCCGCAGACCGTCTCGTTGCGGCCCGGCTCCCAGGCGTGCACGTCCCCCGCGGGGACCCGGACCCCGTCGGGGTCGGTCCACCTGCTCGACGCGGCGACGGCCGCGGACCTCGGGCGGGGCACGGTGCCGACGCTAGCCGGGGCGCCACCGAGCGGCACCTCCGGGGACGGCACCGGCCCGGTGCTCCGCGGCCGACGGGGCAGACCGGCGCGACAGCCCGCGCGGTCCGGTGGCGGCCGGGCGGCCCGCCAGCGCATCGGGTCGATCGCTGGTCCCAGGGGCAGGACCCGGTCGGTCGCGACGCTCGTCGGAGCGGTCAGCCGCGCCCCGTCCCGTCCAGCACGAACCGCACGGTGCGCTCCGTGACCGAGACCTCGTCGAGCCGGACCCGCACGTCGGTGCCGAGGGGCAGTGCCGCGCCCGCCACCCGCCCGCGGACCGCGGGGTCGCGGAGCTGGACGACCCCGCTCTCCCCGTCGTCGCGGACGTCCACCACCACGCCGTCGAACTCCTCGCCGACCCGGTCGGACAGCAGGGCGGCCTCGACGAGGTCGATGCAGCCACGCTCGTAGGCGGATGCACGCCGGTCCCCCGCCGCCATCAGCCCGGGGAGCTCGGGCAGCGCCGCGCGCGCCCACCCGGGGACGGCGGTGCCGCCCGAGACCGCCACGCAGACCTCGCCGACGAACCGGTCGACCAACCGCCGCAGGGGCGCCGTCGTGTGCGCGTACGGAGCGGCGATCGCGGCATGCAGCGGCTGCTCGGGCGGCGCGCCGTCGAACGCGACGTACGCGGCGCCGCGGAGCAGGGTGGTCGCCTCGGTGAGCAGGGCGGCGTGCGCGGGGACGCCGGCGTCGAGCGCGCGGACGACGGTGGCGTGGTCGGCGCCGGCGGGCCACGGGACGCCCAGCGCCCGCGCGGCCGACCGCAGCCGCTCGACGTCCCGCGGGTCGGCGGGCGGCAGGGTCCGCAGGACCCCGACGCCCGCGTCGAGCATCAGCCGGGCCGCGCACATGCCGGTCAGCAGCGACACCTGGGCGTTCCACTCCTCGACCGGCAGGGTGGCCCGGCTGCCGAGGGTCCACCGGCCGCGGGCGTCGACCTCGACCACCTGCTCCGGCGTGGGGAGCGTCAGCCCGCCGCGCGCGACCTCCGCGGCCTGGCGCAGCCGGCCGACGGCCCGCAGCAGGACCAGCGTCTCGTCGGCGGTGCCGTCGTCGAGGGCACGCTGGGCGCCCTCGTAGGTGAGCTGCGCGCGGCTGCGCACGGTCGCGCGGCCCACCCGGACGGCGGTCGGCGTGCCGTCGGCGTCGAGGTCGATCTCCCACAGCAGGGCGGGCGCGTCCTGGCCCGGGAGCAGGCTGGCGGCGCCCTCGGACAGGCTCGGCGGGTGCAGCGGGGTGCGGCCGTCCGGCGCGTACAGGGTCACGACGCGGCGGCGGGCCTCGGCGTCGACGGCGCCGCCCGGGCGGACCCACGCGGCGACGTCGGCGATGGCGTACCGCACCCGGTAGCCCGCGCCGCGGCGCTCGAGGTGCACGGCCTGGTCCAGGTCCCGGGAGCCCTCGGGGTCGACGGTGACGAACGGGACGTCGGTCGCGTCGGCGCGCTCGGCCGCGCCGGCCGGCGCCGGTGCGGGGCCGTCGGCGGGCACGGCGTCGACCTCGGCGAGCACCTCGGGCGGGAAGGCGGCCGGGACGTCCAGCTCGGCGCGCAGGGCGTCCAGGCCGGTGCGGACGTCGGCGTCGACCCGCCGGGCCTCGTCGGCGGCGGCGGTCGGCGCGGGGCGGAGGCGGACGTGGCGTCGGGGCACGGCGCGAGCCTAGGGCGGTCCCGGGGCCGGTGCCCGTCCTGGTCCCCAGCCGATCGTCCCGCCACCGCCCGCCCGATCCGGTGGCGGCGCGACGACCGGGTGGGCACCGGGCGCCGGCGACCCCCGGCACCGGCCGCCGCCGTCACCGGCCCGCGGGCACCACGGCGCCGAGGCCCTGGAGCTCGAGGACCGCGGAGCGGATCGCCGCCGCCGGGACCGCGTCGCCCGCCGCCAGCGCCGCAGCGACGACCGGGGGCACGTCCGGGTCGGAGCACAGGACCACCGGCGCGTCGGCCACGGACGTCGGCAGGCGGCCGTGGCTGCCCGCGACCCGGGACGGGTCGAGCGGGGTCGTCGACATGGCGTAGCGGAGCCCGAGCCTCTTCTTGACCAGGTTGAGCCCCGCGCGGGCCTTCGCGGCCCGGTCGGCGAAGAACAGCTCGGCCGGGTCGTAGCCGGGCTTGCGGTGGATGTCGACGCCGCGGGCGTAGTCGGGTGCCCGGTCGTCGTCGAGCCAGAACGGGTACGTGAACCAGGCGCCGGGCTCGGCGACCACGACCAGCTCGCCCGAGCGCTCGTGGTCGAGGCCGTACCGGGCCTGCGCGGCGCGGTCGAGCACCTCGTCGACGCCCGGCACGCCCCGGAGCAGGGCGGCGACGCGCGGGACGTCGGCGGGGTCGGCGACGTAGACGTGCGCGACCTGGTGGTCCGCGACCGCGAACGCCCGGGAGGTCCAGGGGTCGAGCTGCTCCCCGTTGGCCTGGGTGTACACGTGCAGCAGCCCCTCTTCGCGGAGCAGCCGGTTGAGGGGCACGGGCCGGGACACGGGCTCGATGCCGTACTCGGACACCGCGAGGACGGTGGCCCCGCGGGCCTCGGCGTCGTCCAGCAGCGGGGTCAGCGCCCGGTCGAGGTCGGCGGCCGCGGCGTCGGCGCGCGGGTCGAGCGGCCCGAACCGCTGGAGGTCGTAGTCCAGGTGCGGGACGTAGGCCATCGTGAGGTCGGCCGGGCGGGTGGCCATGAGGTGCCGGGTGGCGGCGACGATCCACTCGGTCGACGCGATCGACGCGGTCGGGCCCCAGTACCGGAACAGCGGGAAGTCGCCCAGCCGGTCCACCAGCTCGTCGTGCAGGGCCGGGGGCCGGACGTAGGCGTCCGGGGACTTGCGTCCGTCGGCGTGGTAGACCGGCCGCGGGGTGACCGTGACGTCCGTCGTCATGCCCATGGCGTACCACCAGCAGACGTTGGCGGCGGTGTACCCGGGCTGCGCCCGCCGCGCCGTCTCCCACACCTTCTCCCCCGCGACCAGCCGGTTGTGCTGGCGCCACAGGTGGACCTCGCCCAGCTCGCGGAAGTACCAGCCGTTGCCGACGACGCCGTGCCCGGACGGGTCGAGCCCGGTGAGCATGGTCGACTGCACGGAGCAGGTGACCGCGGGCAGCACGGTGCGCAGGCCCGCGCGCCAGCCGCCGTCGGCGAGCCGGGACAGCCGCGGCATGTGCGCGAGGGCGCGCGGGGTCAGCCCGACGACGTCGAGCAGCAGCAGGGGCCTCATGCGGTCCTCCGGATGGTGGTCAGGTGCTCGTCGTCGTCCCACCAGGACCGGTGGTCCAGGTGGTCGACGGCCCAGCGGACCTCGGCGGCGATCCCCGCGACCAGGTCGTCCGCCGCGCGCGCCGCGAGGTCGTCGGGCAGGACGGCCCAGGTGTAGGTCTCGACGTCGAGGTGCGCCGCGTCGCCGTGCGGGCCGCGCAGGACCGCGGTGACGGCGTCGCGCAGGACGTCGGTGGTGGCCGAGAGGGGGGCCGCGGGGCGCGCGTGCAGCGGCACGTGCACGTGCACCCGCCAGGGGCCGGCACCGGGCAGGCCGGCGTCCAGCGCGTCGGGGAGGTCGTCGGCCGCGTGCACCGCTCCCCCGCTGCGCTCCCGCACCTGGTGCAGGTACCGCGGCTCGGCGAACCGGGCGACGGCGGCGCGGGAGGCGGGGTCGGCCGGGTCGGCGACGTGCAGCGCGGCGGAGGCCTGCACCTTCACGACGCGGAGCCCCGCCTGCCGGATCCGGCGGACGGCGGCGACCGGGTCGGCGAACGACACCGCCAGGTGGCAGGTGTCCAGGCAGACGCCGACGTGCTCGGGGTCGACCTCCCCGGGCCCGGTGCCGAGCCGGGGCTCGAGCCAGCCGACGACGTCCGCGACCGTGTCGAGGACGCACCCGGGTTCGGGCTCGACGGCGAGCCGCACGGTCCGGCCGGTGCGGGCGGCGAGGTCGCGCAGGCCCGCGGAGACCGAGGCGAGGGCGGCGGTCGCGGCGGCGTCGTCGGCCGCGGTCCACGGCTCCCGCCAGGCGAGCGGCAGGGTCGAGATCGAGCCGTCGACGCCGTCGGGCAGCAGGTCGGCCAGCACCTCCGCGCAGGCCAGGGTGTACGCGGCCCGCGCGGGGTCCGCCCAGGTCGGGGCGTACACGGCGTGCTTGACGACCTCGGCGTGGAAGCCGCCGTACGGGAACGCGTTGAGCGTGTGCACGGTGAGCCGCTGCGCGGCGAGCGCGGCGCGGAGCCGGTCCCGGTCGGCGGGGCTCGCCGCCAGCCGGTGGGCGAGGTCCGCGGGCAGCCACAGGCCGACGCCGAGCGTGTCGAGGCCCGCGGCCTCCCGCACCGGGCCGGCGTACCGGTCGAGCTGGGCCAGGACGCCGTCGAGGTCCTCGGCCGGGTGGACGTTGGTGCAGTAGGACAGCGGCATGCTCACGCGCGCACCCCCCGCAGCACGGAGGAGCCCTCGAAGGTCGCCGGCGCCGGCGCCTCGCCCGCGACGAACCCCGGGACCGGGTCGAGCAGGAGGTTGCCCGACTGCCCGTAGAACGCGACGGGGTTGCGCCACAGGACGCGGTCGACGTCGTCCTCGGTGAAGCCGTGCTCCAGCATCGTCATGCCGGTGCGCCAGGTCTTGAGCGGGTCGGACCGGCCCCAGTCGGCGGCGGAGTTCACGATCATCCGCTCGGTGCCGTACTCCCGCAGGATCGCGACCATGCGGGTCTCGTCCATCTTGGTGTCGGGGTAGATCGAGAACCCGGCCCACGCGCCGGCGTCGCGCACGGCCGCGACCGTCGTCTCGTTCAGGTGGTCCACCAGGACCCGCTCGGTGGGCAGGCCCGACTCGCGGACGACGTCGAGGGTCCGCCGGGTGCCCGCCTGCTTGTCCCGGTGCGGGGTGTGCACGAGGACGGGCAGGTCGGCGTCGAGCGCCAGCGCGAGCTGCCGGGTGAACGCCTCGTCCTCGGCGGGGGTCATCGCGTCGTAGCCGACCTCGCCGACCGCGACGACCCCGTCCTTGGCCAGGTACCGCGGGATGAGGTCGAGCACCTCGGCGCAGCGCGGGTCGTTCGCCTCCTTCGGGTTGAGGGCGATCGTCGCGTGGTGCCGGATGCCGAACTGGGCCGCCCGGAACCGCTCCCAGCCGAGCAGCGCGTCGAAGTAGTCGACGAACGACCCGACGCTGGTCCGCGGCTGCCCGAGCCAGAAGGCCGGCTCGACGACCGCGCGCACGCCGGCGGCGTACATGGCCTCGTAGTCGTCGGTGGTGCGGCTGGTCATGTGGACGTGGGGGTCGAAGATGCGCATCACGGCTCCTCGGTGTCGGCGGTGCGGGTGCGGGGTGCTGCGGCGGCGCCGGACAGGCGCGCCAGGTCGTCGGGGACCGGCCGGCCGGCGGCGCGCCGCTCGGTCGCGAGGTCGCGGGCCATCCGGGCGAGCTCGGCGTCCGCCCGCTCGTCCAGGGCGGCGACGGCGTCGAGGCTCGTGCCCTGGAACACGAGCTTGACGACGGCGTGCCGCCAGGTGTGCTGGTCGAGGTGCGCGGCCGCGAACGGCCCGACCGCGGCGGCGACCAGCGAGGTGTCGTTGGCACGCAGGGCGTCGGCCGCCAGGTCCCGGCCGACGGCGACGACCGGGCCGGGAGGGCCGTCCGGTGCCGCCGCGGCCAGGGCGTCCAGGCCGCGCAGGACGCCGCGCCGCTCGGCGGTGTCGCCCGCGCGGTACAGGTCGGCCAGGTGCTCGGCGAGGCCCCGGGCGTCACCGCCGTGGGCGGTGGCGAGGGCGAGGACGACGGCCGCGCGGGCGGCGTCGTCGACGGTGCCGTGCACGACCCCCGCCGGGTCGGTGCCCGGGCGCAGCGGGCCGCGACCGACCCGGCGTCCGGCGAGCGGGAGCACCCGGTCGGCCGCCCGGGGGTCGCGACGGACCTCGGCGAGGGAGTCCGCGAGCCAGCCGGCGTGCGGGCCGCGGGCGGCGGCGACGACGGCGGTCGGCGGTGGCGCGGCGGCCGGGGCCGTGGCG
>NZ_SZYE01000110.1 GCF_005239125.1 Cellulomonas hominis | reverse complement strand
GCCCCCCGGCGGCGCCCCGGCCCCGGGCCCGGGGCCGCGCCCGTCGCTCGGGCCCGCACGGCGCGGCGGCTGTCAGCCCGCTCCCAGGTTCGGGTGCTGGGCTGACCGGGTGCTGCACGAGCCGACCCGGCGACCGATCACCGCCCTGCCCGCCCCCGTCGAGGACGACGGCTCCCGCCGGCCGTGGCGTGTCCGCCGCGCGGGGCTGCTCGACGTGAACCCGCTGGCGCGGATGATCGCCGCGCACCTGCCGTTCGTCGACCTCGACGGCGACGGCGAGCCCGACCCCGGCCCGGACCCCGAGCAGGCCGGCCCGGCGACGCGGCTGATGCTGAGCCTCGGGGCGATGGAGCACGGCGAGGTGTGGCTCGCGGACGCCGCGGCCACCGAGGAGCGCGGCGCGGGGGACGGCCACGCCCCCGCCGACGTCGCGGCCGTCGCGGTCTGGCTCCCGCCCGATGCCGACCGTCTCGGCGCCGACCTGCAGCGCGTCGTCGCGCGCGAGCTCGGCGTCCGCGTGGACCCGCACCCCGAGCCGGCCCGCGCCCCGGTGCGCGCCATCGCCGACGCCACGGCCCGCACGCTCACCCTGGTCCGGGAGGCGGGAGCGGAGCGGGTGCTCGTCCTGCTCGCCGACGACGGCCGGGCGGCCGCCGGGGAGCGGGGAGCGCTGCTCGCCGCGTTGCTCGCGCCCGTCGCGGCCGAGCAGGGCGCGGCCGGCCGCGACGTGCTGGCGGTCACCGTCGACCCGGCGCAGGTGGCCGACCTGCGGGCGCTCGGGTTCGCCGAGGTGGCACGGACGCCGCTGGGGGCCGCGTCGCTGTGGCTCGGCGCGCTGCGCGCCGGCGCGGCGGCGACGGGCGCGGGTGCGCCCGCCCGCGCTCAGGCCGCGACGGCGACCGCGTAGCCCGCGGCGTCCTCCTCGAGGTCGCCGGTCTCGCCCTCGGCGACCGCGCGGCGGCCCAGGACGACCGTGTAGGTCCAGAACGCGGCCAGCGCGATCGCCCCGATGACGATCTTGAGCCACCACGGCAGCGTCGAGCCGGTGACGAAGCCCTCGATCACGCCGGACAGCAGCAGCGCCCCGGCCAGCCCGATCACCACGGTGATGAGCGCACGGCCCTCCTCGGCCAGCGCGCGCGAGCGCGGCCGCCCCTGCGGGTCGACCCACGCCCAGAACAGCCGCAGGCCCGCGGCGCCGGCCACGAAGATCGAGGTGAGCTCCAGCAGGCCGTGCGGCGTGATGAGCTGGAAGAAGATGCCCAGGCTGTCGTGCGCCGCCATCATCCCGCCGGTCGCGCCGACGTTCACCGCGTTGTTCGCGAGCACGTACAGCGTGCCGATCCCGGAGATGCCGAGCGCGACGCTGAGCGCCGCGACCCAGGCGTTGTTCGTCCAGACCACGGCCGCGAACCCGGCTCCCGGGTCGTAGTAGGACGCGAACGCCTCGTCGACGTACTGCTGCCGCTCGCTCGGGGTGCCCATCGCGGCGAGGGCGTCGGGGTTCGTCGCCACCCACCAGCCCGCGACCGTCGCGACCGCGAGGCACGCGACCATCACGCCGACCGTCCACCAGCGCAGCCGGTACAGCGCGGCGGGCAGCGACAGCACGACGAACCGCCGGACGTCGCGCCACGCGGGCTCGTGGGTCCCGGCGATCCGGGCTCGCGCCCGCGCCAGGAGCTGGGACAGCCGCGCGACGGCGTCCGGGTCGGGCGCCGAGGACCGGATCGTCGACAGGTCGGTGGCGGCGGCCTGGTAGAGCCGGACCAGCTCGTCCGCCTCGGCGCCGTCGAGGCCGCGCCGCCGGGACAGCTCGTCCAGGCGCGCCCAGGCGGGCTCGCGCACGGCGGAGAAGGCGTCCAGGTCCACGCCCGATACCCTGCCACACGAGGCCCGGTCCGGACCGGGTGACCAGCGGCGCGACGTCGGCGGAGGTGGGGCGTGCAGGACGAGGGCATCGTCATCGGCGAGGGCGTGCTGCTGGACACGCGGCCGACGTCCTTCGCCACCCGCCTGGCCGGGGCGGTCATCGACCTGATCGCGCTCGGTCTGGTCGCCATCGCCGTGGCCTGGGTGCTCACCCGGTTCGTGGTCGTCGCGCCGAGCCAGGACGTCCTGCAGATCACCTTCGTGGTGGTGATGGTGACGGTGCTGGTGGTCATCCCGACGACGGTCGACACGCTGACCCGCGGCCGGTCGCTGGGCAAGCTCGCGGTGGGCATCCGGGTGGTGCGGGACGACGGCGGCCCGATCCGGTTCCGGCAGGCGTTCGTCCGGGCGCTGGTCGGCATCCTGGAGCTGTGGCTGACCCTCGGGTCGGTGGCCCTCATCACCTCGCTGGTCAACCCGCAGGGCAAGCGGCTCGGCGACATCATGGCCGGCACCTACGCCGTCCGGGTGCGCGGTCGCACCGAGCGCCGCGCGGTCCTCGTGATGCCCCCGTTCCTCGCGCCGTGGGCGCAGCAGGCCGACGTCGCGCGGCTCCCGGACGGCCTCGCGCTGTCCGTCCGGCAGTTCCTCGGCCGCGCGCCCCGGCTGCACCCGGGGTCGCGGTACGCGCTCGGGCAGCAGCTGGCGGGCGAGGTCGCCCGGTACGTCGCCCCCGGGCCGCCCCCGGGCACGCACCCGGAGGCGTTCCTCGCGGCGGTGCTGGCGACCCGCCGGGACCGCGAGTACGCCGCCTCCACGCGCGCGGCGCAGCGCTCCGCCGCGGAGGCCGTCACCCTGCACCGGCTGCCGCACGGGGTGCCGGACCCGGCCCGCTGAACCACGTCGTGGACGCCCTGGCGACCGCGTCCGCGCCCCTCGTACGGTGACCGGGCCGGGAGCAGCCGGCGCTGACATGACGGGGTGAGGTACGTGCAGGACCAGCTGGGAGTGGTGCTCGACCAGGTGCTGGCGCGGAACCCGGGGGAGCCCGAGTTCCACCAGGCGGTGCGGGAGGTGTTCGGCAGCCTCGGGCCCGTGCTGGAGCGGCACCCGCAGTACGTCGACGCCGCTGTGCTGGAGCGGCTCTGCGAGCCCGAGCGGCAGATCGTGTTCCGCGTGCCGTGGGTCGACGACTCCGGCCGGGTGCGGATCAACCGCGGGTTCCGCGTGCAGTTCAGCACCACGCTCGGCCCGTCGAAGGGCGGCCTGCGGTTCCACCCGTCGGTGAACCTCGGCATCGTGAAGTTCCTCGGCTTCGAGCAGATCTTCAAGAACTCCCTGACGGGCATGCCGATCGGCGGCGGCAAGGGCGGCTCGGACTTCGACCCGCGCGGCCGCTCGGACGGCGAGGTCATGCGGTTCTGCCAGTCGTTCATGACGGAGCTGGCCCGGCACATCGGCGAGTACGTGGACGTGCCCGCCGGCGACATCGGCGTCGGTGGCCGGGAGATCGGCTACCTGTTCGGCCAGTACAAGCGGATGACCGGCCGGTACGAGTCCGGTGTGCTCACCGGCAAGGGCGTGACCTGGGGCGGCTCGCTGGTGCGGACCGAGGCCACCGGGTACGGCGCGGTGCTGTTCGTGCAGGAGATGCTCCGCGCGGCGAACCGGTCGCTCGAGGGGCAGCGCGTCGTGGTGTCGGGCTCCGGCAACGTCGCGCTGTACGCGGTCGAGAAGGCGCAGCAGCTCGGCGCGCACGTCGTCGCGTGCTCGGACTCGCGCGGCTACGTCGTCGACGACAAGGGCCTGGACCTGCCGCTGCTGCAGCAGGTCAAGACCGTGGAGCGCGGCTCGCTGGCCGACTACGCGGAGCGCCGCGGCGGGTCCGCGCGGTACGTGCCGGGCCGGCGGGTGTGGGAGGTCGGCGCGACCGTCGCGCTGCCGTGCGCCACCCAGAACGAGCTCGACGCGGACGACGCCCGCGCGCTGGTCGGGTCCGGGCTGGTCGCGGTGGCCGAGGGCGCGAACATGCCGACGACCCCCGAGGCGGTCGCGGTGCTGCGGGACGCCGGTGTGCTGTTCGGCCCGGGCAAGGCGGCGAACGCCGGCGGCGTCGCGACCTCCGCGCTGGAGATGCAGCAGAACGCGAGCCGGGACTCCTGGTCGTTCGACTACACCGAGCAGCGCCTCGCGGCGATCATGCGGGACATCCACGACCGGTGCGCCGCCACGGCGGACGAGTACGGCGCGCCGGGGGACTACGTCCTGGGCGCCAACGTGGCCGGCTTCCTCAAGGTCGCCGACGCGATGCTGGCCCTCGGCGTCGTCTGACGCCTCGCTCCGGCGTCGCTCCCTGCGCCGAGACCGCAGGAGCTGCGGGGTTCGGGCGCCGGGAACCCCGCAGCTGGTGCAGTCTCGGCGGCCGGGGGCGGGCTCTCAGTCGCGTGCGCACTCCGCGGGCGCCCCGTCCGGGTCGTCGACGAGGCGGTGCAGGAGGCGCAGGAGCTCGTCCTGCTCGGCGGGCTCCAGCCGCGCGAGGAGCTCCTCCGCGTGCCGCCGGCGCTCGCGGTCGGCCTCCGCGAGCACCGCGCGGCCCTCGTCGGTGGCGGCGACCAGGGTCGCGCGCCGGTCGGTCGGGTCGGGCCTGCGCTCGACCAGCCCGGCGCGCTCCAGGTCGTCCACCAGCGAGGTGATCGACCGCGGCACGACGTCGAGCGCGGCGGCCAGGGTGGTCTGCCGCTGCGGCTCCTCCCGCGCGACGACGCGCAGCAGCCGGTGCCGGGAGGGCGTGAGGTCCACGCGCTCGCGCACGTCCCGGCGCATCGTGTGCAGCGCGCGGCGCAGCAGCCAGAACAGCTCGTCGCCCGGGTTGCCGGGGGCCGGGTGGTGGTGCGCGGGGGCCGGGGTGACGGGCGTCATGCGCCCCACGATAGCGAGTTCCGCACATAGAGAGGTAGCCTCTCTATCGGAATCGTCCCCAGGAGGCCCCATGTCCATGCACGGAGGAGGGGGCGGCGGACCGGCCATGTACCGGTCGTTCCGCCTCGACCCGGCCGTCGCCCGGCGTCGCATCACCCGCGACGTGCTGCGGCGCATCCTCGCCTTCGCCCGCCCCTACCGCGGGCTGCTCACCGTCTTCCTCGTCGTCGTCGCGCTCGACGCCGCCATCGGCGCGGTCACCCCGCTCGTCTTCCGGCAGATCATCGACCACGGCATCGCGCAGGGCCGCAGCGGGCTGGTGCTCGGGCTCGCCGGCGTCGTCGCGCTGCTCGCGATCGCGTCCGCCGGCCTCACGCTGGCCTCCCGGTGGTTCTCCGCCCGGATCGGCGAGGGCCTGATCCTCGACCTGCGCACCCAGGTGTTCGACCACGTGCAGCGGATGCCGCTGGCGTTCTTCTCCCGCACCCAGACCGGCGCGCTCGTGCAGCGGCTCAACGGCGACGTGCTCGGCGCCCAGCAGGCGTTCACGTCCACGCTGTCCAACGTCGTGTCGAACGTGCTGACCGTCGTCCTCGTCATCGCCGCGATGCTGTCGCTGTCCTGGCAGATCACCCTGCTGTCCCTGGTGCTGCTGCCCGCGTTCGTGCTGCCCGTGCGGGCGATGGGGCGGCGGCTCGCGGGCGTGACGCAGGAGTCGTACACGCTGAACGCCGCGATGGGCCAGACCATGACCGAGCGGTTCAACGTCGCCGGCGCCCAGCTGGTCAAGCTGTACGGCCGCCCCGAGGACGAGACCGCGGAGTTCGCGGCGCGCGCGTCGCGCGTGCGGGACATCGGCATCACGTCGGCGATGTACGCGGCGGTGTTCCGGGTCGGCCTGACGCTGATCGCCGCCGTCGCGGTCGCGATCGTGTACGGGCTGGGCGGCGTGCTCGCGATCCAGGGGTCGCTGACCGTCGGCGTCGTCGTCGCGCTGACCTCGTACCTGACCCGGCTCTACGGCCCGATCACGTCCCTGTCCAACGTCCAGGTCGACGTCATGACCACGCTGGTGTCGTTCGAGCGCGTCCTGGAGGTGCTGGACCTGCAGCCGACGGTCGCCGACGCGCCGGACGCCCGGCCGCTGCCCGCCGACCTCGCGCGCACCGCGAGCGTCGAGCTGGACGACGTGTCGTTCCGGTACCCGGCCGCGTCCGAGGTGTCGCTCGCCTCGCTCGAGTCGGTCGCGCGGCTGCAGACCGAGGTGCCCGGCACCACGCTGGAGCACGTGTCGTTCACCGTGCCGCACGGCCACCTGGTCGCGCTGGTCGGGCCGTCCGGCGCGGGCAAGACCACGGTCTCCGCGCTGGTCGCGCGGCTGTACGACGTGACGGCCGGCGCCGTCCGCGTCGCCGGGCAGGACGTCCGCGAGGTCACGCAGGAGAGCCTGCGGGACGCCATCGGCATCGTGTCCCAGGACGCGCACCTGTTCCACGACACCATCCGCGCCAACCTGCTGTACGCCCGGCCCGGCGCCACCGACGCCGACCTCGAGCAGGCGCTGCGCCGCGCGCAGATCTGGGACCTGGTGCACCGGCTGCCGGACGGCGTCGACACCGTCGTGGGGGACCGGGGCTACCGGCTCAGCGGCGGCGAGCGGCAGCGCCTCGCGATCGCCCGGCTGCTGCTGAAGGCACCGCCGATCGTGGTCCTCGACGAGGCGACCGCGCACCTGGACTCCGAGTCGGAGGCCGCCGTGCAGCGGGCGCTCGCGGAGGCGCTGGAGGGCCGGACCGCGATCGTGATCGCGCACCGGCTGTCGACCATCCGCGAGGCCGACTCGATCGTCGTGCTCGACGGCGGGCGGGTCGCGGAGCAGGGCACGCACGCCGAGCTGCTCGCCGCCGGCGGCCTGTACGCGGAGCTGTACGAGACGCAGTACGCGTCGGCGGGCTGACGCCCGGGGCGCCGGCCGCGTGCCGGCGCCCCGGCGTCAGATCAGCCCGAGGTGCCGCACCGCCTCGCGCTCCTCCGCCAGCTCCGCCACCGACGCGTCGATCCGGGCGCGGGAGAACGCGTCGACCTCCAGGCCGGGGACGATGTGCCACGCCCCGTCGACGGCGGTGACCGGGAACGAGCACACCAGCCCCTCCGGCACCCCGTACGACCCGTCGGACACCCGGCCGGCCGACGTCCAGTCCCCGGCCGCGGTGCCGCCGCGCCGCAGCCGGCCGTGGTCGATGATCGCGCTCACGGTCGACGCCACCGACGACCCGCCGCGGGCGGCGATGATCGCGGACCCGCGCTGGGCGACGGTGTCGATGAACTCGCCCTCCGCCCACGCCCGGTCGACCACGTCGAGCGCGGGACGGCCGCCGACCAGCGCGTGCCGGAGGTCGGGGTACTGGGTGCGGGAGTGGTTGCCCCACACCGTCACGCGGCGGATGTCCCGCGGGTTGGCGCCGGTGCGCAGCGCGAGCTGGGCGAGCGCCCGGTTGTGGTCCAGGCGGGTCAGCGCGGTGAACCGGTCGGCGGGCACGTCGGGGGCGTGCGCCGCGGCGATCATGGCGTTGGTGTTCGCCGGGTTCCCGATCACCAGCACGCGGATGGCGTCCGACGCGACGTCGTTGATCGCCGCGCCCTGCGACCGGAAGATCCCGCCGTTGGCCTGCAGCAGGTCCGCCCGCTCCATCCCGGCGGTCCGCGGCTGCGCCCCGACCAGGATCGCGATGCCCGCGCCGTCGAACGCGGTGCGCGGGTCCGCCGTGACGTCGACGTCGACCAGCAGCGGCGACGCGGCGTCCTGCAGCTCCAGCGCGACGCCGTGCGCCGCGTGCAGCGCGTCGGGACGCTCCAGCATCCGCACCCGGACCGGCGTGTCCGGCCCGAGCAGCTCCCCGCTGGCGACGCGGAACATGAGCGAGTAGCCGATCTGGCCGGCGGCGCCGGACAGCGTGAGCGTGACAGGGGGACGAGGCACGAGGGGACTCCTGGGGGGTCGGCGTCAGGTCGGGGCGTCGGCGTCAGGAGCGTCAGCGGCAACGATCCGAACCCGACGGTAGGCGGAGGGCGGGCGGGGTTCAAGGGCACGCGGGACCCCGCGGCGGCGGGCGCGCGCCACCGGGCGGCGGTCGTCAGGTCTCCGCCACGGCCACGGCGTGCTCGGCCGCGTCGTCCGCGGTGAACCGGACCAGCCGCTCGGCCTCGGCGAGCACGGCGCGGCGGTCCGCCCGGGTCCACCGCCGCAGCGGGGTGACGGTCAGCAGCGCGCGCTCCCGGCGGGCCCGCGGCGCACCGGCCGGGCGGGGGAGGCGCTCGCGCCGGACGACCCAGGACCCGGCCACCACGCCGTCGACCAGCACGGTCCCCGGGGGCATGCCGTTGCGGCTGGCCAGCGCGGGGCGGACCTCGGGCGGGACGACCCGGCTCCGGTCGTCGTGGCCGAGCAGCAGGTTCTCGAAGTCCGGCAGGAGGCGGACCGGCGCGGTGACGTCCTCCGGCGGGCGCGGGGCGCCCGGGACGTCGAGCAGGACCCGCGGGCGGCCCGACGGCGGGTCGACGTGCAGCACCTCCACGAGCTCGGGGCGGAGCCGGTCGACCACCGGCGCGAGCCGGGTCAGGCCGGACCACCGCTGCACGTCGGCGGTCGTCGCGGGGCCGTAGGCGGCCAGGTACCGGCGCACGAGGGCGGCGAGGGCGGCGCCCCGGTCGTCCTCGGTCAGGTCCGCGTCGCCGGGGCCGCCGGCGGTGCCGAACCACGCCCACGCCGTGGTCCAGGTCGTCGCCATGCTCCGTCCCCACACGCCGCGCGGGGTGACCTGCACCAGCGGCAGCAGCCCGCGCGCACCCATCGCGAGGGAGGTCGGGTCCAGGTCCGGCCAGGTGGCCGCGAGCCGGGCGCCCAGGTCCCGCGCCCCGAGCGGCCCGTCGGCCAGGGCGTCCAGCGCGGCGGACCGCAGGTCGTCCAGGTCGACCTGGCGCAGCGTCGGCGCCGCGGACACGTTCGCGGTGAGGTGGCGGCGCAGCGTCGGGGCGAGGAGCGGCCAGAGCCCGAGCGCGTCGTCGGCGGTGACCAGGTGCACGGTGTCGCGGAGCAGGGCGAGCCGGGCGACACGGCGGTCCGTCATCGCGTCGGCCAGGTCCGCGTGCGTGAACCCGGCCGCCCGCGCGTGCAGCGCCAGGTACGCCGACGACGGGTTCTGCGACTGCAGGGCGACCAGGTGCCGCACGACGTCGACCGCGGGCGCGTCGGTCCGCCCCAGGAGGTGCTGCCGGGCGAGCAGGGCGCGGCCGAGCCCGCGCGTGGTGATGCTGCCGCCGCCCGCGAGGTCCCCGTCGCCCGTCACCCCGCTGACGCTACTGGCCGGCCCCGACACCCGTGCCTCCACCACCGCCGAGCGTGCACTCGTCGCGGGGTTCCGGCGGGCTGAACCCCGCGACGAGTGCAGTCTCGGCGAGGGGTGGGGTGGGGTGGCGAGGGGTGGCGTGGGGTGGCGCGGGTGGGCTAGAGGCGGCCGGCGGCCTTCAGGGCCAGGTACGCGTCCGCCAGGCGCGGGGCCAGGTCGTCGGGGAGCGCGTCCACGACCTCGACCCCGTGGCTGCGCAGCCGTTGCGCGACGGCCGTCCGCTCCAGCTCGGTCCGCTCGGCCGCCGCGGCGTCGAACAGCGCGGCGACGTCCTCCCGGCCGGTGCGCAGCCGCTCGACCTCAGGGTCCCGCACGGACGCGAGCACCACCTGGTGGCGGGACGCGAGCTGGTCGACCACCCGCAGCAGCCCGTTCTCGACGGCCGCCGGCTCGAGCGCCGAGAGCAGCACGACGAGCGCCCGCTGGGACAGCCGCTCCTGGACCTGCGCGACGATCCCGGGCCAGTCGGCCTCGACCAGCGAGGGCTCCACGTCGGCGAGGGTGTCCGCGATCGCGGGCATCAGCCGGGGCCCCGACGCGCCGGCGACCCGTGCCCGGACCGTGCGGTCGTAGGCCAGCAGCTCGACCCGGTCGCCGGCGCGGGACGCCAGGGCCGCGAGCAGCAGCGCCGCCTCGACGGACGGTTCCAGCCGCGGCTCCTCGCCGGTCCGTGCGGCGCTCGTGCGGGACGTGTCGAGGACGATCAGCACCCGGCGGTCCCGCTCGGGGCGCCAGGTGCGGACCACGACGTCGTTGCGCCGCGCGCTGGCCCGCCAGTCGATGGACCGGACGTCGTCGCCGATCACGTACTCGCGCAGCGAGTCGAACTCGGTGCCCTGCCCGCGGACCTGCACGGCCGCGCGACCGTCCATCTCCCGGAGCCGGGCGAGCCGGCTGGGCAGGTGCCGGCGGGACGCGAACTCGGGCAGCACGCGCTGGGTGCCGGGGACCTCGAGGGAGGCCTGCCGGGCGGCGAGACCGAGCGGGCCGGCGGCCCGGATGGTCACCCGGTCGGCGCGCAGGTCGCCGCGGCGGCTCGGGCGCAGGGCGGTGTCGACCCGGCGCGATTCCCCGGGCGGCAGGTCGACCCGGTGCCGGTTGTGCTCGGCGCCGGCCGACGGCGGCCACGCGTCCCGGACCAGCGCGCGCAGCCGGCGCGCGCCGGTGTGCGTGAGGGTCAGCCGGGACCGCCCGGCCTCGTGCAGCCGGACCGCGCCGGTGACCTCGCGGCGGATCGCCACGGCGCGCGGGGACGCGGCCAGGGCGGCGTCGAGCGCGCACAGCAGCACGACCAGCACCGACCAGGCCAGCACCGTCCCCGGCACGGGCCAGAGCAGCACCGGCAGCGCGCCGAGGGCGGTCAGCGCGACCGCGCGCCAGGTGATCGCCACGCCGGGCGCCTCAGCGGGGGACCGGGACGGACGCCAGCACGGTGTCCAGCACGGACTCCGCCGTCACGCCCTCGAGCTCCGCCTCGGCGCGCAGCTGCACGCGGTGCCGCAGCGTCGGGTGCGCGAGCGCCTTGACGTCGTCCGGGGTCACGTACGACCTGCCCTGCAGCCAGGCCCAGGCCCGCGCGGTCGCCAGCAGCGCGGTGGCGCCACGCGGGGAGACGCCGAGCGACAGCGACGGCGACTGCCGGGTGCCGCGCACCACGTCGACCACGTAGCCGAGGACCTCGGGCGCGACCTGCACGCGCGCGACCTCCTCGCGGGCGCGCTCCAGCACGTCCTTGCCGGCGACGGCGCGCACGCCCGCGCGGGCGAGGTCGCGGGGGTCGAAGCCCGCGGCGTGCCGGGCGAGCACCTCGATCTCCTCGTGCCGCTCGGGCAGCGGCAGGGTGAGCTTGAGCAGGAACCGGTCGAGCTGCGCCTCGGGCAGCGGGTAGGTGCCCTCGTACTCGACGGGGTTCTGCGTGGCGATCACGACGAACGGCGACGGCAGCGGGCGCGGGGTGCCGTCGACCGACACCTGCCGCTCCTCCATGGCCTCCAGCAGCGACGCCTGGGTCTTGGGCGGCGTGCGGTTGATCTCGTCGGCGAGCATCAGGTTGGTGAACACCGGGCCCTCGCGGAACGAGAACTCGGCCGTGCGCGCGTCGTAGACCAGCGAGCCCGTGACGTCGCCCGGCATCAGGTCCGGCGTGAACTGCACGCGCTTGGTGTCCAGGTCGAGCGCGGCCGACAGCGTGCGGACCAGCAGGGTCTTCGCGACGCCGGGAACGCCCTCGAGCAGCACGTGGCCGCGGCAGAGCAGGGCGATGACCAGTCCGGTCACGGCGGCGTCCTGGCCGACGACGGCGCGGCCCACCTCGGCCCGGACCGCGCCGAGCGCCTCGCGGAGCTCGGGGGACGGCTCGGGCACGGCGGGCGCCGCGGGCGCCGGGGGAGCGGACGGCGCGGGCTGCTGGGCCCACGCGGGCTGCGCGGGGGCCGGCGCGGGCGCGGGCTGCTGGGCCTCCCACGGCTCGGGCCCGGTCGGCTGGGGCGCGGGGTACCCGGCGGGCGTGCCGCCCTGCGGCCACGGGTTCGGGGCGGGGTGGTCGGTCACGTGGGGTGAACCTCGCTCTCGAGCTGGTCGAGCCGGCGGGCCAGGTGCTCCAGGCCCGCGTCTGACGTGGGGGGTGGTCCGTACAGCAGGTCGCGCACGTCGGCCTCGTCCCGGGCGGCGGCGCGGGCGACCGCGACGACGACGTCGGGGGCCCCTGCGGAGCGGGGGACGCCGAGCCGGCGCGCGAGCCGGGCGGCCGTGCCGGCCCGCAGCGAGGCCGCCGCGTGCCCGTACGACCGGGACGTCCGGTACAGCCGCGCCCGGCCGCGGGTGGTCTCGGCGGGGCGGACGACCACCGGCAGCCGCTCGGCGACGACCCGGCCGAGCCGGCGGCCCCGCCACAGGCCGAGCGCGAGCACCACGACGAGCGCCTGGATCAGCAGCACCCGGGCGACGGGGGGCAGGAGGTCGCCGAGCCCGGGGCCCGCGCTCGTCCCGTCGGCGCCGAGGTCGTCGGCCGAGGGCACGTACCAGACCAGCTCGGCGTTCCGGCCGAGGGTCCGCAGCGCGAGCGCGGCGTTGCCCTCGTCGGTGATCCGGGCGTTCGTGATCAGGCCGGCGTCGCCCAGCACGGTGACCCGGCGGCCCTCGACCTCGGAGACGGAGAAGAGGTAGCTCTGCGGGGAGGTGCCCGGGACCGGGAAGCACAGCGTGGTCCCGGCGGGCGCGGCCTCGCCGGTGGGGACGACGCCCGCGCCGGTCGCGGAGATCGTGCCGGCGGCGGTGGCGTCGGGGTCGGGGCAGGACGCGGCGACCGGCGCGGGCTGCGTGCCACCCGCCCAGCCGGTGGTCAGACCGGGGACCGTCCGGTCGAGGAGGAGGGACGGGTCGAGCAGCACCAGGTCGGCCGCCGTGCCGGCGAGCGCCGACGCCTGCGCGTCGGACAGCAGCCAGTCGGAGGTCACCAGCAGCGTGCTGCCGGCCTCGGCGGCGTGGGTCGCCGCGCCCACGGAGCGCACGTAGTCGATCTGGACGCCCTGGCCGCGCAGCACCTCGGCGAGGGCCATCGCGCCGTTCTCCCGGGGGTTGTCCGGGGCGAGCGCGGTGGCCGAGCGGGTGGGCGCGGGCAGCAGCGCCGCCAGCACGCCGATGCCGAGCACCACCGCCACGGCGACGAGCCAGCGCACCCGCCGCCACCGGGCGCCCGCGCGGCTGCGCGCGGTGGTGCCGTCCCCGAGGACGACGCCGTCGGGACGGGCGGGCC
>NZ_SZYE01000010.1 GCF_005239125.1 Cellulomonas hominis | reverse complement strand
CGCCGGCGGCCGCGGGCGCCCCGGTGCCCGCCCCGGCCCCCAGCAGCCGCGCGTCGTCCGTCCACGCCGGCGCCTGGTCCGGCGCCCCGGCGACCTCGACCAGCGCGATCCCGTGCCGCCCGAGCGCCACGTCCACGACCCACCGCCCCGCGTCGGCCGCGACCCGGCGCACCGTCAGCGCCGGCACCGACGCGTCGTGCAGGTCCGCGAGCGCCCGGTGGTCCGGGGCGAGCGGGCTGCCCATCGCCTGCCAGGCCGTGCGCACGTTCCCGCGCTCGGCGTCGACGTGCCGCTCGGTGACGACCGCGGGTCCGGCGCCCGGCAGGTCGAGCCGGATCCGGTGGCCCGCCTCGGCGGTCGCGATGCCGTCGAGCGGCTGCCACAGCAGCGCGGTGATGCGCCCGTCGGCGTGCCGGGTGACGAGGTGGTCGTCGCCGCGCGCCAGCACCGCGGACCCGAGCCGGGCCATGAAGGCGTACAGGTGGAACGCCGGCTTGCGCAGCTGGCGGTGGCCGAGCAGCCCGAACCCGCCGTGCAGCGGCGCGGTCGGGATGCCGACCTCCTCGAACACGTCGCAGAGCGTCCAGTAGGAGAACGAGTCGACCAGGTCACCGCCGCGGGCGAGCACCGGCGCGAGGTACGCGGCCTGGTAGGCGGTGTCGTGGATCGGGTTGTCCGGCCGGTACGACGAGGAGAACTCGGTGATGTGCACGGGCAGCCCGTCGAGCGCGGTGCCCGCGAGCAGCGACCGCGGCGTCGCGAGCTGGTCGAGCAGGTCCTGCGGCGGCCGCAGCGTCTGGTAGGTCCCGAACGGCACGTGCTCCGCCGGGCCCGAGGTGTACGCGTGCTTGCTGACGAAGTCGCACGGCACGCCGGCGTCGGCCACGTGCTCGGCGAACCGCGGCAGCCAGTCGTCGGCGCCGGGCGACACCGCGGGCCCGCCGACGGGGATGTCCGCGTCGACCTCCTTCACGGCGCGCGCGGTCGCGTCGTACAGCCGGTGGTAGGCGGCCTCGTCGGCGCCCTGCCAGAAGAACGGCAGGTTCGGCTCGTTCCACACCTCGACCGGCCAGGTGCGGACGGTCTCGATCCCGTAGCGGTCGACCAGGTGCCGCAGCAGCGCCCGCACCAGGTCGGCCCACTCGTCGTGGTCCCGCGGCGGCGTCACGTTGCCCTGCCACCAGAACACCGTCTGGTCCCCGGACGCGAGCGCCGCGGGCATGAACCCGAGCTCGAGGAACGGCGCCATCCCCGCGTCGAGCCAGGTGTCCACCACCAAGTCGAGGTACGCGAAGCCGTACCGCGTCCCGGTACGGCCGCCGTGCGACCAGGGCTGCACCAGCCCCATGTCGTCGTGCAGGATGCCGTGCGCGCGGGTGGCGCCGAACCCGATCTCGTCCTGCACCACCGCCAGCGAGTCGCGGTAGTCGGCGTGCAGCACCTCGCGGGTACGGCCGGTGCCGACGCAGGCGCGCCACGCGGGCGGCAGGGTGCCGACGGGCTGGGACGGGACGACGACGGCGGCGGGTGCGCCGGTGCTGGTCATGGTGGCTCTCCGGTCGGGGGTGGGGACGAAGCTCGCCGCCGTCCCGGGCGCGAGGGCGGTGCGCCCGGGACGACGGCGAGGGCTCAGCCGTTGTCGGCCACGTAGCGGTCGCGCGCGCCGTTGACGACGTCGACGTACTGCGTCGCGCCCTTGCTCTCCAGGTCGGCGACGAACGTGTCCCACTCGGACAGGTCGCGCTGCCCGAGGATGAACTGGATCGTGCCCTGCGAGACCGCGTCCCGGAGCGTGGTGTCGATGAGCGTGAGCTGCTCGTTCTCGACCTCGTCCAGCGGGGCCGGCGGCGCGAGGTCGATCATGTCGTAGTCGGCGATCGACTCCTGGAACGCGACCTCGGCGTCGGAGAACGTCGACCACAGCAGCTCGGTCGCGCCGCCGTAGGCGAAGTTGCCGCCCGAGAAGCCGAAGTCCTTCTGCAGGTGCTTCGTGCCCGACGGGTTGAGGCCCACGAAGTCGACGTCGGCGGCGAGGGTGCGGGTGCCATCAGCGGCCTTCTCGAAGGTCGTGCCCTCGACGCCCCACTTGGTGAACTCCTGGCCCTCGTCCGAGTAGAACAGCCAGTCGATGAACTGCATCATCGCGACGAAGTCCGGCGAGTCGGCCGCGTCGGCGTTGATCATGAGGCCGTTCTCGATCTGCGTGACCGGGTTCAGCACGCACCCGATCGGCCCGCAGGGGAACGGGATCTTCGCGACGGTCGCGTCCGGATCGTTCGTCGCGAGCCCGGGCTCGTACTCGTTGACGACGCTCTGCGCGTTGGTGCCGATCGCCACCGACTTCCCGGTGACGAACTTCTGGATCGCGCTGTCGTCGTCCTGGGTGAAGCTCTCGGGGTCCATCAGGCCGTCGGCGACGAGGTCGTGGAAGTACTCGACCATCTCCTTGTACTCCGGCATCGCGGCGGTGGCGACGAACTCCTCGGCGTCGCCGTCCCAGGTCGCGTTGTTGTAGCCCCAGCCGGCGGAGGTGCCGAAGCCGAGCGCGGCCATGTTGAGCAGGTTGCCGCCGGGATAGGTCTCGGAGAACCGGTCGGAGAACGGGTACTCGCCCGGGCGGGCCTCCTTGATCGCCTCGAGCGTGGTGCGGAACTCGTCCCACGAGGTCGGGGTGTCGAGCCCGAGGTCCGCGAGCACGTCGGTGCGCATCGCGATCGTGTAGTCCTGCCACGGCGCCTCGTGCAGGCCCGGCAGCACGTAGTACTTGCCGTCGGCCTGGCGGAGCTGGTCGATGTTCGCCTCGAGGCCCCAGTCGGCGACCTTCTGCTGGTAGTTCGGCATCAGGTCGACGTAGTCCGACACCGCGAGGATCGCGCCGGAGGACACGAACGCGTCCTCCTGGCCCGGGTAGGTCTTCGCGATGATCGACGGGGCGTCGCCGGCGCCGATCAGCAGGCTGCGCTTCTGCTCGTAGTCGGACATCGGCACGAGCGTCGGGTCGAGCGTCACGTTCGTGCGCTCGGTGATCTCGGACCACAGCAACCAGTCGTCCTGCGACGGGTAGTTCGGGTGGTCGGAGAACAGCATCGAGAAGGTGAGCGGCTCGGTCGCGGTGAACTGGTCGCCGGCGGCGTAGTCCTCCATCGCCCCGGTCCGGTTGTCGAGGCCCGAGCTCTCCTCGTCGTTCTCGGACCCGCCGGAGCAGGCGGTCAGGGCCAGGGCGAGAGCGGCGGCGGCGGCGAGGCCGCGCGCCCGCGTGCGCTGGGACATGGGCATTCCTTTCGTGACGAACATCGTCGTTCGTGGCGGGGAAGGGGAAAGGCGGTCAGCCCTTGACGGAGCCGAGCATCACCCCCGAGACGAAGTACCTCTGCACGAACGGGTACACGCAGAGGATCGGGAGGACGGTGAGCACCATCGTCACGGACTGGATGTTGGCCGAGACCTGTGCGACGTCGGCCGCTGCGGCGCCGGTGGACTGGGCGGTCGACGACCCCGCGATGAGGTTCCGCAGGTAGACCGTCACCGGGAACAGCTCGGACTTGTCCATGTAGAGGAAGGCCGCGAACCAGGAGTTCCAGAAGCTCACCGCGTAGAACAGCAGCATCGTCGCGATCACCGCCTTGGACAGCGGGATGACGATCTTCCACAGGATCCGGTACGTGCCGAGGCCGTCGATCTGCGCGGCCTCCTCCAGCTCCAGCGGGAGGTTCTCGAAGAACGCCTTCATCACCAGCAGGTTGAACACGCTGATCGCGTTCGGCAGGACGATCGCCCACAGCGAGTTCTTCAGCCCGAGGCTCGTGATGAGCACGTAGTTCGGGATCAGACCGCCGTTGAAGAACATCGTGAACACCGCGATGCCGATCAGCACCGAGCGGCCGCGCAGGTGGTGCTTCGAGATGACGTAGGCGTAGCAGGTGGTGAGCACCAGGGCGATCGCCGTCGCGACGACGGTGTAGATCACCGTGTTCTTGTAGTTGGTCCAGAACATCGCGTCGTTCATCACGAGCTGGTACGTCGTGAGGTTGAACCCGACCGGCCAGATGTTCACCTGGCCCGACCGGATCGCGGTGTCCGAGCTGAACGACCGCGCGATGATCATGAGGAACGGGTAGAGCGTCACGGCGACGACGCCGAGCAGCGCCACCACGTTGAACGCCCGGAACACCTTGTACCCGCGGGTCTCCCGCAGCAGGCTGCCGGTGCGCGCGGGCAGCGGGCCCGCGGAAGTCTCGACGGTCGTCACCACAGGCTCGCTCCCACCGCTCGCTTCGAGATCGCGTTCGCGGAGAGGATCAGCGTCAGGCCGATGATCGACTCGAACAGCCCGATGGCCGCCGCGTACGAGAAGTTGTTGGACACCAGGCCGACCCGGTACAGGTACGTCGAGATGACGTCGGCCGTGGGATAGGTCAGCGGGTTGTAGAGCAGCAGGACCTTCTCGAACCCGACCGCCATGAAGGTGCCGATGTTGAGGATGAGCAGCGTGACCATCGTCGGCCGGATGCCCGGCAGCGTGATGTGCCAGGTCTGCTTCCACCGGTTCGCGCCGTCGATCCGCGCCGCCTCGTAGAGGCTCTCGTCGACCGTGGTCAGGGCCGCGAGGTAGAGGATCGTGCCCCAGCCGACGGTCTGCCAGACCTCGCTCGACACGTACACCGCGCGGAACCACTCGGGACGTTGCAGGAACGGCACCGCGTCCCCGCCCAGCGCCGTGACGACCTGGTTCACCGTGCCCTCCAGCGAGAGCAGCTGGAACAGCATGCCGGCGATGATCACGATCGACAGGAAGTGCGGCAGGTAGGACACCGACTGCACGAACCGCTTGAACACCCGCGACCGGACCTCGTTCAGCAGCAGCGCCAGCACGATCGGCAGCGGGAAGCAGAACAGCAGCGTGAGCGCCCCGATGACCAGGGTGTTCCGGAAGACCATCCAGAACGTCGGGTCGGACAGGAACATCTCGACGTAGCGGAACCCCACCCACTCCTCGCCGAAGATGTTGCCGCCGGCGCGGAACTTCCGGAACGCGATGACGTTGCCGAGCATCGGCGTGTACCGGAACACCGCGAAGAAGATCAGCGGCAGCACCGCGAGCGAGTACAGCTGCCAGTCCTTGCGCAGCGCGGTGCGCCACGGGAGCTTGCCGTTCGCGCGGGACCGCCGGGCGCGGCGGGGCGCGCGGGCGGCGCGGGCCGGGTCCGCGGCCGGCGTCAGCTCCGCCGCCGGGCCGGCCGGGCCCGCCGGGACCGGCGCCGGCGTGGTGATCTCCGGGCCCTGGACGGTCATGCGCCACCGCCGTGCGCGGGCGCCGTCCGGCGCGCGTCGCGCCGGACGGGAGGTGCTGCGTCGCTCATGTCGGTCCACTCCGTCGTGGGTGCGGCGGGCTGCGCAGGTTTCGAAAGTTGCGCTGCTCACACCGATACTGTTTCACCCGCACCGTAGGGGCGTCTCACCGCCTCCGTCAACCATCCCCCGAGGGCTGCCGCGGGGCACGAGGCGTGCGCTACAGTCGGGAACCGCTGCTCCGACAGCGACAGTTTCGAAGGGGAGCCATGCCGAGAGGCCGCACGACGATCGCCGACATCGCGAGCGAGGTGGGCGTGTCGATCCCGACCGTGTCGAAGGTGCTGAACGGCCGCACCGACGTCTCGGAGGCGACCCGCGCCCGCGTCGAGGCGGCGCTCGAACGGCACGACTACCGCAAGCCCGTCGCCACCCGGGCCTCCGGGGCCGGCGTCCGGCTGCTCGACCTGGTGTTCCACGCCGCCGACAACCTGTGGGCGCAGGAGATCATCAAGGGCGTCGAGCGGGTCTGCGGCCCCGAGCGGGTCGGCGTCGTGCTGTCCGAGCTCGGCGGCGCGCACCGCCCCACCCAGGAGTGGATCGACGACGTGATGGCCCGCCGGCCGCTCGGCGTCCTCCTGGTCCTGTCCGGGCTCGACGCCAAGCAGCGGCACCAGCTCGAGTCGCGGAACATCCCGTTCGCCGTGGTCGACACCCAGGGCGAGCCGCCCGCCGGCGTACCGACCGTCGGCTCCAACAACTGGAACGGCGGCCTCTCCGGCACCCGGCACCTGCTCGCGCTCGGGCACCGCCGGATCGCCGCGATCTCCGGGCCGGACGACATGCTGTGCTCCCGCGCCCGCGTCGACGGCTTCCGCAGCGCGCACGACGAGGTCGGCGTGCCGTGGGACCCCGCGCTCATCCGGTGGGGCGCGTTCGACGCCGAGAGCGGCTACCGGCACGCGCTCGACCTGCTCGCCGGCCCCGACCGCCCGACCGCCGTGTTCGCCGGGTCGGACTACCAGGCGCTCGGCGTCCTGCGGGCGGCCCGCGAGCTCGGGCTGCGGGTGCCGGACGACCTGTCCGTCGTCGGGTACGACGACCTGCCGATCAGCCAGTGGATCGACCCCGGCCTGACCACGGTGCACCAGCCGCTGCGGGAGATGGCCGCGATGGCGACCCGGATGCTGCTGACGCTCGCCGCGGGCGGGGAGCCGCCGTCGACGCGGGTGGAGCTGGTGACGGAGCTGGTGATCCGGGCGTCGACGGCGCCGCCTGCCCCGGGCGGGGGTCGGTCGTGACTTGGGACGGGTTCGGCGGGGCGCTCGACGCGCTGGACGGGCTCGACCCGCACGCGCTCGTCGTCGCCCGCCACGGGACCGTCCTGGCGCGCGCGACCTGGGCGCCGTACGACGCGGAGCGCGCCGGGCTCGTGTACTCGGTGTCCAAGTCGGTCACCGCGATGGCCGTGCTGCTTCTCGAGTCCGAGGGGCGGCTGGGCTTGGGCGACCCCGTCGACCGGCACCTCGACCTGCCGAACCCGCACGGGTTCACGCTGCGGCACCTGCTCACCATGTCCACCGGGCACAGCCGCGAGCAGACCGCCGTGATGCCGGCCGACCCCGCGGTCCTGCTCTCGACGCCGCCGGAGCACCCCGTCGGGATGCGGTTCGCGTACTCCTCCCCCGCCACGTGCACCCTCGGCCGCGTCGTGCACGCCGTCGCCGGGGAGCAGCCGACCGCGTACCTGCGGCCGCGGCTGCTCGACCCGCTCGGCATCGGGCCGCGGTGGTGGCGGTCGCTCGCCGGCGTCGAGCAGGGCTTCTCGGGGCTGCACCTCACCGTCGACGACCAGGCGCGGCTCGGGATGGCCTTGGCGGCCGGGGGTGTGGCGCCGGACGGGACACGGGTGCTGCCCGCGGCCGCGGTCGACGCGATGGCGACGACGTTCGTGCCGACGGCCGAGACGGGCGTCGAGGACCACCAGGGCCCCGAGCCCGACACCGCCCACGACGACTGGGCGCTGGGGTACGGGTACGGGGTCTGGCGCAGCCGGCACGGCTACCGGATGGACGGGGCGTACGGGCAGTTCACGCTCGTCGTGCCGGAGTCCGGGGTCGTCGTGGCGTACCAGGGGTCGGCGATGGACACGCAGCGGGTGCTCGACGTGCTGTGGGGGCTGGTGGCGGCCGCTGCCGACTCGTCGGGGGCGCCGCTCGGCGGTGTCGCGGAGCGCGACTCGTGGGCGGTGCGCGACCGGTACGTCGCGTCCGACGCCCCGGCGCTCGACGTCGCGGGGTGGACGCTGGACGACGACGGCCCCGCCGCCGCCGGCTGGCGGTTGACGATCCCGGCCCGCGACGGCCAGCCCGGCGGCGGCGTCGACCTGCGCCCGGGCGCGTGGAGCCGCGGGTCCCTCGAGCTCCGCCCGGGCGACACCGCCGTCGGCGCCCCGAGCGACCCCGTCCCCGACGGCATCGTCCCCGTCGCGGGCCGCGCCGAGCGGCTGCCCGACGGCACCGTGCGCGCGCACCTCGTCGCGACGGCCTCGCCGCACCGCCTGCTGGTCACCCGCGCCCCCGACGGCGCGCTGTCCGCCCGCTGGCACACCGCGCCGCTGTGGGAGCCGACGCTCGCCACCCTCCTCGTCCCGCCGCTGGTCGCCGCACCGGCGCGGGGACCGTCCTGACCGTCGACCCCACCCGGAGCCATGACCCCCGACAACGCCGTCGCCGTCACCGTCCACCCCGCCTGGCTGCCCGACGCGGCCCTGGCCCCGCTGCGCGCGCTGCCGTCCGCCGTCCTCGGCGCCGGGCCGTGCCTCGACACGGTCCGCTCGGAGCTGTCGTCCGGTGATGGGGGTCCGAGGCCCGTCGAGGCGCGGCTGGTCGTCGCGCCGGTCGGGGCGGTCGCGTCGCCGTCGTCGGTCGGCCTCGACGCGCTCCCCGAGGTCCCCGCCGGGGGCCACGCGATCGTCCGGACCGTCGACCGCACGGTGCTGCTCGGTGCCGACGGCCCGGCCACGCTGCGCGGGCTGTACGCGCTGGCCCGGGAGGAGGCGGTGGCGCGGATGCTCGGCATGGTGCCCGCGCTGGGGACGACGACGAGCGCCCCCGAGCAGCCGCTCCGCATGCTCGACCACTGGGACAACATGACCGTGCACCCAGTGATGGGCCAGATCGAGCGCGGCTACGCCGGCGGCTCGATCTTCTACGCCGACGGCGCGGTCCGCGCCGACCTGAGCCGGGTCCGCGACTACGCCCGGCTGCTCGCCGCGACCGGCGTCGAGGCGGTCGGCATCAACAACGTCAACGTGCACGCCCACGAGGCGCGCCTGCTCACGGACGGCCTCGGCGACGTCGCCCGCATCGCCGACGTGTTCCGGGCGTACGGGATCCGGATCTTCCTGTCGGTGTCGTTCGGGTCGCCGCGCGTGCTGGGCGGGTTGGAGACGGCGGACCCGCTGGACCCGGCCGTCGCGTCCTGGTGGGCGTCGACCGCGGACCGCGTTTACGGCGCGGTCCCGGACTTCGGTGGGTTCCTCATCAAGGCCGACTCAGAGGGCCAGCCCGGCCCGTTCGCCTACGGCCGCAGCCACGCCGACGGCGCGAACATGCTCGCCGCGGCCGTGCGCCCGCACGGCGGCACCGTCCTGTGGCGGGCGTTCGTCTACAACCACCACCAGGACTGGCGGGACCGCACCACCGACCGCGCGCGGGCGTCGTACGACCACTTCGCGCCGCTCGACGGGACGTTCGCCGACAACGTGGTGCTGCAGGTCAAGCACGGGCCGATGGACTTCCAGGTGCGCGAGCCGCTCTCCCCCGTGCTGGCCGCGATGCCCCGAACGCGGCTGGCGATCGAGCTGCAGGTCACGCAGGAGTACACCGGGCAGCAGCGGCACGTCTGCTACCTCGCGCCGGCGTGGCGGGAGTACCTGCGGTTCCCACTGGACGGTTCGCGGGCGGTGGCGTCGATCGTCGGCGGGGGCGGCGGTTCGGCGCCGGCCGGCGGCGTGGCCGCGGTGTCGAACGTCGGGGACGACGCGTTCTGGACCGGGCACCCGCTGGCGCAGGCGAACCTGTACGCGTTCGGGCGGCTGGCGTGGGACTCGACGCTCACGGCCGAGGACGTGCTGGACGAGTGGATCGCGCTGACGTTCGCCTCGGCCGGTGCTGACGACCTGGCGCGGATCCGGTCGGTGCTGCACGAGGTCATGGACGGCTCGTGGGCGCGGTACGAGGGGTACACCGCGCCGCTGGGCGTCGGGTTCATGGTCGACCCCGGCACGCACGGCGGACCGTCCGTCGACGGGTACGAGTACTCGCGGTGGGGGACGTACCACTTCGCCGACCGGGACGGGATCGGGGTCGACCGCACGGTGGCGACCGGGACCGGGTTCGCGGGGCAGTTCCCGTCGCCGTGGCGGGAGACCTACGAGTCCGTCGACACCTGCCCGGACGAGCTGCTGCTGTTCTTCCACCACGTGCCGTACTCCCACGTGCTCCGGTCGGGGAAGACCGTGATCCAGCACATCTACGACTCGAGGGCCGAGGCGGTCGAGGGGCTCGACGCGGCCGAGGCTGCGTGGGGGTCGCTAGCGGACCTCGTGGGCGGGGCGGTGCCGGCCGACTTCGACGCGCGGGTGCGGGAGCGGCTGGAGGTGCAGCGGGCGTCGGCCGTGGAGTGGCGGGACCAGGTGCGGAGCTACTTCTGGCGGAAGTCCGGGGTCAAGGACGCGTCGGGGCGGGTCGTGTACTGAGCCGGGGTACGCGGCGTACCCCGGCGGAGGCGAACGACGTCCTGAGCGTGCGTACGCGGTGGACGCAGCGGCCGGGGAGCGAGTGGACCCGCCGAGCCTGGTCGGGGCGGCGTCCAGAGGTGCCGAGCCGCTTCTGACGGGCGTCGCGGGGGGGGGCGGACGCGTCGAGTCGGGTGATGGGTCGACCGGTCGTCAGAGGGCGCTGGCGTACACCGCCGCGCCGGTGGTGGCGACCAGCCCGACTGTCGTCGCGACCGCGGCGCTGATCCCCCGCCGCTCGGTCCAGGGCACCAGCCCGACCGCCAGTCCCATCACCAGGCCGGCCGCGAGGAGGCCGATGACCGCGGGCGTGGCATCGCTCGGGCTGCGCTGCTCGCAGCCCCAGACGCCGCACCACGCGAACACGGCGGCCCCGACCATCACGAAGGCGACGGCGGCCGCCAGCGGCAGCGTCCACAGCAGGTGCAGCGCAGCCCGCTGCCCTCGGCGCGGGGAAATCATCGCATCACCACCCGCTACCCGTAGCGCCGCGGCTCGACGGCGATCACCGGCTGGAGCGCGAACCAGGCGGCGGCTCGCGCCGCCGCTCGACCGTCGCCGGGCGCCCACCCCTGCCACGAGCCGAAGCTCACGACGGCACCCCCGCCCGGCAGCGCCGCTCATCGGCGTCCGGGAGAGGGTCGGGCAGCAGGGTCCGGATATCCGCCGAGAAGATCTGCCAGGGGTAGGCGGCGGTCAGGAGTGCGCGGGCGGCGGGGGTGATCACGGCGGTCACACGGGTGAGCGAAGCAGAGGTGGGGTGGCGGTGTGCGGGATCCACCGGTACGCCACCCGTCCGGCGCACTCACCCCACGGTCGGCGCGAGGACCACCCAGGGCCAATCGTGCCCTTCGCCGAAACGCGCTCGTGGCGCACGTCGGTCCTCTACGGTCGCACCGTGATCACGCTGAGCGCCCGGCTGGCGTCCCTGCTGAGCCCTACCCGGGTGGACCAAGCCGCCGAGGTGGTTCGCCGGTACTTCGCTTCCCGTAGCGAAGGTGGCTTCACTGGTGCGTACTTCGAACGCCTGGGCGGAGGCGGCGACCGGCCTGAGACCGCCGATGTCTTCACCGCCGAGGACCTCGTCGCCGTGTCCATGCTGTCCGTCCGCGTCGAGGGTGGCGCCGCCATCGAGCTCCTCCTCAGACGATCAGACCGCCTCACCGAGCTGCTCCGCGCCATCCCGGCCCATGTCCGCCTCGGCGAGCTCACGGTCGACGACCTCGGCGACACGTGGGCACCGCGCGCCCTCTACCGGGAGCTCCGCACCATCGAGAGCATCGGCCCGACCACAGCGTCCAAGCTCCTGGCGCGGAAGCGACCGCATCTCGTCCCCGTCTACGACACGGTGGTCGACCGGGAGCTCTCCCTCATCAAGGGAGACCTATGGAAGCCGCTGCACGCCTGGCTCATCGCGGACAGAGGCGCGAACGAACGCCACCTCACGCAGGTCCGTGATCGCGCCGGCGTCCCCGACATCTCAGTCCTTCGCATCTTCGACGTCCTCGCTTGGATGACGGGAAGCGGCAACGTCGAGGTCGACCATGAGTGAACCCGGAACCGCAGTCCCAGGGCGACCGCAGCTGAGCGAGATCGAGATGACGTGGATGCGAACGATGCGCGCTTCCGTGTGACCCTGTGGCGCTCGCGGACTACCGGAGCCGGTTCCACAGCTCTTGGTCGGCCAGCGCGTCGAGAACGGCGCGCTCGAGTGCAGCTGCTCCTTCACGGGTTTCGGTCGTCGCCCAGGCCACCTGCAGGTCGGCTCGCTGGACCGCGGCGCGAGCCCAGGCCTGGACGCCACGAGGCGCGCCTTCCTCGACCTCCGTGAGCCTCTTGTGCAGAAAGCCCGGGTCTGCGAGGGCCCGCTCGAGGGCGAGGTTGCCCAGGCCGCTGTGCGGCGCCCGCCCGGAGACGTAGATGCTCAGCCGTCCGCGCAACCCCTTCCCGCTGCGCTCCCCTGCCATGCCGACGTAGACGAGAACGCCGCCCTGCCGGAAGAGGTACACGCCCGGCACCGAAGGAGCGTCGCGGATCACCTCGGGCACGAACCGCTTCCATGTCGACCAGGCCGTGAGGTCAGCGACCGCCCCGGGGAGATCCGCATCATCGTGCACGCGGTGAGGCTATCGAGGCCGTCACGTCCCCCGCTTGCTCGCCGCAGTAGCGAGGCGGTCCGCGTCCGACAATCGCAGCCCCACGATGTCCAGCCGCCGCAGCGCCTCCCGCGGCCGCACCGTCGGCGCGGTGAGCGGCTCCGCCAGCGCGGCCATCGCGAGCTGGTACTGCCCCGCACCGGCGCCTTCGTCGCTTCGAGCGCCGCCACCGACACCCGCCTCGACGTCCAACCCGCTGGCTGCGGCCCCATCAGCTCTTGTGGACGCCACCCTCCTGCGCTCAACTCCCGCAGCAGTCTGCCGATGACTCCGGAGACGATCGCAATCTCCATCAGCCGAGCTCGACGGGGTCACCATGGCGCGGATCATCCGCATGTCCACACAAGTCGGTGATTCCGCGGAGAACGCGCGCCGTGCCCTCGACCGCCGGGTCGACCTCCGTCCGATCGCCGCCTTCCTCGCAGATCGAGGAGCACGTGTGCCGACCGATGGGCACGGTTACCTCTGGGGTTTCAAGCCCAGGTCTCCCGTGATCACGGCGGCCCAGCCCCTCACTGCAGGGGATGTGGCGCTGCGGATCGAGAAGATCGACGGGATCGCGCACGTCACGAGCGCCTACGTGGTCGCCTACGTGGCTCTGAACGACCCCAGCCTGCCGCGGCGAGTCGGCGTTTACTGGCAGGGGGACGGCGGATGGGCCAACAGCGTCGTCTTCGACCGCAAGATCACGCCTCCGCGTGCTTTCCCGTACTCCGACTACATGGACGCCTTCGGCTGGGTCACAGGATTCAACTACAAGGCGGACTTTCTGTCGGTCCCTGACGTCGAGCTGTTCTTGGAGAGTTTCGCGGCCGGCATACGCCCGGCCGACCATGACCATCGGTCTGGCGCTCCAGCGACGGCGGCGGCCGAGGTCGCGTCACCTGCGATGCCAGACCGGGTTGCCATCGACAACGACCCGGAGAAGCCTTGGCCTCGGCCTGGAGCGAACACCCGCCCTGCACGACCTGAGCAGCCGGCGTTCCGTCAAGAAGTACTTCGCGTCTACGCCGACCCCGCCAGCGGCACGACGCAGTGCGCCGCATGCGATGTCCACGACTCTCTGATCATCGAGGCGGCCCACGTCGTCGACTTCGGTCGCGGGCCCGATCGTTGGTACAACGGCCTTCCTCTCTGCAGGAATCACCACCGTTACTTCGACATGTGGATGCTCCGTCTCGACGACGGCTACAGGTGGCACCCGAGAGCCGGCGGGCCGAGCCTGTCGCAGATGGGGGTCACAAGAGCCGACATCAACCATCTCGGGGGACCCGGAAGACGGCCTCGGCCGCACCTCGACGTGGTGCGGTGGAAGTGGACGCTCTCAGGCGCGGGCGCCGAGGACACCATCTAGGACCACCTGGTGTCATGCCCGCGTTCACCCATGGCGAGGCGGCTCTCGCCAGATGTCGACGCTCTGGCCGTGAATCCCACCGGCCCGCCGGATGGCCCGACGCACCGGGACCCAGAGCGAGTCCGGCGCCCGCCCGTCGAGGAGACCACGAGGCGGTCGACCGGGTCTGCGCGGAGCCGGAGGATGGTCGTCATGCCGACCTACAACGTCCCGGCGCACCCCGGATCCTCAGGGGCTGGCGTCTCTCGTCGGATGAGCACACTGCGGCGTCGAGACAACGAGCGCGAGCTGAGCCTGCGGCGAGCGCTTCACGCCGCTGGCTACCGCTTCCGTGTCACGCACCCGGTGCCGGGGATTCGTCGGCGGACCATCGACATCGCATTCACACGACGCCGAGTGGCCGTCTTCCTCGACGGTTGCTTCTGGCACGGCTGCCCTCAGCACGGCACCGACCCACGCAGCAACAGCGCCTGGTGGGCCGAGAAGATCGCCTCGAACAGGGCCCGCGACCGCGACACCGACCGCCATCTGATCGCCCTCGGCTGGAGTGTGGTTCGAGTCTGGGAGCACGAAGACCTGGCGGAGGCCGTGGAGAGAGTTCGGGTTGCCGCTGGTCCTCCCCGGTCGGTTGGTGACGAGCCGGCGAGCGCGGCGGCGGTCCTGCAGGAGGACTCCCCGTCGCGTCACTCGCCGTCGTCGAAATCGTCCAGCGCGTCCTCGAACAGGAGCGGGGCTTCCGCTCCGAAGTCATCGGCTTCAGACGGAGGGCTCCACGACGCATCGTCCGGCGTATAGCGGTCCGCGGGAAGGCTGCCCACGTTCCGCACCGTGACCTCGTCGGCGAGTCGGTCCACCAGCTCGGCGAGGCTCAAAGTCTGGTCCGAGCGCGGCGGCTGGTTACGCCGAGGTGGCTGGGCGACGTCGAAGAACTGCACGGCTCCGTCGTCGGAGAACAGCCCGACGTACACCCGCTCGAAGAGATCGCTGCGAGAGGTGTGCGGATCCGAGCGGCCGGTCCGCTTGCGCAGTGTGAAGACGACGTGGGCGAAACTGCTGTTGCTACTCGCAGTCCCGGCGTCCCAGCACGCGTCGATCGGGAGGAAGAACAACGCAGCCAAGACGGCGAACGGCTGGCGCCGGTGGAGCACATCCGCCTCGTCACGCAGCTCCATGTCGTTGCGCTTGACGTTCTTCTGGTAGCGGCCGAGGCGGGTGACACCGTTCCTGGTGGACGGGTCCCGGAAGCTGTAGGTCTTGATGCTCACGCCCAGCACCAAGCCGGCGGCATCGTCCCAGACGCCCACGTCGGTCTTCTTCTTGTCGATGGCGGCGCCGACCGTGAACTCCTGGCCCCTGCCGTCCTCGAAGGGCGTGACCCGAGCTCGGGGATAGCGCGGGCGCAGCCTCTCGGCCACCACCTTCGCGAGCTCGTTGCTGAACCGCTGGGCGTAGTTCTTCTTCTCGGCCTGGGCGCCGGTGAGCGCATCCGGCTTCAGCCCGCCGGGACCACCTCGCGCTGCCTCCGCCAGGGGCACCACGAGGGGGAACGCATCATCCGCCGCGGCACGACGGTGCGGCGGCATCAGGCGTCTCCGGCGAGAGCGCAACAGGTCTTGGCCTCGATCAACACGGGTCCAACGTAGCGATCGGACGTCGATCCGGTACCTACACCGCGCGGGCGAGACCTTCGCTCGTCCGATCTCCTTCGACGAACCGCGCGACGTCCTCGCGGAAACCCGGATGCCGTCCAAGATTCCCCCGCTGGAGCCTGGACCAGAACCCGGCGGCGCCCCGCGGCGTGAGCACCTCGGCCTTGTCGGCGTCGACCACGTCGAGGAGATGGGTGTAGGGCCGGTGCTCCGGATACTCGCTGATCCCGTCGACACGGTGGACCTGACCGTTCTCGCCCCACGCGGCCGTGGGCCAGGCGCCGACAGGCTCCCAGGCAGAATCGCGACCCATCGCGTCACCTGGCGCCGCGATGCGGCGGGCGACCCACTCCGAGACATGAGCGGTGACCGCGTTTCCGACCAGCTTCCAGCGCGGCCGGCTGAGCCGCGGGTCCTGACCGAAGACATCGGTCCACCCGCGGTCGAAGCCCTGGAGGGCCTCTGCGTCGTCGATGGAGGGCTTCACGAGGCGGCGCTCCGCCTCTGCGGAGGGGACCCAGATGGCCGGGGGAGACGCGATGCCGAGCGTCGAACCACCCTTGAGCGTCGGCACGGCGTCCTGCGCCCAGCCGAGGCCACGAAGCCCCTCAGTCCAGTAGAACCCGTAGGCACCGCTCTCGTAGTGATCCTCCGGCCGCACCCCCGCGTCGTCCGCGAAGACCACACCGCGCGGATCCAGCTCCGTCGACGCGACGAGGATCACCCGGCGCCGGCGCTGAGGGACCCCCGTGAACCGCGAGTCGACGACGCGATACGCCCACCGGTACCCCAGGGACTCGATCTCCGCGACGAGGTAGCGCATGGCGTGACCTCGGTTGAGGGCGAGCATGTTGGGGACGTTCTCGATCAGCAGTGTCGGCAAGCGCCTGCCGGACCGCCGCACCGCCTGCAGAACTTCGAACACGTGCTTCACGAGGCCCGAGTTCACGCCCTCGATACCGGCAGTTCGCCCCGCCTGCGACAAGTCCGTGCACGGGAACCCTGCGGCGACGATCGTCGTGTCGGCCGGAAGATCCGTCAGCTCGCGCACGTCGGGATGCACCTCGACGTCGGGGAAGCGGGTCGTCAGGACCTGCTGAGCGGGTTCCCACCACTCGCAGAGGAGCGTCGTCTCGACATCGCTGCCGAGCGCGCGCTGGAAACCCAGCTCGATGCCGCCGACTCCCGCGAACAGTCCGGCGATCTTGTGGGTGCTCAACGGCCCTCCGCGCGGTGGGGGTACGAGTCAGCCGTCAGTCACCTCAGGCGCGCCCACCTCCACGCGCCTGGGATCGCCCCCGACTGTACGGGCTGCCTCCGACACGACCGCCCTCAGACACTCGACCGCGCCCAGGGGCTCGTGTGAGGCGCCGCACTGCCCCCGGAAAACGCAGGGCAGTGCGGCGCATCTCAGTTGGGACAACGCGCCGTCGCGGTGGCGTTGCGAGCTATCGGCGCGCCTCACCGGCCCGCCGTTCGGGGCCGGGCGAGGTCACCGCCGCCCGCGCGACAGGTCGAACACCGTCGTCGTGTCGTACGTCTCCCCCGGCCGCAGCGTCGTGCTCGGGAACTGCGGCTGGTTCGGCGAGTCCGGGAAGTGCTGCGTCTCGAGCGCCAGCCCGTCGGACTGCCGGTACACGTGCCCGCCGGTGCCGACGAGCGTCGCGTCCAGGAAGTTGCCCGAGTAGAACTGGATGCCCGGCTCGGTCGTCCACATCTTCAGCGTCCGCCCGGAGTCCGGGTCACGGAGCTTCGCCGCCAGCTGCAGGCTGCCGTCGTCGGGCCGGTCGAGCACCCAGTTGTGGTCGTAGCCCTGCCCGAACAGCAGCTGCTCGAACGGCTCGCGGATGCGCTCGCCGATCGGCGTCGCCGACCGGAAGTCCATCGGCGTGCCCGACACGTCGGCGATCTCGCCGGTCGGGATCAGCGTCGAGTCGACCGGCGTGTAGCCGCTGGCCGGCAGCGTGAGCTCGTGGTCGAGGATCGACGACGTGCCCTCGCCCTGGAGGTTCCAGTAGGTGTGGTTCGTCAGGTTCACGACCGTCGGCGCGTCAGTCGTCGCGGTGTAGTGGATCTCGAGCTTCTGGTCGCGGGTCAGCGTGTAGGTGACCTGGACGTCGAGGTTGCCCGGGTAGCCCTCCTCGCCGTCGGGGCTCAGGTAGTTGAGCTGGAGCCCGACGGTGCCGTTGCTCTGGATCGGCGTCGCGGTCCAGACCTTGGTGTCGAAGCCGTTGAAGCCGCCGTGCAGGCTATTCGGGTCGTTGTTGATCGGCAGCTGGTAGGTGGTGCCGTCGAGCTCGAACTGGCCGTTCGCGATGCGGTTGCCGTAGCGGCCGATGAGCGCACCGAAGTACGGACCCGGGTTGTTGTTGTCGAGGTAGCCCTGCAGATCGGCGAAGCCCAGGACGACGTTCACCGGGTCCTTGCGGCCGTTCGGGACCTCGAGCGACTGGATGATGCCGCCGTAGGTGAGGATCCGGACGGTCATGCCGCGGTTGCTGAGCGTGTACCGCTCGACGGCGGTGCCGTCCTCGGTGGCGCCCCACGGCTCGGACGTGATGGTGGCGGTGTCGTGGTGGCCGCCGCCCTTGTCACCGCCCCAGCGGTCGGTGGTGTCGTCGGCACCCAGGGCGGCGGGACCGCCCGAGACGAGCAGTGCGGCGACTGCGAGCGGGGCTACGACGCCCACGAGGCCGCGACGGAGTTGGCGCATGCGCATGTGACTCCCCCTTGTCCACGTCGGCCGGCGCCGCCCCCTGGGACGTCGGTGTCCCGCGGCGCGGCGACCCTGGCGCGTGACGTGGAGGGGGTCGGGGGCCCGGAGGGGCGGTGCGGTCGGGATCGACGCTAGGCCCGGGTCGCGCGACCGGTCAACGACTCTCTGCGCCCGACCGCAAACATGTCCCGACGAGGGCCGCCGACCCTACTCTTGACGACCTCACCCCACGAAGGGGTCGGCCACCCCCGCAGGTTCGAGCACCCCTCCCGTCTCCTCGCCCCGACCACGACTGCCCGCACTGATCAGCGATCGCAGCTTCTCCTGAGTCTCGTGGTCGGTGGAGTACAGGACCGTGCCGACCATCCCTCGGGTGAGCAGCACCTTGTAGACATTGCGGACCAGCCGGTCGAACGTCTCGTCGTCGACGGTCTTCCTCGAGCGGAAGTCGGGATCCCGGTTGTGCTCCCTTCGAGCCACCCATCGGTCGTCGCGCCACACCAGATCGGGTCCGAGAATGACGCCGTTCCACGAGTACTCGAAGCCCTGGGCCGTGTACACGCATCCCACCTGACCAAAACCTCCGTCGGCGGTCGCCCAGAGCGCCGAGGGCGGGGCACCGCCTACGGACCGATCTCCCCGGAGATTCCACGGGCGCGCCCAATCACCGATGCGCACGTCTTCCACGAGCGTCCCGTCGGAGCGCGGGTCGCTCCACGGCCAGCAATAGCCAGCCGTCATCCGCGCGTTGAGGCCGGCTTCCTGCTTGGCGCGGAGCCGTTGCTCCAGATCGGACGGGCTCTCCGCGACCTCGACGGCGAACCGATCATCGCCGGGCCACACGGCAGGCCCACCAGCCTCCAGTCCGAGGAGCCGCAGGATCCACGCAATCCATGCCTCGCTGCCGCCTGAACGGAACTGCCCGTGCAGGTCCACCTCGAGCACCTGAAGCCCGCGGCGCTCGGCGTGCTCACGGATCTCGCGGACGGAACCCATTTCGCCGGGGCGTACGACCTGGTGCTGGTCGAGCAGGAAGACCGGCGTCCGTGCCGCATCGAACAGCTCGTCCACCTGGGGCCGTGCGACCGCGCGGACCTCCTTGCGCGTGTATCGGTTCACCGACGTTGTCCGCAGCCGGTGCGCCTCGTCGAGGATCAGGACGTCGAGCCCGTTGCGTTCCGCCGTCATGAAGCTGTTGAAGTAGGCGAACAGGTTCCGAGTGCGAGGTGAGCCCTTCCCAGCGACGTTGCGAAGAGTCTGGGTGAAGGAGCGCGAGCCCGTACCGTGCGTGACCGTGCGCCCCTCGCGGGCCAGCTGGCCCAGGAGGGACAGCGCGATCACGCTCTTCCCGCTACCCGGCCCTCCCGCCACGACGACGACCGTCTTGGCGTCCTCCCGGCTCGCCGCGCGGACCGTGTCCATGACGAGCTCGTACGCGACCCTCTGCTCATCGAGCAGCCGGAACTGCTCGCGCTGACGGATCTCGTCGGCCGCGACCGCCAGCAGCTGACGCGAGGGCGCGATCCGCGACGAGAGCAGAACGTCCGCTGCCTGAACTCCGGACGTGGGTGCAAGCCGGGAGCGGAGGAAGTCGTGGAAGTCGGTCCTACGCTGCCCCGTGAAGAGCCTTGACGCAGCGCCTACGCCGGGAGCGCGGAGGGCGACGACGCCCGCCTCGGACGCGTTGTGGAGGTATGCGGCTCCGACCACCGATTTGGGCGACGGCGCCAACACGGCCACGAAGTCGCGGAGGTAGTCGACGTAGCCGTCGACCTGCAGCGCCGGGTGCAGCACCGGCCTGTAGCGAGCGCCGTCCACGTCCAGCAACGTGAGGCTGCCGTTCCAGCTGTGTGCTCGACTCCATTGCTTCAGCTCGATGACGACGTAGCTCGGGTCGCCGGAGCGCGGGTGGACACCGGCGAGGACGACGTCGGCGCGCTTGCTCGTCATCGGGAGCCGCTGCTCCATCAGCACCTCCACGTCCTGGAGCCCGGCGGCCCGAAGGTCGTCAGCGAGCGCAGCCAGCGACGCCCGCCACGACCGACGCTCACTCTCGCCCGGCCGACCCACGCCTTGGTAGCTGAGGTAGTCGGCCAAGGCCCGTTCGATCTCGCTGAAACCCGAGCCAGCGTGTGCGATCAACTCGGCCGCACTGCGGCGCAACGCTTCCATGACGACATCCCCGGGCAGCACGAATGGACGCGCGGGGGGACATGTCCTGAGGTCGGCGACCGGAAGTCCGTCGATCCGCTGATTCCACGACCCTAGCGACGGCGCCGCGACGCGCGGATCAGGCTCAACGACTGTCCGCCCATTTGGACCAACACCAATCGCCGCACGCTGGAGATCGGGCCGGCGCTACCGGACGCCCGGGAACTCCTGCCGCAGCCATCGCTCTACCGCCGCGACGTCCCGATACCCCCGCTCCCGGAGGAGCTGCACGATGTCGCCGCCGGAGATCACGACGACGGGGTGCTGATCCTCACGGATCTCCGAGTACGCCTGGCGCGCGAGGTAGGACGTCGTGACGAAGACTCCGAATTCGCGATGCCGCAGTCGAGAGATGAGCCGTGCCACCTCCTTGACGCCCACGCTGTTGTCGAGCCCGTAGCACTTCGCTTCGAGGGAGAAGGACAGCTCCACGCGGTCACCCAGCGGCCCGAGCGCGTAGGTCCCGACGGCGTCCCGGCCGCCGTCGACGCTCGCCCGCGTCACCACGACGTTGCTCACGGCGGGCGCCATCATCTGCCAGAGCCGAGCGGCGCACGCCTCGAACGCGGTGGGCGACGCCTCAAAGTACGACTTCACGGCCGCCAGGATCCGCAGCCCCTCGGGGTCCTTCGGCAACTGATCCTCCCGGGCACGGGTCTGCCGCGTCGGCTGCGCGACCAGGGGCCGGTAGGCACCGGAGGCGACCCACTCGCGCCATGCGGCGGGTGCGTGTGCGTCCGCGTCCTCACCCGACCGCAACGCGTCCAGCCAAGCTCGCGAGACGGACGCCTCGTCGAGGACCGTGAACGTGGCCCGGTAGTTCTGGAATCGCTGGCCGTCTCGCGACTTCCAGACCGCCACGAGCCGCTCATCCGGGCGGATCGCCGGCCCACCGGGTGCAAGGAGACCGCGGAACGCGACGCTCCGCCCCGGCACCGCCTTCTCGAAGAGGAAGATCGGCGGGACGGCCGCACGCTGCTCGGGGCCGCCCTCGGCGAGCTCGAACAGGTGCCGCAGCAGGAGGTTCCCCCGCCGCGGGGTGTCGTGCAGCTCGCGCCCGGGTTCCTTCTGGTCGCCGTGGTAGACGAAGCCGCCGGTGCGGGGGTCGAGCACGTCCGGCCAGTCCGGGTCGACCCCGCTGGTGTAGAGCACGACGTACTTCACCGTGCGCTTGACGATGCTCCCCAGTGGCCGGAAGCCGCCCGCGTTCCCGACGGAGAGCAGCTTGTTGATCGGGTCATCGCCCTGGTTGTTGGCCGTCCCACCCTCGTAGACGGCGTCGACGATCAGCGGGGCAGAACCATGACCTTCGAACGGGAACCTCTGCGTCACCGACAGCTTCTCCGCCCCGGGTCATCCCCCTCGCGCACCGGGAAACGACATCGACCGGTGCGTCTGTCCTGACGCCCTCAGCCAGGGACGTCGGTGACATCGTCATGGCCCGCACGCGGCGCGCATAACGAGGTCACCCGTTTGGCTGTTCTGCATTCGAGTGGCTCTCTGAGCGGGCGAGGACATCTCAGCGATGTCGTCGTCACTGCTCGGTCCGACGAATGGCCAGCCGCTATGGTCGCCGGGATGACCACCACTGGTGACGACGATGCACCTCAGGCGAAACTCCTGAACCTCCGGTACGCCGGCACCTGCGCCGCCTGCGGTGCGGAGCTGCCCGCCGGAACGCGAGCGGCCTACTTCCGCGCGACACGGACCGTCCGCTGTCTCTCGTGCTTCACAGGCGAGCCGCCGCCCGCGGCCACGGGGTCAGGAGCGGCTCCGGGACCCGTGTCTGCAGGGGGAGCCGGCGCATCCGCCCGTCGCGAGTACGAGCGCCGTTCCGCGAAGCGTGAGGCGCGCATCCGGGAAGCTCACCCGCGCCTCGGCGGCCTGATCCTTGCCATCTCCGAAGAGCCCCGCACCACTACCGCATGGGCGCGCGGTGCTCGCGGCGAGGAGATCCTCGGACGCAACCTCGACGGCCTCGAACCGCGCGGGGTGCGCGTCCTGCACGACCGCCGCATCCCGCGAACGCGCGCCAACATCGACCACATCGCAGTCGCCCCGACCGGCGTCCACGTGATCGACGCGAAGCGCTACAAGGGCCGTCCCGCGCTGCGCGCCGAGGGCGGGATCATCCGGCCGCGCGTCCACAAGCTGATGGTCGGCTCGCGGAACTGCACGTCTCTCGTCGAGGGAATGCACAAGCAGCTGGAGGTCGTGCGGACAGCGCTGGATCGAGCCGGGTTTACGGACGTCCCCGTCCACGGCACGCTGTGCTTCGTGGACGCCGATTGGCCTCTGTTTGGAGGCTCGTTCGCCATCTCCGACGTGGCGGTGCTCTGGCCGAAGAAGCTCGCTGAGCGCCTGCTCGCTCCGGGCGAGGTCACCACCGACGCCGCCACCGCCGTGCACGCGTCGCTCGCTCGCGCCTTCCCGGTCGCCTGACGCCAGCCGCGTCGAAGTCGCTCGCGGAACCAGCCCCTCGGGCGTCTCTTGCTTCGTAGCATGTTCAGGCTGGTGAACAGGCAGGGGGCTTCATGCTGGGAATGCGCGTCGACACGGACAAGCTCCGTTCCGCCGCCGACCGTCTCGACGCCATCGGCGGAGACATCGCCGGTCCCACCGCGGCGGCCGCGCTCAGCCGCACGGGCGAGTACGGCGGCGCCGCGCTCCAGTCCGCCGCGCGCACGTTCCTGGACTCGTGGACGCAGGGGCTTCGCCTCGCGGGAGAGGCACCCGCCGAGCTCGCCGCCGGCGTTCGCGAGAACGCGGGCACCTACGACGAGATCGACGCCTCCGTCGCGGACTCCTTCCGTCAGCTGCAGCAGTACGACCCGGTGCTGCTCGACGAGCTCCTCGAGTGACGACGTTCCAGATCGGGTTCGGCACTAGCGCCGCCGATCTCATCCCCGGCGAGCCCGCCGCACTGCAGAGCGACGCGGCGCACACGCGATCGGTCGCGCAGTCGCTGGACGAGGCCGCGACGGAGCTGGGCAGGGTCGACATCGGTCCCTGGGAGGGGCAGGCCGCCGACGGTTTTTCCGGGGCCCTCGCCACACTTCGAGCCCGCCTCATCGTCGCGTCGGACACGTTCACGGCCGCCGCGGACGCGCTGGATCGCCACGCATCCGTGCTGGCCGAGGCCCGAGAGCGCGCGCAGGTCTGCATCGACGGCTATCTCGCCGAGCTGCGCTGCCTGCCCGATGACTCCGCGAGCAACGGGCCGACGCCCGCGCAGTCCCAGGCGATGCTCGGGCTGGCTTCGACGTTGCGTGCCGTCGCCGACTCCGAGCAGATCACCGCGTCGACCTTGCGCGCCTGCGCGGAGGTCGGGCCTAGCGGGACGAGCGTGTTGGACTGGCTCCGCCGGAGCGACAACCCTTGGCACGCCGACGCGTACACCACGACCGAGTCCTTCCAGATGGCGAGCGTCTTCGCCTTTGGTGGTGGGAGAGGCGGCGCGAGCCGCGGTGGGCTGAGCGCACTCAGCGCGGAGCGCGTGGCGATGTACGAACGACTCGCCACGCGTTCGTCGACGCCCGAGTGGCTCCGGCCGCTCCACCGCGGCCAGCAGTTCAACTGGCAGAACTACGATCGCTACGTCGCGCGAGAGGTGTGGATCGACAACACCAAGAGCGGCGCTCGGTTCCGACTCGATTCGTACTCGCCCGACGAGGTCGTCGTGTCACGGCGATGGACGCAGCTGGGCGAGATCACCGAGATCTCGGGCAAGCGCTACATCGACGAGATGGTCCAGAAGTACAACCCCTGGGATCGGTCGCTGAGGATCGCGGACACTCCGGGCAACCAGGCACAGCTGGGAAGCCGCCCAGGCGCCATCGGCGGAAACTTGTCCGGAGACATGGTCTTCGAGGTGCCGGTGCAGACGTCCGGCGTGCCGCAGTCAGTCCTCCGGCGCGCGGACGAGTTCGACATCCTGATCCGAGACCCGCAGGGCACGATCTATCGTCTGGATCCGTGAGGAGCGATATGGGCACGTCCGACGTCCTGTACACCGGCCGCTGGAGCAGCAAGACGCGCCTCCCGTTCCCCGGCGTGGGCTGGTACGACGAGGCGAAGGCCCGCTCGATCTACGACGCGCAGCAGGAGTTCCTGTGCGTCGTCGACGCCAGCGAGCGCCTCGAGGACGACCGCCCGCGACAGCGGTGGATCATCGGCGTCTCGGGGAGCGAGGGCTTCCGCTGCGCCTTCTTCACGCCGGCCGGAACCCTCTACCGCCAGATCGACTACGCGCCCCGGCAGGGACGGCTCTGGCGCGAGACGACCGTCGACTACCGATACCCGGACGACACGCGGTTCTACGCCCGGGGCGTCGAGTCCCTGGGCCACACCGTCGCCCGCTTCGAGCCCGACGGCAGCGGCACCGTCCTGTACGTCGAGAGCGGCAATCCGGTCGGCGAGGAGGTCCAGCTCCACGACGCCCCGGTCTCGGGGTTCTGGCTGGATCGGCCTGAGTTCGGCGACTGGTCGCAACTCTCCGACCCGATGTACGGCGTTCCGACCGACGATGACGTGGACCGCCACATCGCCAGCCGCCTGTCCTGACCGGCCAGCGCGCCTGGGACCACCGCCGCCGAGCCGCTCCGGAGTACCCTCCCCCCAGCACACAGCGACGGCGCGGCAGGACGGGAGGGCAGCCAACGATGGCCGGCTCCCAAACAGCCCTGCGCGAAGCCAACCGCGCCACCGTCGTCGACACCATCCGCCGCTACGGCGGCCTCACCCAGGTCGAGCTCGCCTCCACCACGGGCCTGAGCGCCGCCACGGTCTCCAACATCGTCCGCGAGCTCCAGCAGGCCGGCGAGGTCGACGTCAGAGCCACGATCCACAACGGCCGCCGCGCCATGCTCGTCACGATGGTCCACCGCACGGGCCTCGCGGCGGGCGTCCACGTCGGCACGCGCCACATGAGCATCACCCTCACCGACTCGGCCCACCAGGTCCTCGTCGAGCAGGCTCTCCCCCTGCCCCACGAGCACCGCGCCGACACCAGCCTCGACCGCGCCGCCCTGCTCATCGTCGAGATCCTCGAGCGCGTCGGCTCCGGCCTCGACGAGCTCCTCGGCATCGGCATCGGCCTCCCCGCGCCGGTCGACGCCGCGACCGGCACCGTCTCGGTCCCGGGGATCCTCCGCGGCTGGGACGACGCCCCCGTCGCCCAGGTCATGTCGAAGCGCCTGGGCGTCCCGGTGTTCGTCGACAACGACGCCAACCTCGGCGCCCTCGCCGAGAGCCGCCTCGGCGCGAGCCGGCACTTCCAGGACTCCGTCTACGTCCGAGCGAGCCACGGCACCGGCGCCGGCATCTCCCTGCACCAGAACCTGCACCGCGGGTTCGCCGGCACGGCGGGCGAGATCGGCCACGTCCAGGTCGATGCCCAGGGCCAGGTCTGCCTGTGCGGGAGCCGCGGCTGCCTCAACACCGTCGTCGGCGCCCCCGCCCTCATCGAAGTCCTCCGCGCCTCCCGCGGAAGCCTCACGCTGAGAGACATCGTCGCCCTCGCCAACGACGGCGACCCCGGCTGCCGCCAGGTCGTCGAGGACGCCGGCGCCACGATCGGCGCGGTGGTCGCGGGCCTGGCGATCGCCGTGAACCCGCAGTGCGTGGTGGTCGGTGGCGAGCTCGCCGAGACCGGCGAGCTGCTGATCGGCCCGATGCGCGAGGCCATCCGCCGCCGGGTGCCGCTCAACCACATCGCGCCGCTCGAGGTGGTCGCCGCGGAGCTCGGCCCGAACGCCGAGGCGATGGGCGCGGTGCTGCTCGCGCTGGAAAACACCCGCACCACCCTCCCCACATACGCCCGGCCGGACGGAGACTGAGACCGTGGCACTCGACGTGGAGTGGACGACGACGGCGACGCAGGGCCGATCACAGCCCGGCGGCCCGCCCCTGCTCGCCCTGCGCAAGGTCACCAAGCGGTTCGGCGCCGTCGAGGCGCTGACCGACGCGGACCTCACCGTGCACGCGCACGAGGTCGTCGCGCTGGTCGGCGACAACGGCGCCGGGAAGTCGACGCTCGCCAAGATCATCTCGGGCGTGCTCCAGCCCGACAGCGGCACCATCGAGATCGACGGCGACCCCGTCGCCATCCCCAACCCGGCCGGCGCCCACGCCCTCGGTATCTCGACGGTGTTCCAGGACCTCGCGCTGTGCGAGAACCTCAGCGTCGCGGCGAACATCTTCCTCGGCCGCGAGCTGCGGGCGTCGAAGCGCAGCCCGATGGACATCGACGGCATGGAACTGGCGTCCGCGCAGATCCTCCGGGACCTGACGATCACCGTGCCGTCGGTCCGGACGCCGGTGCGCGAGCTGTCCGGCGGGCAGCGGCAGGCCGTCGCCATCGCGCGGACGCTCACGACGCGGCCCCGGATCCTCGTGCTCGACGAGCCCACCGCCGCGCTGTCCGTCGTGCAGACCGCCGAGGTCCTGATGCTGGTCGAGCGCCTGCGCGAGATGGGCCTCGGCGTCGTGATCATCAGCCACAACCTGGCCGACCTGCGGGCGGTGTCCGACCGGATCGAGGTGCTGCGGCACGGCCGGAACAACGGCTCGTTCGACGCGGCGACGTCGGCGCCCGAGGAGATCATCGGCGCCATCGCCGGCGCCACGCGCGCCGTCCGCCCGGCGTGGGCGACGCGCTAGCCCTGGCTTCACTCTCCGCACCGGATTGCCTTCAGAAGTTGTCGGCAATCCGCTACCCGGGACCGCGACCCCGCCCGACCCGCCCTGGTTCGCCCAGATCCCGACCGCCCGATCGGCCTTTGGTTGCGGTTTGGTCACGCCAAGGCGCGGCGTTGCCTTCAGAGGTTGACGCGTAGGCCTCGGCGGTCCTAGCGTCCACCCGAGCTCGACAGACCGGCACCGACGCCGGCCGTGCAGCGCGGCACAGGGAGCAGGCACCGATGCTGGACACCCCCGTCGTCCTCGAGATGAGGTCGATCACCAAGACCTTCCCCGGCGTGAAGGCGCTGGACCAGGTCCGGATGACGGTGCGCGAGCGCGAGATCCACGCGATCTGCGGCGAGAACGGCGCCGGCAAGTCGACGCTCATGAAGATCCTGTCCGGGGTCTACCCGCACGGCACCTACGAGGGCGAGATCGTCTACCGGGGCGAGGAGGTCCGGTTCAAGGACATCAAGTCCAGCGAGCGGGCCGGGATCGTGATCATCCACCAGGAGCTGGCGCTCATCCCCGAGCTGTCGATCGCGGAGAACATCTTCCTCGGCAACGAGGTCGCCGGGCCGCTCGGCATCGACTGGGACGCCACCCGCGAGAAGGCGGCGGAGCTCCTGGCCCGAGTCGACCTGAACATCTCCCCCGACGAGCAGGTCAAGAACATCGGTGTCGGCCAGCAGCAGCTCGTCGAGATCGCCCGGGCGCTGGCCAAGGACGTGCAGCTGCTCATCCTCGACGAGCCGACGTCGGCGCTGAACGAGGAGGACTCCGCGCACCTGCTGGACCTGCTGCGCGACCTCCGCGCGAAGGGCATGACCAGCATCATGATCAGCCACAAGCTCAACGAGATCGCCGCCATCGCCGACTCGATCACGATCATCCGGGACGGGAAGACCGTCGAGACGCTGGACGCCGGCGCGGGCGAGGTCGACGAGGACCGGATCATCCGCGGCATGGTCGGCCGGTCGCTCGACCACCGGTTCCCCGACCACACGCCGAACATCGGCGAGACGTTCTTCGAGGTCCGGGACTGGTGGGTCGAGCACCCGACGGTCGCGGACCGGATGGTCTGCAAGGGGTCGGCGTTCGAGGTCCGGCACGGGGAGATCGTCGGCTTCGCCGGGATCATGGGCGCCGGCCGCACGGAGCTCGCGCGGTCGATCTTCGGCCGGTCGTACGGGCGGTTCCGCGGCGGGGAGATCCTCATCGACGGGAAGCCGGTCGAGCTGCACACCGTCCAGCAGGCCATCGACCACAAGATCGCCTACGTCCCCGAGGACCGGAAGGTCCAGGGCCTCAACCTGCTGGACAGCATCCTCGACACCATCGTGTCGGCGGACCTCAAGCGGATCACCCGGCGCCGCGTGCTCGACACGGACCTGGCGTACCTGGCGTCCGAGCACTACCGGAAGTCGCTGAACATCCGGACGCCGTCGGTCCGGCAGGGCGTCGCCAAGCTGTCCGGCGGCAACCAGCAGAAGGCGCTGCTCGGGAAGTGGATGTTCCCGGAGCCGGACCTGCTGATCCTCGACGAGCCGACCCGCGGCGTGGACGTCGGCGCGAAGTACGAGATCTACGGCCTCGTGCAGCGCCTCGCCGACGCGGGCAAGGGCGTCGTCGTCATCTCCTCCGAGCTGCCGGAGCTGCTCGGCCTGTGCGACCGGATCTACACGATCTTCGAGGGCCGGGTCACCGGCGTCCTCGACCGGGAGCAGGCCGACCAGGAGGCCCTCATGCGGCTCATGACCGGCACCAGCCCGGCGCTCACCAACTGACCCAGCCCCCCCAGCGGAACCCGACGAAGGACTACCGGACGATGACGTCTCTCAAGCAGCTGTTCGGCGGCGGCGCCCGCCAGTTCGGCATGGTGTTCGCGCTGATCGCGCTGGTGATCATCTTCCAGATCGCGACGGGCGGGAAGGTGCTCACGCCCACGAACGCGCAGAACATCATCAACGGCAACTCGTACGTGCTGATCCTGGCGATCGGCATGGTGCTGGTGATCATCGCCGGGCACATCGACCTGTCGGTCGGGTCCGTGGCCGCGGTGGTCGGCATCATCGTGGCGCTGGCGATCCGGGACTGGGGCATCCCCTGGTGGGCGGGCATCCTGCTCGGCCTCGCGGTCGGGGCGGTGATCGGCGCCTGGCAGGGGTTCTGGGTCGCGTACGTCGGCATCCCGGGCTTCATCACCACGCTCGCCGGGATGATGTTCTTCCGCGGGGCGAACCAGTACATCGGCAAGTCGAACACCGTCCCGGTCCCCGAGGAGATCCAGACGCTGGGCGCCGGCTACCTGCCCGAGTGGGGCCCGGACACCGGCCTGAACAACTGGACGCTGCTGCTCGGCATCCTGGCCATCGCCGGCGTGGTCTACGGCGAGCTCCGCCGGCGCCGCTCGGCCCGCCGCCTCGGCGGCACCCCGGTCCCGCTGTGGGTGTCGGTGGTGCGGATGGTCGCCCTCGGGGCGGTCATCGCGTACGCCACGGTCCTGTTCGGCAGCGGCCGCGTCGGCACCTCGTTCCCGGTGTCCGGCGTGATCCTCGGGGTCCTCGTGCTGGTCTACGGCTTCGTCTCGAGCCGCACGATCACCGGCCGGCACGTCTACGCGGTCGGCGGCAACAAGGTCGCGGCGGCGCTGTCCGGCGTCAACATCCGCCGCACCAACTTCTTCGTCATGATGAACATGTCCGTGCTGGCGGCGCTGGCCGGCATCGTCTTCATCGGCCGGTCGACCGCCTCCGGGCCGTTCGACGGCACCAACTGGGAGCTCGACGCGATCGCCGCGGTGTTCATCGGCGGCGCGGCGGTCTCCGGCGGCGTCGGCACCGTCGTCGGGTCGCTCATCGGCGGCCTGGTCATGGCCGTCCTGAACAACGGCCTGCAGCTCTTGGGCGTCGGCTCGGACAGCACCCAGATGATCAAGGGCCTGGTGCTGCTCGCCGCCGTCGCCTTCGACGTCTACAACAAGGTCCAGGGCCGCCCGTCCATCGTCGGGCTGCTGATGAAGGGCGCGCGCCGCGGCCGGCCCGAGGGCCCCGGACCCGACGACACCGACGCGGGCACCTCCGCCGTGCCGGTGTCCCAGAACGAGACGCTCGCGCGGAGCTGACCGGCCGCGCTCCCCCGGGGCCCGCGGGCCCACCCCTCCCCCACACGAACCCCCTCGTGCCGACCCCCGGCACGACGCTCGACCGCACCCAACGGCGGGTGCCCAACCAGGAAGAGTGACACCACCCATGAAGAAGCTGACTGCGGCGCTGGTCGCCGCCGGAGCCGCCGGAGCCCTGCTCCTCACCGGCTGCTCGTCCGAGCGTGCCGGCTCGTCCACCGAGGAGACGGCCGGGTCCGCCGAGAGCGGCGGCGGCTTCGCGGCCGACGCCACGATCGGCGTCGCCCTGCCGCAGAAGACGTCGGAGAACTGGGTGCTCGCCGAGCAGCTGTTCAAGGACGGGCTGACCGAGGCCGGGTTCGACCCGATCGTGCAGTTCGCGAACAGCGGCGTCACCGAGCAGCAGAACCAGATCCAGGCCATGACCGAGCAGGGCGCCAGCGTGATCGTCGTCGGCGCGATCGACGGCTCGCAGCTGGGCTCCCAGCTCGAGGCCGCCGTCGACTCCGGCGCCCACGTCATCGCCTACGACCGGCTGGTGAAGAACACCGACGCCGTCGACATGTACGTGGCGTTCGACAACTACCAGGTCGGCGTCCTGCAGGGGCAGGCGCTGCTCGACGGCCTCGCCGAGCGCAAGGGCGAGGGCCCGTACAACATCGAGCTCCTCGCCGGCTCGCCCGACGACGCCAACTCGACCCCGTTCTTCGAGGGCGCGATGAGCGTCCTGCAGCCGAAGATCGACGACGGCACCCTCGTGGTCGTCTCCGGCCAGACGTCGTTCGAGCAGGTCGCGACGCAGGGCTGGAAGGCCGAGAACGCGCAGAAGCGCATGGACACGATCCTCGCCGGCTCCTACGGCTCCGAGGAGCTCGACGGCGTCCTGTCGCCGAACGACACCCTTGGCCGCGCGGCGCTCACCTCCGTGGCGCAGGCGGGCAAGGAGACCCCGGTCGTCACCGGCCAGGACTCCGAGGTCGAGTCGGTGAAGTCGATCATGGCCGGCGAGCAGTACTCGACGATCTACAAGGACACCCGCGAGCTCGTGGCGCAGACGATCAAGGAGATCCAGGCGCTGCAGAAGGGCGAGGACCCGGAGATCAACGACACCGAGTCCTACGACAACGGGGTCAAGGTCGTGCCGTCGTTCCTGCTGACGCCCGTCATCGTGACGAAGGAGAACGCGGCCGACGTGTACAAGGACGACGACACCCTGGCGCCGCTGACCCAGGGGTGACCCTGTAGCGGGTCGTGCGGTCGAGACGGCGAGGGGCGGGCCCGGGTTCGGGTCCGCCCCTCGCCGCTACGCGTCCAGGATCTCCCGCAGCGTGGCGACGCCGTCCGCGGCCCCGTCGACCCGGAGCAGCGTGCGCCGGTCGTCCGCGAGCGCCGCGAGCATGCCGTGCAGGTAGCCGCGGTCCCGCGGTCCCGCGTCCTCGATCCGGTCCGACGGCGCGATCAGCGTCGTCAGGACAGCGAAGTCGGCCCGGTGCCGCGCACGGCCCGGGTCGAGCACCACCGTGTGCGCCGCCGCCTTGGCGACGAGTGCGCCGAGCAGGTTCGGCCGTCGCACCCGGCCGTCGACGCCGGCCGCCGTCACCTCGACGACGGCGCTGCGGTCGAGCGCCTGCTGCGCGGCGGGCGTCTCCAGCGTCGTCCCGCCGTGCACCCCGCGGCGCCCGGCTGCACGCTCACCCACCCGGCGCGGGATGAGCACGTCGATCTGAGCGGGCCCGCGCGTCCAGCGGTGCTGGTGTCCGGCTGGGCTGGTGCCGGCCGAGGTGAAGCCGAGGTCGACCAACGCACTGGTGAACCGGTGCAGGATCCGGCCGTCGGCGCGCACGTCGAGGACCGCGTCGAGGTCGTCGGTGGGCCGAGCCGGAGCGGCGCCGCGCTCGGCGCAGTGCAGGTGCACCATCTGCCCACCGACGAGCGTCCAGCTCCGGGGCAGCCGCTCGTGCACCTGGAGGAGCGCGTGCCACCCGGCCGTCTGGGCGTCGGTCATGGGCGGCAGCGCGATCGTCATGCGGCACGCACGACCTGGGCGATCAGCTCGCCGGCGCGCGCGAGCTCGCGCGGGCCCTCGTGCTCCGCCAGGTCGGCGGCCAGCACCAGCGGCGGCACCGGATCGGCGGGGAGCGCCGCCACGACGTGCAGGATGACGTCGGGCCGGCCGACGGCGGGGCGCAGGAGGTGTCGCCGGCGCACCGCGTCGAGGTCGTCGCTGCGGACGTAGCCCTCGGCGAGGTCGACGGCGCCGAGGCGGGAGCGCGGGTCGGACACCCCGGACCGGACGACGGCCGGATCCGCCAGCACGCCGGCGGGCTCGCGGGTCGTGAACAGCAGCCGGTCCCCGCGGGCGGCAGCCCATGACGCCAGGAGCGACGCCGGCGACGGGTCGCTCCGGAGGCGGTCTCGGCGCTCGCGCCACCGTCCCGGGCGACCACGGGGCGTCTCCTCCGTCGCCAGCAGGAGCCACGCCTCGGTCGGGCTGAGCGGTCGGCTGCGACGCGGAGCCATCGGGAGCGAGGCACCGTCGACGAGCCACTGCGACCCGACGCGACGGGCGCGGATCCGGCCGGCCTCGATGAGCTGGCGCACGCGGCGGTCGCTGACGCCCAGCGCGTCAGCCGCCTCGCGGACGGACACCTCCATGCCCACTTGTCTACCGCGCACGGAAGGGATGTGGCAACCCCGGTCGGCCGCCCTGCCCCCGCACCATCGGAGAGCGGAGCGGCGCGCGCCCCTCGCCTCAGCAGCGGAAGCGGGCCACCTGCGAGCTGAGGTCCTGCGCCATCGCCGCGAGGCCCTGGATGCGCTCGCGCGCCTGCGCGATGCCGCTCGCGACCTCGCTGGTCGACTGGGCGACCCCGGAGATGTGGGCGGCGATCTGCTCGGACCCGTTGGCCGCCTCCGTGATGTTGCGGCCCGACTCGTTGGTGGTGGCGGTCTGCTCCTCCACGGCCGAGGCGATCGTCATCTGGTAGTCGTTGATCGAGCCCACGATCTGCCCGATCTCGCGGATCGCGTCGGCGGCCCCGCGGGAGTCCGACTGGATCGCGTCGATCCGGCGGGAGATCTCCTCGGTCGCCCGCGACGTCTGCTGCGCCAGCTCCTTGACCTCGCCCGCGACGACCGAGAAGCCCCGGCCGGCCTCGCCGGCGCGCGCCGCCTCGATGGTGGCGTTGAGCGCGAGCAGGTTGGTCTGGTCGGCGATCGCGGTGATGAGCCGGAGGACGTTGCCGATCTCGTTGCTGGAGTCCGCCAGGCTCACGACGGTCGCGTCCGTCCGGTCGGCCGCCTGCACCGCGGTCGCGGCGACCTGCGTGGCCTGGGTGGCGTTGCGCGAGATCTCCCGGATCGACGTCTCCATCTCGTGCGAGCCGGACGCCACCGTGATCACGTTCGCGGACACCCCGGCCGCCGCGTAGGTGACCTCCCCCGCCTGCTGCGACGCCCGGTCCGAGGCCGCGGCGACCGCCTCGGAGACCGACTCGAGCTCCTGGCTCGCGCTGGTCAGCGCCGCCGTCGTCGACGAGATGTCCTGGACCAGCCCCGAGACCCGGACCGCGGCCTCGTTGAGCGCACGCGCCATCTGCCCGGTCTCGTCGCCCGAGTCCTCCGGGACGCGGACGGTCAGGTCACCCTCGGCCAGGCCACGCAGCGCGCCGCGCACGGCGTGCAGCCGGCGGATGATCCCGCCGGACACGAACCACGCGAGCACGCCCCCGGCGATCAGCGCGACCAGCGCCGTCCCGATCGTGACCCAGCGGTTGCGCGCCTCGGTGGTGGCCACCTGGGCGTCGAGGTCGTCGACCTGGGCCTGGACCGCCGTGCGGAGGTCGTCGAGCGAACCCGACACCACGAAGTAGGCGTCCCACCGGTCCCCGACCCAGATCGCGTCCCCGTCGTCGAGGCGACCGGCGCGCCAGGCGGCGAAGATGCTCTGGTCGGCGTCGACGTAGGTCTGCCACGCCTCGTTGATCCCGGCGACGGCGTCCTTCCCGGCGGCGTTCAGCTGGTCCGGGTCGAGGTCGACGACGTTCGTCTGGAACTGCGTGATCCCCTCCTGGTACCCCGCCATGTTGTCGCCGTCCTCGGCGGCGGCGACGTCCCCGCCGTCGACCCGGGACGACCACGCCATGATCGCGAGGTAGTCGGCCGCCCACAGCATCCCGTACCGGCCGGCCTCGACCCGGGCCTGCACCCGCACGGACTCGTCGGCCCGTTCGCGCAGCGCCGCGACCTGGGCGCTGCCCCGCAGCGCGGTGGCGGTGACGACCACGAGACCGAGCATGAGGACGGCGACGATCGCGAAGATGCGGGTACGCACGCTGCGGTCGTCGAACCAGCGGCGGCGGGGGCGGGACTCGCTCATGGGGTTCCTCCGGCACAAGGGGGATGACGCCCGTCCGATCGACCGGCCGCGCGCGATGTGAGGCACACGGGCGGATGAAGGTGTCGGACGACCGCACCGCCGCGACCTCCCGGCGCCGGGGCACGGCGCAGCTCGCGCGGTTGCTCCCCTGGCGGCGCCGGGCCCCGTTGCGCGGCGCCGCCTGAGGGGCGGGGTCAGCGGGTCAGCCACCCCCCGTCGACGGCGAGGACGGACCCGTGCACGTACGCCGCGGCGTCGGAGGCCAGGAAGACCGCGGCCCCCTGCAGGTCCTCGGGAGTCCCCCACCGGCCGGCGGGGATGCGCCCGAGGATCTCGGCGGACCGGTCCCCGTCGGCGCGCAGCTGCGCGGTGTTGTCGGTGGCGAAGTACCCGGGGGCGATCGCGTTGACGTTGATCCCGAGCCCGGACCACTCGCTGGCCAGCGCCTTGGTCAGACCGGCGACGGCGCTCTTGGACGCGGTGTAGGACGGCACGATCTTGCCGCCCTGGAACGACAGCATCGAGGCGATGTTGAGGATCTTCCCGCCCCCGCCCTGCTCGACCAGGACCCGCGCGACGGCCTGCGACAGGTAGAACACGGTCGACAGGTTCAGGTCGATGACGTCGTCCCAGTTCTCCGCGGAGAACTCGAGCGCGGGCTGCCGGCGGATGATCCCGGCGTTGTTGACCAGGATGTCGACCCGGCCGGCCAGGCCGACGACGCGTGCGACGAGCGCCGCGAGGTCCTCGGGCGTCGCGGCCAGCAGGTCGGTCGGGACGTCCCACGCCCGCCGCCCGGTGGCCTCGATCGCGGCCACGGCGTCCGGGGACTCGCCCTGCCCCACGACCACCACGTCGGCGCCCGCCTCGGCGAGCGCGGTGGCGATCCCGAGCCCCAGCCCGCGCCCGCCGCCGGTCACCAGCGCGACGCGGCCGTCCAGCCGGAACCGGTCGAGCACCGTGCCGGTCACCGGAGCTCCGCCGGGTCCACGGCGACGACGTCCGTGTAGTCGGTGTTCTCGCCCGCCATGGCCCACACGAACGAGTAGGCGCCGGTCGCCGAGGCGCAGTGGATCGACCACGGCGGCGAGACCACCACGTCCCGGTCGTGCAGCAGCAGCTGCCGGGACGCCCCGGGCTCGCCCATCAGGTGCACGGCGACGCCCGGGCCGAGCCCGTCGTACAGGTAGATCTCGGTGCGCCGGTGGTGCACGTGCGGGGGCATGGTGTTCCACACCGAGCCGGCCTCGAGGGTCGTGATCCCGAGCACCAGCTGGTTGGACTCGATCCCGTCCGCGTGGACGTACTTGCGGATGGTGCGGTGGTTCGACTGCTCGGCGGAGCCCAGGACCAGTGCCTCGACGCCGTCGCGGGACGCGAGCGCGGCCGCGGTGCGGCGGTGCGCGGGGGCGGACACCAGGTACACGGTGCCGGTGCCGTCCAGCACGATGTCGCGCGTCCCCATCGGCAGGTAGAGCACGTCCTGGGGGCCGACCTCCCAGCGGTCGCCGTCGGCGGTCACGGTGACCGCACCGGACAGGCCGACGACCCCGAGCTCGCGCCGCTCCAGCAGGTACGCGGCGGCCAGCTCCGCCGGCGCGTCGAGGGCGACGGCCTGGCCGTCGACCGCGAGGCCGCCGACCAGCAGCCGGTCGTCGTGCGCGTAGCCCCAGGACACGGTCCCGGAGGTGAACAGGCCGGACAGGACGAAGCGGTCGCGCAGCTGCTCGCCGCTCAGTGCGCCGACGTCGGCGGGGTGGGTGCTCCACAGGCGGGTGACGGACACGGGTCTCTCCTTCAGTGCTGGACAGCAGGGGTGCGGGGGTCGGCGACGCGGCTGCGCAGGGTGCCGATGCCGCCGACGGTGATCTCGACGACGTCGCCGTCCCGCAGCCAGCGCGGGCCGCGGTCGAGGACGTGCTGGTGCTTCTGCGGGGTGCCGGTGGCGATCACGTCGCCCGGCTGCAGGGTGACGACCTGGCTCAGGTAGGACACGAGGTGGGCGACGCCGAACACCTGGTCCCGCGTGGAGCCGGACAGGGTCGGCTCGCCGTTCACGTGGGCGGAGACCACGAGGTCCTGGGGGTCCGGGACCTCGTCCGGCGTGACGACGGCGGGGCCGAGCGGGGCGAACGTGTCGAACGCCTTGCCCAGGACCCACTGGCTGGTGCGGCGCTGCCAGTCCCGGGCGCTGACGTCGTTCAGCACCGTGTACCCGCCGACGTGGTCGAGGGCGTCGGCGGGCGCGACGTCGTGGGCGGTGCGGCCGATCACGACGGCCAGCTCGGCCTCGTAGTCCACCTCGGTGCTGGCGCGCGGCAGCACGACGGCGTCCTCGGGACCGACGACCGCCGACGCCGGCTTGGTGAAGACGTCCGGGAACTCCGGGTCGTCCTGCGCGGTGTGGCCGCGGTAGTTGTAGCCGACGCACAGGATCGTCCCCGGCCGCGGGACCGGGGCCAGGAGCCGCACCGATGCGCGCGGCAGCACCGCCTCGGGGTCCGGTCCCGCGGCCGCGGCGCGCACCGCGGCGTGGACCTCCGACGGCGCGGCCAGCAGGTCGACCAGCCCGCGCGGCGCCGACGGCACGGCCGCCGCGACGTCCAGGACGTCGTGGCCCAGCAGCAACCCGACCCGCGGCCCGGCGGCGTCGGTGAACGTCACGAGGCGCACGGCGACCCCCTCAGGCCCGCTCGGCCGGGACGGCCGCCGCCGGGCCCGCCGCGGCACCGCGCACGGACCACGGCGAGCGCCAGCCGGGGACCAGCCGCCGGGTCAGCGCCTCGAGGTAGTAGTAGTCGCCCCAGAGGGTGCCCTCGTCGACGCCCACCCGCTTGGGCATGTCGTAGACGCCGTGCAGCAGCAGCGGGCCCGACGCCGTCCCCGGTGCCGAGGCGTACGACGCGGCGAGGGAGTCGAGCATCGCCGCGGCCGCGGTGCGGTACCGCTCGCCGTCGACGTCGCCCTCGGGCAGCAGCCGGGCGAGCTCGTCCAGGCCGCACGCGGCGATCGCCGCGGAGGACGAGTCCCGCTCCGCGCCGGAGCCGTCGGTGAGCGCGAGGTCCCAGTACACGACGTGGTCGGCGGGCAGGTGGGCGAGGAAGTAGTCGGCGCACCGCCGGGCCGCCGCGAGGAGCGTGGCGTCCCCGGTCTCCCGGTGCGCGAGCGCGAACCCGAAGATCCCCCACGCCTGTCCGCGGGCCCAGCACGAGTCGTCGGCCAGCCCCTGCTCGGTGGCGCCGCGCAGCGGCTCGCCCGTCACCGGGTCCCAGTAGAAGGTGTGGAACGTGGTGTCGTCGTCGCGGACGATGTGGTCGCGCAGCTGCACGGTGTGCCGGTCGGCGGCCTCGGCGTACCGGGGATCGCCCGTCTCGGCCGTGGCCCACCGCAGCAGCGGCATGTTCATCAGGCTGTCGATGATCGTCCGGCCGCGCTGCGCGGGGTCCGTCAGGTCGCCCCACGCCTGCACGATGCCGGCGGGTTCGAGGAACCGGTGCATGAGGGCGTCCGCGGCCGCGAGCGCCGCCGTGCGCGCCGCGTCGTCCCCCGTGCGACGCCACGCGGTGACGCAGGACAGCGTGTACAGGAAGCCGAGGTCGTGGGTGTCGACGTCGACGGCGCGCGCGATGCGGTCCGCGAACGAGGCGACGTGGCCGAGGGCGGCCTCGAGGTAGCGCGGGGCGCCGGTCAGCTCGTGGGCGAGCCAGAGCTGGCCGGGCCAGAAGCTGGTGGTCCAGCCGCGGTTCGCACCCTCGGGCAGGTCGGCGGTCGCGGGGCGCAGCGGGTAGCGGCCCGCGGTGGTGGTGTCGTCCGGGTACGCCTCGCCCCACGAGGCGAGGTTCGCGTCGACGGTGCGCAGGGCGGCGGCGACGGCGTCGCGCGTCGAGGACGCCGGGGCGTCGGTCGTCGTCATGGGTGTCACTCCAGGGAGGCGGGGCGCGTGCAGGACGCGCGGGTCGGGGTGGGCCGGGTTCAGGCGGCCGCGGGGGTGCCGGGCGCGGACGCACCGGCGGCGGGCGCGCCGGCCACCGGGGCGTCGGCCGCGGGCTCGGCGAACGCCGGGCGCAGGGCGTGCCGGCAGTTCGCCCAGACCGCGTAGAGCAGCGGCGAGGCGGCCAGGCCGAGCCCGAGGGCGGGCCGGCTGAGCACGAAGGCCGCCAGCAGCCCCAGGACCAGCAGGGAGGCCGCCGTCAGGTACCACCGGCGCAGCGCGAGGTAGGCGGACCAGAACAGCAGGTCGCGCAGCCGCGCGTCCGGGGCCTGCCCCAGCGCGGCCACCGCGTGCGGGCAGGCCGCCGCGACGAGCAGCGCGGCGACCGCGAGCACCGGGATCGCGACCGCCCCGGCCGTGCTGCCGAACAGCGCCCGCACGTCGACCACCAGCACCGTGAGCAGGGCGGTGAACAGCGCGCCCAGGCCGAGCGACCGCCCGAGCGACGCGCGCCAGGCCCGGCCGAACGTCCGGAGCACGTCGGAGTGCCGGTCGGCGAACACCGCGCACACCCCGACCAGCGTCGGGAACGACAGCGGGGCCAGGGCCACCAGCAGCGGCCAGGTCCGTCCGAGGTCGGTGGCCACCAGCACCACCGTGAACGGCAGGTTGCCCGCGACCAGCAGCACGTTGGTGACCAGTGCCCGGAACACCGTGTCCAGGACGGTGAAGAGGGTGTCGTGGGAGATCCAGCGGTGCACGCCCGTCACCCCTTCATCCCGGACGTCGCGATGCCCTCGACGAAGTACCGCTGGCCCAGCAGGAAGATGATCGCGATGGGCAGGACGGACAGCACGGAGCCGGTCATGATCAGCGCGTACTCGGCGTTGTACTGCGAGATGAACGTCCGCAGGCCCAGCTGGATGGTCCACAGGTCCTTGTCCCGCAGGTACACGAGCGGCCCGAGGTAGTCGTTCCACGTGTTCACGAACGTGAGCAGGGTGAGCGACGCGAGCGCGGGGACCGACAGCGGCAGCATGATCCGGCGCCAGATGCCGTACTCCGACAGCCCGTCGAGGCGCGCGGCCTCGGAGAGCTCCTCGGGGACCGTCTCGTAGAACTGCTTCATGAGGAACACGCCGAAGGCGCCGAACGCCTGCAGGGCGATGATCGACCACAGGCTGTTCGCGAGGTTGAGCTTCGAGAACAGGATGAACTGCGGGATCATGTATGCCTGCCACGGCACGGCGATGGTGCCGATGTACGTGAGGAACAGCGCGTCGCGCCCGGGGAACCGGGTCTTGGCGAACCCGTAGGCGGCGAAGGAGCCGGTCAGCACCTGCAGGAACGTGACGACGACCGACAGGATCAGCGTGTTCTTCAGCCAGGTCGTCATGTCCGACCGCGTGAAGATGTCGACGTAGTTGTGCCACTGGAAGACCTCGGGCACCCACTGGATCGGCGCCGTGAAGACGGTGTTGTTCGTCTTCAGGGACGACATCACCATCCAGTAGAACGGCAGCAGCACGGCCGCCGAGGCGGCGATCAGGACGAGGTACCCGAGCACCTTGCCCAGCACGGACACGGGGCGGCGTCGCGCCGGCGGGCGGATCGGCGCGCCGGCCAGGCCGGGCAGCGGAGCCGGGCGCAGGGTCGAGGTGGCCATCAGCGGTCCCTCCGCTTGTTGACGACGAACTGCACCACCGTGATCGCGATGCAGATCCCGAAGAGGACGATCGAGCTGGCCGACGCGTAGCCGAACTGGTTCTCGACGAAGCCCTTCTGGTAGATGAACTGCGACAGCACGAGGGTCGACTGCCCGGGGCCGCCGTTCGTCATCACGAGGATCAGGTCGAAGATCTTGAACGACCCGATGGTGAGCAGGACCATCACCAGGAACGTGGTCGGCCGCAGCGAGGGCATCGTGACGTTCCGGAACCGCTGCCAGGGGCCCGCACCGTCCATCCGCGCCGCCTCGTACAGCTCCGGCGGGATGGTCTGCAGCCCCGCGAGGAACAGCAGCATGTAGTAGCCCATCTCGCGCCAGGTGGCGACGATGATGACCGCCGGCATCGACCAGTCGGCCGAGGTGGTCCACCCCGGCGGGTCGTCGACCCCGAGGAACGACAGGAACTGGTTGATCGGCCCGAACTCGGGGCTGAACAGCATGTTCCACACGACCGCGATCGCGACGATCGAGGTGATGTACGGGAAGAACGCCGCCGTGCGGAAGAACGCGACGCCGCGCAGCTTGCGGTTGAGCAGCAGCGCCAGCCCCAGCGAGGCAGCGAGGGTCAGCGGGATGTGGAACACCGTGTAGTAGACGGTGTTGAACAGCGCCGTGTGGAACGACCGGTCGTCGACCAGCCGCGTGAAGTTCGCCAGCCCGACCCACGGTGCCGTGCCGAACGCGTTCCAGCTCGTGAACGCCAGGTAGAACAGCGCGATCACGGGCACGAGCGTCAGGACGGCGAACCCGACGAAGTTCGGGAGGATGAAGCTCCAGCCGACGAGCGCGTTCCGGCGGCGGAGCCGGCCCCGGCGGCGGCGCGCCGTCGCGTCCGGGGCGAGGGTCTGAGGTGCCATGGGTGTCGTCTTCTCTCGGGTGCGGTCCGGCCTGGTGCCCGGCCGGCGCGCTGTCGTGCGCGCCGGCCGGGACGTCGGTCGGAGGTCAGCCGATCCCGACCTCGGAGGAGACCCGTCCCTCGGCCTCGGCGATGCCGTCGGCCACCGGGGACGAGCCGGACATGATCGCCGAGTGGGCGTCGTTCAGGATCGCCTGGATCGAGGCGGTCTCCGCGGCGACCGGGTTCTCCGGCCGGGTGTCGTGCGTCGAGAACGCGAACTTCGACAGGTCATCGACGGGCATGCCGTCCAGGCCGAAGAACGTGTCGGTCACGGTGTCGTTGCTCAGCGCCGGGGTCACGCCCAGGTCGCTGAGGACGGTCGCGCCGCCCTCGCCCGCCGCCCACGCGAGGAAGTCCTTCGCCGCGTCGAGCTTGGCGTCGTCGATCGCCGGGTTGATGCCGAAGGCGGTCGGGTCGCCGAAGGTCACCGGCGTGCCGTCCGTCCCGGTGGTGCTGTCGTCGAACTGCGGCGCGGGCGCCATGCCCCAGGCGAAGTCCTCCGCCTCGCCGTTCTCCTGCTGCGCGAGCAGGGTGGCGATGTACCAGGAACCCATCGGCATCATGGCCGCCTTCTGGGTGCCGAACTCGGCCTGGTAGGTCAACGAGCTGGTCGTGACCGTGCCGTAGGTCTGCTGCGCGCCGGCGTCCTGCAGCTCCACGGCCCGGTCGTAGTACGGCTCCAGGTAGGAGTAGTCGCCGCTGAGCAGGTCGGCGTCGGGCGTCTGCGCGAGCGCGAAGCCCTGGACCAGCGACTGCCAGGAGTGCTGGTAGGTCCCCTTGGCACCCTGCTCGGACAGGCCCGCGCTCAGCTGCTCCGCGGCGTCCGCGTAGTCGTCCCAGGTCCAGGAGCCGTCGGGGTACTCGACGCCCGCGGCGTCGAACAGGTCCTGGTTGTAGTAGAGCAGCCAGGAGTCCTGGCGGTACGGGATCGCCCAGGTCTTGCCGTCGATCTCGTAGGAGTCGACGCCGTTGACGTCGGCGTCCAGGCCGTCGGCGACGTCGGACACGTCGAGGAGCTGCCCGCCGGACTGGAAGGTCCACAGCCGGTTGAGGTTCTTCAGGACGTACAGGTCCGGCGCGGTCCCGGCGGCCAGGTCCGAGATGATCTGGGTGTCGTAGTCGTTGCCGTCGCGGTACTCGGTGACCTCCACCGTGACGTCCGGGTTCTCCTCGTGGTACGCGTCGGCGAGCGCCTGGAACTCCGGGGTGGTGTTCAGGGCCCAGCCCGAGATCGACAGGGTGATCGGGCCGTCCGCGGTCTGGTCGCCGCCGGCCTCCTCGCCGCCACCGCCGCAGGCGGTCAGGGCGAGCGCCGCGACGGCGGCGACACCGGCAGCGGTCATCTTCGAGCGCTTCATCGTTGCTCCTTCGAGGGATCCGGGCCCAGCGCTGGGTCCGGGAGGGTCCGGGCGGCCCGGGCGGCCGGCCGGTTCGTGACGGGCGTGGTGCGGTCTCAGGGGCCGGGCGCGACGACGGACGCCGGCAGCGGGGTGCGGGTGGCGGCCCCGTCGGGCCAGGTGACGCGGACGTCGACCCCGTCGGCGACCGCGGCCACCTCGACGGACGCCGCCGGCGCCGGGTCGGCCGCCGCATCCGGGCGGCCGTCGAGCGTGACGAGGACCGCGGCCCAGGTGCCGGGGCGCACGGAGAGGTCCAGCCACGGGACGAGCGCCGGGTCCCCCAGCGGACTCGCGCCGGACCGGCGCGCGAGCCCGGCGTCGAGCGGCTCGCCGAGGGCCGGCGAGACGGCGGAGGTCAGGCGCCCCGCGCGGGCGACGGCGGCGGTCCGACCGCCGGGCGCGGGGGCGGGATCGGCCGACCCGGCCGATCCCGCCCCCGC
>NZ_SZYE01000109.1 GCF_005239125.1 Cellulomonas hominis | reverse complement strand
CCCCGGCGTCGCGGCCGGCGGGCGCCGGCTCGGGGCGCCCGGCCGGGCCGCGCCACCCGGGCGCCGAGGTCACGGCCGCGCCGCGAACCGCTCGAGCAGCTCCGCGTGCCCCGAGACGATCAGCAGGTCGTTCGCCGCGATCCGGGTCTCCGGGGTCGCGTACACGAAGTCGACCCCCGGGCTCTTCACGCCGATGACGGTGACCCCGTACCGCTCGCGGATCTTCGACTGCCCGATCGTGAAGCCCTGCGTCTCGCGCGGCGGCTTCATCTTGACGATCGTGAACCCGTCCTCGACCTCGATGTAGTCGAGCATCTTCCCGGACACCAGGTGCGCGACCCGGGACCCGGCGTCGGCCTCGGGGAGCACCACGTGGTGCGCGCCGATGCGCTGCAGGATCCGGGCGTGCTCGGTGCTGATCGCCTTCGCCCAGATCTGCGGAGTGCCCATGTCGACCAGGTTGCCGGTGATGAGCACCGAGGCCTCGAGGTACGACCCGACGCCGACCACGGCCACGGAGAACTCCCGCGCACCGACCTGCTCGAGCGCCTCGGGGTTGGCCGCGTCCGCCTCGACCAGCGGGATGCGGCCGGTCCACTGCGCGACCAGGTCGGGGTCCCGCTCGACGGCCAGCACGTCCTGGCCGAGCCGGTCGAGGGTCGCCGCGATCGCCGAGCCGAACCGGCCGAGGCCGATGACGAGGATGCCGGCCTCGCGCTTGGGGCCCTTCGCGCGCGCTCCGTCGGGGGCGCCGCGGCGACCGCCGGGCCTCCCTTCGCCCGCGAGCGGGCCCAGGCCGGTCGCGCCGGTGCGGGTCAGGTCATCCAATGATCGGCCTCTCCTCGGGGAACCGGACGACCCGACGACGGCTCCGCAGCGCGAGGGCCGCGGCGAGCGTCATCGTGCCGGTCCGGCCGATGAACATGAGCACGGCGAGCACGTACTTGCCGGCGTCGGGCAGGTCGTCGGTGATCCCGGTCGACAGCCCGCAGGTGGCGAACGCCGAGATCACCTCGAACAGGATCACGTCCAGGGTCAGCCCGGTGATCGCGAGCAGCAACAGGCAGGCGGTGAGGACGATCGTCGCGCTGACGAGCGACACCGCGATGGCGACCTGGAGGGCCTCGCGCGGGATGCGCCGCCCGTAGGCCTCCACGTCCCGGTCGCCGCGGGCCTCCGCGACGATGGCCAGCAGCATCACCGCGAGCGTCGTCACCTTGATGCCGCCGGCGGTCGACGCGGAGCCGCCGCCGACGAACATCAGCGCGTCGTTCAGCAGCCAGGTGCCCTCGTGCATGTCGGCGACGTTCACCGTGGAGAACCCGCCGGAGCGCGGCATCACCCCCGCGAACAGGGCGGCGAGCAGCGTCTCGTTCCAGCCGATGCCGCCGAGGGTCTTCGGGTTGGTCCACTCGAACGCCGCGACGACGACCGCACCGAACGCGACCAGCGCGACGCTGGTGGTCAGGGTGAGCTTGGAGTGCAGGTTCCACCGGCGGGGGCGGCGCCAGGTGCGGGCGATGTTGAGGATGACCGGGAAGCCGAGCGACCCGATGAACACGCCGACGATGATGGGCAGCAGCACCCACCAGTCCGCCGCGTACGGCGCGAGGCCCTCGGTCGTCGGGATGAAGCCCGCGTTGTTGAACGCCGACACCGCGTAGAACACCCCGTGCCAGACCGCCTCGCCCCAGGCGTCGCCCAGCATCCGGAGGCGCGGGATCAGCACGAGGGCGATCGCCACCTCGAGCACCACCGACGTGACGATGACGGTCCGCACCAGGGAGCCGACCTCGCCCAGCCGGGTGGTCTTGGTCTCCGACGTGACGAGCAGCTTCTGGGTGAGGCCGATCCGGCGCGACACCGCGAGGCCGAGGATCGAGGCCAGGGTCATGACGCCGAGGCCGCCGATCTGGATGCCGACCAGGATCGTCACCTGGCCCGCGGTCGACCAGTACGTGCCGGTGTCCACGGTCACCAGGCCGGTGACGCACACGGCCGACGTCGCGGTGAAGAACGCGTCGACGAACGGCGCCCGCTCGCCGGACGCGGTCGCCCACGGCATCGACAGCAGGCCCGTGAACACCACGATCACCGACGCGAACACGCCGAGCGCCAGCCGGGCGGGGGACTGGCGGGCCAGCCGGTCGACGAGCTCGCGCCCCGACCAGAGCACCCCGGGGAGGCCCCGTGCCATCCACCCTCCTGCCGTGCACCGCGTCCGCCCGCGGGGCAGGTCGCCGCCGCGTGCGCCCGTGCGTGCGAGCGCGCGGGGAGCACCACTGTGGCACGACCGCGTGGGTGCGGCTGGTCAGCGGCTACGGTGTGGGCATGACGGCCCGGGTGCGCGTGGTGTGGACGCCCGAGCTCCTGGACTACGACTTCGGCCCGGGGCACCCGATGGCGCCGCTGCGGCTCGACCTCACGGTGCGGCTCGCGCGGGCGCTCGGGCTGCTGGACCGGGCCGGCGTCGAGGTGGTCGGCGCCGAGCCGGCGACCGACGCCCAGCTCGAGACCGTCCACGAGCCGGAGTACGTGGCGGCCGTGCGGCGCGCGTCCGGCGGTGGTGCCGGCGACCCGGCCCGCGGCATCGGCACCGAGGACGACCCGGTGTTCCCGCACATGCACGAGGCGGCGGCGCGGATCGTCGCCGGCAGCCGCGAGGCCGCGCTCGCCGTGTGGGAGGGGCGCGTGGACCACGCGGTCAACCTGTTCGGCGGGATGCACCACGCGATGCCCGGCGCCGCGGCCGGGTTCTGCGTCTACAACGACGCGGCGGTGGCGATCCGCGCGCTGCTCGCCGCGGGTGCCGAGCGGGTCGCGTACGTCGACGTCGACGCCCACCACGGCGACGGCGTGCAGCGGGCGTTCTGGGACGACCCGCGGGTGCTCACCGTGTCCGTGCACGAGAGCGGCGCGACCCTGTTCCCCGGCACCGGCTTCCCCGACGAGACCGGCGGCCGCGGCGCGCCCGGCGGCGCGGTCAACCTGGCGCTGCCGTCGCACACCGGCGACGCGGGCTGGCTCCGCGCGATCGACGCCGTCGTCCCGCCGGTGCTCCGGGCGTTCGCCCCGCAGGTGCTCGTCACCCAGCACGGCTGCGACACCCACGTCGAGGACCCGATCGCCGACCTGGACGTCTCCGTCGACGCGCAGCGGCTGGTGTCCACCTGGCTGCACGACCTCGCGCACGAGGTGGCCGGCGGGCGGTGGCTGGCGCTCGGCGGCGGCGGGTACGCCGTCGTGGACGTCGTGCCCCGCGCCTGGACGCACCTGCTCGGGGTCGCCGCGCACGCCCCGGTGGACCCGGCGACCCGGGTGCCGCAGGCGTGGCTGGACCAGGTCGTCGCGCTGTACGGCCGCGAGGCGCCGGGCTCCATGTCCGACGGCGCGTCCCTGGCGTGGCGGTCCTGGGCGGACGGCTTCGACCCGGCGGACGACGTCGACCGCGCGGTCCGCGCGACCCGCGGTGCCGCGTTCCCGCACCTGGGCCTCGACCCCCTGCACGACTGACCCGCGGGCCCGCGTCCCCCCCGCCCCCGCCCCCGCCCGCGCCCCCCGGCCCGCCCGCCCACCCGCCCGCCCGCGTCCCGTCGCCGAGAGGGCACCCGACGCGTCGAGCGAGCAGTCGGCGACTACTCGCTCGACGTGTCGGGTACCCCCTCGGCGGACGTCGACCGGCCACCCGGGGGCGCCGGGGGAGGCGGGCGGGGAGGCGGGTGCGAGGGGCGTGCGGGAGAGTGGATGCACCCCGGGGGGTGGTCCCACCTGCCTCCCCTTTCACACCAGCCTCACCAGGCTCTAAGGTGTCGTCGCGGCACCTGTGTGCAGCCAGTCCCGCGCACCGGTCGTGCGCGCACGAACGAGAAGAGCGGCCATGACCAGCGAGCAGCCCCCGCGGGTGCGGTTCCTCACCGTCGCCGAGGTCGCCGAGGTCATGCGCGTCTCGAAGATGACGGTGTACCGGCTGCTGCACTCGGGCGAGATGCCCGCGGTCCGCGTCGGCCGCTCGTTCCGGGTGCCCCAGGACGCGCTCGACCACTACCTCGCGACCGCCCGGCTGGACCTCGAGGCCGAGGGCGAGGCGGGCGAGGACGGCCCGCGCGCCGGCCGGATGTCCTCCTGACCGGTACGGACCGCGCACCGCTCCCGGGGTGGGTGTGCACCGGCGCGTCGCGGACGACCTCGTCGATCGCGTAAGGTAGGGCCGGACTTTCCCGTGCGTGGGCGTTCGTCGTGCCGCGCGTCGATCGACCACGACCCCGGCGGGGCGCTTCGAGCGCTCGCCACAGGAAGCGAGGACCCCATGGGCTCCGTCATCAAGAAGCGCCGCAAGCGCATGGCGAAGAAGAAGCACCGCAAGCTGCTGCGCAAGACGCGTCACCAGCGTCGCAACAAGAAGTGACCCGCCGCCGCGCGAGCGGCGACGTGGACGAGGGGCCCGGCACCGAGTGCCGGGCCCCTCGTCGTCCCCCCGGGTCCGGCGGACCGCTTTCCCGCGGCGACGGCGCGCCGTGTTGCCACGTGGCACACCTGGGGTGGATCGTCACCTCTTGACGGGGTTTGTCTCGTCCTGATTCACTGCCGAGCGGTTCTTCAACGATGAAAACCCACGGGTGCCGTGCGCCCCCGTGGAGGCGGGAGGTCGAGGATGATCTCAGGAGCTCGCGGGGGACCGGAGCGGACGGCGCTGAGCCGTCGGTCCGTGCTCCGGGGGGCCGTGGCGGGGGCCGGTGCCCTCGGTGCGGCCTGGGCGCTGAGCGGGTGCGGGGGCGGCGCCGCAGCGGCGTCGGGGCAGACCCGGATCCAGCTGTGGCACCTGTTCACCGGCGGTGACGGCGGCATCTTCCAGCAGATGATGACCGAGGTGCAGGACGAGAACCCGGCGATCGGGATCGACCCCGTGGTCCTCACCTGGGGCGCGCCGTACTACACCAAGCTCGTCATGGCGTCGGTGGGCGGCCGAGCGCCGGACCTGGCGGTCATGCACCTGACCCGGGTGGCCGGCTGGGTGCCGGGCGGGGTCCTGGACCCGTGGGACCTGGACCTGCTCGCCGAGCACGGCGTCACGCAGGACATGTTCCCGCCGGCGCTCTGGGACCGGGCCACGATCGACGGGAAGCTCTGGGCCGTCCCGCTCGACTTCCACGCGTTCCTGCTGTTCTTCGACCGGGGTCTGGCCGACCAGGCCGGGCTGCTGGGTCCGGACGGGAAGCTGGTCGGCGTCGACTCGCCGGACGGCTTCATCGAGGCCGGCCGGGCCATGGCGGAGGTCACCGGGTACGCGGGCGTCGGCTACGGGTACACGGGCGACGGCGCGCAGATGTCCCGGATGCTCTGGGGCCTGTACGCGCAGACCGGCAGCGAGGTCGTGCTGAACCCCGGCGAGGCCGCGCAGGTCGACCGGGACGCGCTGATCCAGTCGGTCACCTGGGTGCAGTCCTGGCTCGACGACACGGTGGCGATCGCGAACTCCGACTACCCGTCGGCGGTCGCGAACTTCTCCACCGGCCGCGTCGGGATGTGCTTCAACGGCAACTGGGAGCTGCAGTCGTTCCTGACGGCGGGCGTCGACGTGGACGCCATGCCGATGCCGAACATCTTCGGCACGCCCGCGACGTACGGCGACTCGCACGTGTTCGTGCTGCCGCACCAGGTCAACCTCGACCCCGAGCGGCGCGAGGCGGCGTACGCGACGGTCGCGGCGATGCTCAACAAGTCGCTGCTCTGGTCCGACGGCGGGCACATCCCGGCGAACCGCGAGGTCACCGAGTCGGCCGAGTACAAGGCCAAGGTGCCGCAGTCGCACTACGCGGCGGCGAGCGACCAGGCCGTCTTCGACCCGCAGGCCTGGTTCACCGGCTCCGGGTCGGACTTCCAGGCGCGCGTCGGCGAGGCGCTCCAGGGCGCCTGGCTCGACAAGTCGTCCCCCGAGGCCGCCGTGGACCGGCTGATCGGCAGCCTCGACGCCGCCCTGCAGACCAAGCCGCCGGCCTGACGGAGGGACCGCAGCCATGAGCGCACTCACCACCCCGTCCCAGTCGCAGGCGGCGTCCGCGCCCCCGCGCACCCCCGACCTCCCGCGCACCCCGCGCCGCGGCCGCAGCCGCCGCGAGGGCAGCGGCTGGCCGTTCGTCATCCCGTTCGTCGTCGTCGCCGTGCTGTTCCTCGTCGTCCCGACGCTCTGGGGCCTCGGCCTGAGCTTCACCGAGCAGTCCCTCATGGGCAACGGCGGCTGGATCGGGCTCGACAACTACGCCGAGGCCTTCGGCGACGCGACCATGTGGTCCACCCTCGGCAACACCCTGGTCTTCACGCTGATGAGCACGATCCCGCTGGTGGTGATCGCGCTGGCGATGGCCCTGCTGGTCTACACCGGCCTGCCCGGCCAGTGGGTGTGGCGGCTCGCGTTCTTCGCGCCGTACATGCTGCCGGTCGCGGTCGTCGTGCAGATCTGGGTCTGGCTCTACCAGCCGGAGATCGGGTTCTTCAACTACTGGCTCGACCGGCTGGGGCTGGACAAGGTCGGCTGGCTCACGGACCCGAACGTCGCCATGTGGTCGATGGCCCTGCTCACCCTGTGGTGGACCGTCGGCTTCAACTTCCTGCTGTACCTGTCCGCGCTCCAGGCGATCCCGGACCAGATGTACGAGGCGGCCGCGCTGGACGGGGCGGGCGCGTGGCGCCGGCTGTGGTCCATCACGCTGCCGCAGCTGCGCGCCACGACCGTGCTGATCACGATCCTGCAGGTGCTCGCCTCGCTGAAGGTGTTCGACCAGATGTTCATCGCCTTCAACGGCGGCAGCGGCCCGAACGGCGTCACCCGCCCGATCCTGCAGTACATCTACGACACCGGGTTCACCGGGTACCGCATGGGCTACGCCTCGGCCATGTCGTACATCTACTTCGCGCTCATCATCGTGGTCGCCGTCGTCTTCCAGGTGCTGACCACCGCTCGCCGGAAGGAGCAGGGCCGTGGCCGTTGAGACGATCTCCGCCCCGACAGGGACGGCGGGCGGCCTGCGCCGCACCTACACCGAGCGGCGCGAGGAGAACCGCCGCACCCGCAGCCTCGTCCTGGGCCGCAGCCGGCTCGCGACCGTGCTGTCGGTCGTGCTGCTGGTGATCATGGCGCTGACCTGGCTGCTCCCGCTGTTCTGGGCGGTCGACACCTCGTTCAAGACCGAGGCGCAGGCCCAGTCCGTCCCCCTGCAGTGGTTCCCCGACGGCGGGTTCACGCTGGAGAACTACCGTACGGTGTTCGAGCGCGGCGAGGTGCCGCGCTGGATGCTGAACACCCTGCTCATCGCGGGGTCGGTCACGATCCTCACGGTCGCGGTCTGCGCGCTCGCCGGCTACGGGTTCGCCCGCACCCGGTTCCGCGGCAAGAACCTGCTGTTCGCGGCGACCATCGCGCTGATCGCGGTCCCGGGCCAGATCCTCATCGTGCCGCTGTTCCGGCAGATGGAGGCCCTGGGCTTCGTCGACACCTACCAGGGCGTGATCCTGCCCCAGCTGGTGGCGCCGGTGATGGTCTACATCTTCAGCAAGTTCTTCGCGGAGGTGCCCCAGGAGATCGAGGACGCCGCGCGGGTGGACGGGGCGGGGCACTGGCGGACCTTCTGGTCCATCGTGCTGCCGATCTCCCGGCCCATCGTCTCGGCGGTCGCGATCTTCGTGTTCATCGGCGCGTGGAACAACTTCCTGTGGCCGTTCATCGTCACCAACAACCCCGACCTGATGACGCTGCCGGTCGGCCTGTCGACGGTGAAGAACGCCTACGGCACGATCTACGCCCAGACCATGGCGTCGGCCGTGATCGCCGCCCTGCCGCTGATCATGCTGTTCATGCTGTTCCAGCGGCAGATCGTCAAGGCGGTCGCCACCACCGGGCTCGGCGGTCGGTGACCCCCGGGACCACCCCGGTCGCGTGACCCGCGCGCCGCGCCGCGCCCCTACGCTGGGGCGCGGCGCGGCGCGTCGTGGCAGACGGGGCGGAGCGCGGGACGTGGCGGGAGAGGTGGGCCGATGACCGGCAAGCGGCGCCAGGCGGGCGTGACCATGCAGGACGTGGCGGCGATCGCCGGGGTGTCCATCAAGACGGTCTCGAACGTCATCAACGGGTACCCGTACATCCGCCCGGGGACCAAGGAGCGCGTCGAGGCCGCCATCGAGCAGCTGGGCTACCGGGTGAACCTGTCGGCGCGGAACCTGCGCCAGGGCCGGACCGGCATGATCGGCCTGGCCGTGCCCGAGCTGAGCCTGCCGTACTTCGCCGAGCTCGCGGACTCGGTGATCCAGGCCGCCGAGCGCCGCGGCGTGATCGTGCTGATCGAGCAGACCAACGCCAGCCGCGAGCGCGAGCTCGAGGTGCTGCACGGTCAGCGCCGGCACCTCACGGACGGGTTGATCTTCTCCCCGCTCGCGCTGGGGACGGAGGACCGCGCGTCGTTCGCGGTCGACTTCCCGATGGTGCTGCTGGGCGAGCGGATCTTCGGCGGCCCCGCGGACCACGTGACGATGAGCAACGTCGAGGCGGCCCGCGCGGCGACCCGGCACCTGATCGAGACCGGCCGGCGCCGGATCGCCCTGATCGGGTCGCACGCGGGGGAGACGGTGGGCAGCGCCGCCCTGCGCCAGCGCGGGTACGAGCAGGCGCTGGCCGAGGCCGGGCTGCCGCTCGACCCGGCCCTGCTCGGGGAGGCGGGGCTGTGGCACCGGTCGACCGGTGCCGAGGCGATGGAGCGGATGCTGGACGCGGGCACCGACCTCGACGCGGTGTTCGGCCTCAACGACGCCCTGGCGATCGGCGCGCTGCACGCCCTGCACGCCCGCGGGGTCGCGGTGCCCGAGGAGGTCGCCGTCATCGGGTTCGACGACATCGAGGACGCGGCGTACGCGTCGCCGCCGCTGTCGTCGGTCGCGCCGGGCCGGGAGCAGATCGCGCAGACGGCGGTGGACCTGCTGCTCGCGCGGGTGGCCGGGACGGCGCCGGCCGAGCACGTCGAGGTGATCACGGACTTCGAGGTGGTGGCGCGCGAGTCGACGGTGGGGGCGGCGGTGCGCTCGGCGGCCCCGGCGCGCACGGGGGTGGCCTGAGGGGTGCCCGTGGGGGCGCGGACGGGCCGGAATCCGGTGCGGTAGTTGATTGTTCAACGGAAAGCCCGCACGATGGGTGCCGACGAACGACCCGGGAGGACCCCGTCATGACCGCCCTGCAGCTCGGCCTGGACACCTTCGGCGACCTGCCGACCGACGACGCCACCGGGCGCCTGCTGACCCACCCCGAGGCGATCCGCCGCGTGGTCGAGGAGGGCGTGCTCGCGGACCAGGTCGGCCTGGACGTCATCGCGCTCGGCGAGCACCACCGCCCCGACTTCGCGCTGTCCTCCCCGGAGACGGTGCTCGCCGGCATCGCCACCCGCACCGAGCGCATCCGGCTCGCCTCCGGCGTCACCGTGCTGAGCTCCGACGACCCGGTCCGGGTGTTCCAGCGGTTCGCCACCGTCGACGCGCTGTCCGGCGGGCGCGCGCAGGTGATGCTGGGCCGCGGGTCGTTCACCGAGTCGTTCCCGCTGTTCGGCTTCGACCTGCAGGACTACGAGGTCCTGTTCGAGGAGAAGATCGAGCTCTTCGCCCAGCTGCTCCGCGAGGAGCCGGTGACCTGGTCCGGCACCACCCGTGCCGCGCTGACGGCGGCCGACGTCTACCCGAAGACCGCCGGCGGCCTGGAGACGTGGGTCGGCGTGGGCGGGTCCCCGCAGTCGGTGGTGCGCGCCGCGCACTACGGGCTGCCCCTCATGCTCGCGATCATCGGCGGGGAGCCGGACCGGTTCCGGCCGTACGTCGACCTGTACCGGCGGGCGACCGCCCAGCTCGGCACCCCCGAGGGCCGGGTCGGCGTGCACTCGCACGGCCTGGTCGCCGAGACCGACGAGGCCGCGCTCGAGGCCTACTACGGGCCGTACAAGCAGATGCGCGACGCCATCGGCGCGGACCGCGGCTGGCCGCCGCTGCGCCGCGCGGAGTTCGACGCCGAGGTGGCGCACGGCTCGCTGTACGTCGGGTCGCCGGAGACGGTCGCCCGCAAGATCGCGCGGACCGTGTCGAGCCTGGACGTCAGCCGGTTCGACCTCGTCTACACCGGCGGCCCGCTGCGGGTGAGCGACCGGCTGCGCGCCGTCGAGCTGTTCGGCAGCCGGGTCGCGCCGATGGTGCGGGACCTGCTCGCCGGGGGCGCCGCGTGACCCCGCCCCGCACCGTCGGGATCCTCGGCGCCGGCAAGGTCGGCACCGTGCTCGCGCGCCTCGCCGTGGCGGCGGGCTACGACGTGGCGGTCGCCGGCTCCGGCGACCCGGACCGCATCCGGCTGATCGTGGAGGTGCTGGCGCCCGGCGCCCGCGCCGTCGACGCCCCGGAGGCCGCCCGGGCCGACCTGGTGGTGCTCGCGCTGCCGCTGGGCCGGCTGCCGCAGGTCGTCGAGCGGGTCGGCGACCTGCTGGCCGGCCGCGTCGTGGTCGACGCGATGAACTACTGGTGGGAGACGGACGGCGAGCGCCCCGACCTCGCCGACCCCGCGGTCGCCACGAGCGTGCTGGTGGCCGGGGCGCTGCCCGGCGCGCGGGTCGTCAAGGCGTTCAACCACATGGGCTACCACGACCTCGACGAGGGGCCGCTGCCCGCGGGGACGCCCGGCCGGCGGGCCATCGCGGTCGCCGCCGACGACCCGGCGGCCGCCGCCGACGTGGCGCCGTTCGTCGACGCCCTGGGCTTCGACCCGGTGCCGGCGGGTTCGCTGGCGGACACCGTGGCGCTGCAGCCGCACGCCGAGGCGTTCGGGGCCAACGAGGACGCCGGGACGCTCGCGGCGGTGCTGGCGCGGTTCCCGGCGACGGAGCGCGGGGCGGTCGTGGCCGCGGCGCGCGCGGCCGCGGCGGTGGACGCGGCGGGCTGACCGGGGCCCCCGGGCCGGGGCGGGTCACCAGCCGCCGAGGTAGGCCTCCAGGTCGGGCTCGTCCGCCAGCGGGACGAGGCCGTCGCCCGGGGCGGTCGCGCGGGGGAACAGGTCGTCGCGGCCCCACCGGTGCTCGCGGGCCCGGGCGCGGCGCGCGACGACCCGGAGCAGCGGGGTGCCGTCCGCGCCGAGCAGGGCGAGCTCGCCCAGGCCCTCGGCGGCGACGCGCTCGACGGCCGCGGCGACGGCGCCCGGGCCCGTGCCCGGCTCGGCGCGCAGCGGGCGGTCGAGGAGGACGTCGAGGCGGACGCGGTCGTACCGGGCGTCACCGGGGCGTGCGGTCGCGGGGCGGGGCGCACCCGGCCGGTCCGGGGCCTCCGGGCCGGCGCCGGGGTCCGGCGCCGCGACCGCCCCGGGCAGGGCGGCGAGCACCGAGTCGAGGCTCACGAACCGCTGCGCCGCCGACACCCCGTCGCCGCCGGGCGGGTGCACGAGCACGTCGGCTCGGCCGGACGGCAGCCCGCGCGGCCGCGACCCGGGCACCGGCACCAGGTGGGCGAGCCGCAGCGCCTCGGCGTTCTTGGCGGCCCGCGACGCGGCGTCGCGGCCGGACCAGTCCGGGCCGTCGTGCCAGGCCACCGCCTCCGGGACGTGCGCGAGCACCGCGCCCGCCAGCCACGCCCGGTACGCCCACTCCCAGTCCTCGCCCCCGTAGGACGAGAACCCCTCGTCGAACCCGCCGGCCTCCGTGAACAGCGCCCGGCTGCACGCCGTCACCGCCCCGATCACGTACCGGTACGAGCGGTCGTCGGCGTCGAGCAGGTCCCGGCTGCGCCGGTAGGCGTCGACCAGCCAGGCGGGCTCGGGCAGCTCGCGCTCCGGGCCGACCCGCTCGACCGGCGCGTCGACGGGCGCCCCGGCGAGGTCGGCGTGCCGGCGGCGGCCCACCGCGACGCAGTCCGGGTCGAGCGCCGGCAGCCGGGAGATCGCGCGCAGGTAGCCGGGCTCGGGCGCGGTGTCGGCGTCCAGGAAGACCAGCACGTCGTGGGTCGCGGCGGCCGCGCCGAGGTTGCGCGCGGCGGCGACCCGGAACCCGCGGTCCTCCTGCCGGAGCAGCCGGACGCCGTCGGGGACACGGGGCGGGACGGGCGACCCGTCGTCGACGACGAGCACCTCGGTGCGGTCCGCCGGGTGGTCCTGCCGCGCCAGGGCGCGCAGCGTGCGGTCCAGCTCGGCCTGCTGGTCGTAGTGCACGACGACGACCGACACCGACGGCGGGACGTCCGGCAGCACGCCGTCGAGCAGGTCCCACCGGTTGCCGGGCAGCGGCCGGCCGGGACGCGCGGGCGCGGGCCCGGTCACGCGGCGGCCCCGCCGGTCGACCGGGCGCCGGCGGCCCACCAGGCGCGGTAGGCCGCGGCGGCGTCCGCGAGGGTGGGCGCCAGCGACGCGCCCCGCGGGAGCGTCGTCGTCGTGGGGTCGGCCCACGCCCGGGCCAGGTGCGCGGGCAGGTCCGCCGGCGGGTACAGCGCGAGCGTCCCGGGTCGCAGCGCGGCCATCTCGCGGGCGTACCGGGAGTCGACGACCAGCGGCCGCCGCCCCGCCTCGCCCCAGTCGAGCAGCGTGCGGGACGCCGACAGGTGCCGGTGGGCCGCGACCGGGACGCCGGGGCCGGCGAGCGCGGCCCGGTACGCCTCGTCGTCCACCCCGCCGGTGACCCGGAGCGCGACCCCGCGCGCCTCGGCGTCGGCGCGCAGGCGGTCGACCTCGTCCTCGTGGCCGGGCGACGGGCCGCCGACCGCGACCACCGCGACCTCCCCGGGCGGGGTGCCCGCGGCGCGGAGCAGGTCGGCGGCGCCGGCCACGGCGCGCACGACGTCGTCGTGGCCCTTGCCGGGGTAGAGGAAGCCGGCGACGAGCGCGACGAGCGGGTCGCCGGACGCGGTCCGTGGCGCCGTCGCCGCCGGGCCGGCGAGCGCGGCGGCTCCGGCG
>NZ_SZYE01000108.1 GCF_005239125.1 Cellulomonas hominis | reverse complement strand
CCAGGACGTGCCCGCACGACCGCCGGGGCCGCCGTGGGCGGCACCCGCGGGCGCGTCGTCGGCGGCGTCCGCGGAGCCGTCCGGCACCACGGTGATGGCGCCCGTGGCGTCCAGCACCCGGCGCTCGCCGGGGCGTGCGCCACCGCCGGCCGGCAGGTCGGCGCCGGGGATGACGGCGAAGCCGGTCAGCGTGGGTGCGGGCCCGGTGCCGTCGTCGTCGAGCAGCGGCGCCGGCACGATGAGCCGGGCGCGCGCCCGCTCGGCCTCGGACTCCGCGATCCGGCGGTCGGCGACGGCGTGCAGGGCGCGCCGGATGCGGTCGACCTCGGCCTCCGGGTCGAGGAACGCGGCGGCCGACCAGACGCGCAGCACGCTCCAGCCCAGCCGCTCGAGCCGCTCGGCGACCTGGCGGTCGCGGACCCGGACGCTGGGCTCGTGCAGGTAGGCGTCGTCGTCGGTGAGCACGGCGACGAGCAGCTCGCCGGGCAGGTCGGGGTGCCCGACGGCGAGCGGCAGGTGCAGGCCGCCCGGCAGGCCGTGGTCGAGCTCGACGACCAGGCCGTGCCGCCAGAGCCGCTCGGCCAGGTCGACGACGAGGCGGTCCGGGGCGCGCTCGGCGCCGGGGGCCTTGACCTCCTCGGCGACGGCGGGGGCCTTGACCTCCTCGGCCACGGCCGGCGCGGCCACGGCCTGCCCGACGGAGGCGTCCCCGTCGCCGTCGGACGCACCGTCGGCGGCCGCGGCCACGTCGGACGTGCCCCCGGGGCCCGCCTCCGGCTCCGGCTCGACCGGGGCCGCCGCGATCGCGAGGTCCGTCTCCCCCGCCGCCCGCCGCTCGGCGAACCGCAGCAGGTCGAGGAGCAGCCGCGGCCCGGGGCCGCGCAGCCGCTCGGGGTCGACGTCCGCGACCGCGAAGCACGACACCACGTCGAGCCGGTGCCGGGTGACGCCGAGCGCCGCGAGCAGCAGCGCGTCGCCGCCGGGCCCGCTGATCGGGCCGAACCGGTGCAGCACGCGGCCGTGCGGGGTGCGCCCGAAGCCGAGCGACAGGATGAGCGCGTCCCGGCGCAGGCCGGCGACGTTGGTCAGGTCGGTGACGACGAACGGCTCGGGTCGTGCCCCGTCGAGGCACGCGGCGAGCGACGGCGAGTCCCGGACCTGGGCGAGCACGGCCTCACGGACCTGCGCGGTGTGCACCGGTGAGGCGGTGACGACGGCCAGCGACTCGTCGCCGTGGGTGAGGGCGTGCTCGATGACGAGCTCGACGACCCGGTCGACGTCGGCGCGGGTGCTCTGCACCGCGCCGGAGCCGTCGGGCATGCCGGTGCCGTCGACGAGGTGGTGCCCGACCGCGGCCGCGCTGGTGGGCAGCGGGGTCGGGGACAGCACGTCGCCGTAGCCGTGCGCGGCGAGGAACGCCGTGAGGTACGGGTCGCGGCGGGACGCGTCGGCGCGCAGCGGGACGGTGGGCAGCACGTCGGCGAGCTCGCGGACCGCGGTGCCCGAGGCGCAGCGCCGGTCGCCGACGACGACCACCTGGCGGCCGCGGGCGATCGCGGGCAGGGCGACCTCGACCGGGAGGTGGGCGGCGGCGTCGAGGACCACGAGGTCGACGGTGCGCGCGGCGGGGAGGACCTGCGGGACGAGCATCGGGGCGGCGGCGAGCACCGGCCGGAGCCGGCGGGCGACGTCGGGGTAGCGCTCGAAGGTCTCGCGCAGCCCGGTGAGCCGCTCCTCGACCAGCTCGGCGAACAGGGCCTCGGTCTGCTCGGTGTGCGCGGCCATCGTGTTGCGGACGTGCGCGGCGGCGCGGGCGCGCACCGGCCCGGCGAGCGCCGCGGTGTGCGCGACGTCGAGCTCGCGGTACTCCGCGGCGAGCCGGCCGAGGGTGCGGCCGTCGTAGCCGGCCAGGGCGGGGTCGGCCGCGAGCACCTGCTCGAAGACCGTGCTCCACCAGGCCAGCTCCAGCTCCGCGGCCACGGCGCCGGCCGGCACCCGGCGCGCGGCCAGGTCGTCGAGCAGGTCGTCCAGGCCGGCGGCGCGCAGCGAGCGCAGCAGGCGGGTGCGCTCCGGCAGCTGCGCCAAGGTGTCCCGGGCGGCGACCAGGCGGCGCACGCGGTCGCGCACCTCGCCGATCGGGCGGCCGAGCAGGTCGGCGCCCTCCGGCGTCCCGGCGAGCACGACCGCGAGGGCCTCGACGTCGGCGCGCACCGCGCGGTGCTCGGCCTCGATCTCGCCCAGGCCCTCGGGCAGCCGCGGCCAGCCGCCGGCGGGGCAGTGCTCGGCCCAGATGGCGCGCTGCCGCTGCACGTCGAGCAGGGCGGCGTGCAGGTCGGCGACAGGCCGGCCGGGGCGCACGAGGTCCTTGGCCTGCTTCTTGAGCCGGCGGCGCAGCCAGTAGCCCATCGGCACGTCGTGCTCGGCCCGCCAGGCCTTCGACGCGGTGGCCGCGACCATGTCGGCCGGGCTGCGCTCGAACACGATGGGCTGGAACACGTCGAGCGCGCCCCGCACGCCCGCGAGCACCTCGAGCTGCTCGGCCCACGTGGCCAGCGTCGTCGCGGGCGTGAACCCGGTGACCTCCGCGACCTCCGCGATCCGGCGCTCGACGGCGGCCAGGCCGTCGTCCCCCGCCAGGCGCTCGGCGCGACGCAGGGCGTCGGCCGCCTCCGCGTCGGTGAGCAGCGCGGCGCCGTACCAGGGGGTGTCGACGGGCCGGAGCGTGAACGCCCCCGCCTCGGCGGCCTCCTGCAGCTCCGCGCCGACGGCGGCGCGGCGGCCGGCGTCGAGCGAGCGGGCCACCTCCGCGGGCAGCCGGACGGTGGTGCGGGGCGCGGGCCGCTGGGCGGTCAGGCGCGCCAGCGCCTGGAACGCGTCGTACGCGGACGCGCCCCACGGCTCCCGCACCAGGTGCAGTCCGTCGACGTAGCCGCGCAGCCGCTCCCGGCGGTCGACGAGCGCACGGCGCAGCTCCGCCGTGGCGGCGGGGTCCCCGGGGTCGACGTCGAGCGTCATCGCGCCCATGAGCCGGCGCGAGGACGCGGCACGCCAGGCCGCGTCCGGCGCGACGTCGAGCAGGATCTCCCCGACCCCGAGCCGCTCCAGCCGCTCGCGCAGCGCGACGGCGGCGCGCCGGTGCCCGGGCACGTACAGGACGGTCCGGCCCTCCGCGGCGGCGTCGGCGACCAGGGCGGCGAGCGTGCCGGTGACGTCGCTGTCGGCGGGGGCGTCGACGAACACGTGGGTCCCGCCGGCGACGACGTCGAGGACGTGCTGCTGGGCGGGGTCCAGGTCCCCGACGCCGCGCTCGAGGGCGGGGTCGCGGTCGCCGCGCGCCGGCTCGGGCAGCGCGACGTCGAGCCCCGCGGCCGCCTCGGCGACGCCGGCGAGCGCGGCGACCACCTCGTGCCGGTCCAGGGAGGAGGCGAGGCGGTCGAGGTCGTCGACGAGCACCTGGCCCGGGTGCACGAACGTCCCGACGACGATCCGGTCGACGAGCTGGAAGTCGTCGAGGACGGCGGTGCCGAGCGAGGTCAGCCGGGTGATGGCGTCGCGGGGGTCGAAGCCCGAGCCGGTGAACGCGCTGCGGGCCACGGCGCCGGGGTCCAGCAGGGCGCCCCGCGAGCGCAGCGCCCGGGCGAGCACCGGGTTGACCTCGAGGGAGGGCTCCAGGGTGAGCTCGTAATCGCTCTCCGCGGTCCCGCGCGCCCGGAGCGACACGGGGCGCAGGAGCACGGGCGCACGGACCTTCCGGGCGGTCGGCGCGGGCGCCTCCCCCTCGCCGCCCTCGGGCCGGGTCGCCGCCGACTCGCGGGTCGCGGTGGCGATCGCCGCGACGTCGTCGGTCGCCACGTCGGGCGTGCTGTGCTCGGTCCAGGAGGCGACGCCGATGGCCAGGTACGTCGGCGCGATGCCGTACTGCTGGGCGTAGGTGCCGGCGCGCGCGGCGACGGCGCGGGCCCGACGCCGGGCGGTGCCGAGCGCGGCGCCCTCCCGGACCAGGTTCGACAGCCGGGTCTCGCGCCCGGCGAACAGCTGCGCGATGCCGGACGGGTGCGCGGCGGACAGGTCGAGCGCCGCGTCGCCGAGCAGCTCGACGTCGGCGAGCGTGGAGCCGCCCGCCGCCTCGACGAGGGCCGCGCGCCAGGTGCCGGTCGCGCCGGCGACCAGCTCGGCCGCGGAGGGCGGCTCCACCAGCACAGGGCCGGCCGGGGTCGTGGGGTCGGTGGGGTCGGGCATGGGCGGCTCGCCGTCGTGCGGGGTGTCGCGCCGGGGCGCGGGACCGTCGGTACCGGTCCCGGCGGTCGGGCCGCCGGCGGTCGTCGAGGGGGTCGGCGGCATCGCCGGCACGGCCTCGGCGGAGGCGGCCGGCTGCTGCCCGGGGACGGAGCGGCGCGCAGGGACCTTCACCCGCGCCACGCTAACCGGGACTGCCCCGCGAGGCGGTGTGACGCGCCGCCGTCCCGGGTGATGACGCGGAACTCGCCCGCGGTGGGGGCGCCGCCGGCGGGGTCGCGCCGCGGTACGGCGGGCGGTGCCGGGCCGCGGGGGACCGGCGTCGGGCCGTGCGGGGTGGTGCGCGCCGGACGCCCTGGACGAGCCGGGGGGCGGGGCCGTGCGGGGCGGCCGGGGCGCCGTCCCGGAGCGGGTGCTCCACGGGGCGGGGCGGGGGGCTTAGTGAACGGTGCGCACCGCGCAGGGGGCAGGCGATGCGCACCGTCGGGACAGAACTATGGCCCTCGGTCGTGCAGCGGTCAACCACCTGGCGTCCGCCGGGGTGAACGCTCACACAGCCCGTTCCCAGACGAGGAGCATCGCCGCAGGTCGGCTCTCGAGCTCGTGACCGAGATCACGGCGCGGGGCCGGTCCGACGACGAGGGCCCCGGTGCCCGGCGGGGGGCGGTGCCGGGCACCGGAGACCTCGACGTCGCAGGGCCTGTCAGCCGCTGCAGGCCCTGCGACGTCCTCTATTCAAGGCGCCCCGGGCACCCCTCCAGCGAGCGGTGAGTACCCCGGGCCGGCTCCTTGAGTGGCCGGAGGGGCCAACTGAGGGGCGTGCCGCCGCAGGTGAGCGGCACGGACCTCGGCGACTAGGTGGCCGGCCGCGCCGCGAGGCCCGGCGATACGCTGCCCGGGACCCGCCCACCGAGGGGAGGACCACCGGTGCCCGAGGACTTCGCGGTCACCGTCGGCGCCGGCACGCTGGCGCCCGCGGACGGCGCCGCGGTCGCCCTGCCGCACCGCTGGACCGCGGCTGGCGTCCGGGCCTCCGTGACGTTCACGGGCGCGCACCTGCTGCACCTCGCGGTCGCCGGCTGCGTCCTCAACGACCTCTACCGCGAGGCGCACGCCCGGGACCTGCCGGTGGCCGGCGCCGCCGTGACGGCGCGCGGCGGGTTCACCCCGGAGACCTGGGCGTCGACCGGCGTCACCTACGAGGTGCACCTCGACAGCACCGCGTCCGAGGCCGAGGTGGCGCGGCTGCTCGCGGTCGTCGACGAGGTCGCCGAGATCCCGCGGGCGCTGCGCCAGGGGGTGCCGGTCAGCCGGTCCACTCCGTGAGCTCCGACCGGCTGACCAGCCCGAGCTTGCGCAGCGCGCGGCTCATGTGGTTCTCGACCGTCCGGACGCTGAGGTAGAGCTGGTCGGCGATCTGCCGGTTGCTCAGGCCCTCCCGGGCCAGCACCGCGACCTCCTGCTCCCGGGCGGACAGCGCCTCGGAGCGGACGCTGCCGAGCCGGGTGACCGGCGCCCGCGCGGGCCGCGGGGTGCCGTCCTGGACGCCGAGGAGCTGCTCCGCGGCGCGGGCCAGCGCCGGCGCCGTGGCCGCGCTCGTGCGCGCGACGGCGCCCGCCACGAGGTCCCGGTCGCCGTCGACGAGGCCGAGCACCACCTGCGCGTAGGGGGCGAGCGCCGGGACGTCCGTGCGGCCGAGCAGGTCCCGCACGGCGCCGGCGCGCTCCGCGTCCAGGTCCCCCGCGCCGAGCGTCCAGCACAGCAGCGCGGGCTGCAGCAGCCCTTCCGCGGTGTACGCGCGGGCGGCCTGCCGCGCGATCCGCTGGCCGACGAGCGGCTCGCCCGACGCCGCCGCGAGGGCGGCGTGCGCGAGCGGGCGGTTCGAGCGCAGCAGGGGCTGGTCGCCCGCGGGCGAGCGGTCCAGCTCGCGCACGAGCACCTGCGCGAGGGTCAGGTTGCCGGCGTGCGCCTGGATCACCGCGCCGACGGTGAGCCCGCGGCGGTAGAAGGTGGTGCCGACAGGCCCCGGGGCACCGAGGCGCAGCGCCGTGCTGACCGCCCGCCAGGCCGCCGCGGTCTGCGACGAGGCGTACAGCACCTCCGCCAGCGTGCTGGCGTGCACGCGGATCGCCAGGGCGTCCACCTCGTCGTACGCGGCGTCGAGCATCCGGCGCTGCCACTGCTCGGCCTCGTCCAGCCGGTCGACCTGCAGCAGGGCCTGACCGCGCAGCGCCGCGAGGTAGTGCCGCGGCTCGGCGGCGGCCTGCGCGGTGTCCGCCCGCTCGACGACCTCCAGCGCCGCGGCGGCCCAGCCCGCCTCGAGCAGCGCGGCGGCGCGCAGCACCGCCGGCCAGCCGCGCGAGAACGGCACCGGCGCCGAGGGCTCCGGCTCGGCCACGACCTCCTCGGGGCTCCGGCCCGCGGCGAGCTCGCGCAGCAGGCGCGTCCTGAGCCCGCCGAGCTCGGTCACCGGCCGGAGGTCGGGGTCGGCGGCCGCCTCCTCGGCGTCCCCGGGCGGGGGCCCACCCCCGTCGTCCGCGGCGGCACCGGCCGGGCTCGTCCGCGCGGCCGGCGCGGCCCCGCCGTCGGGCACCGCGTCCCCGCGTGCCTCGTCGCCTGCGCCCTCGACGACCGCCCCGTCGGCCGCCGCCGACCCCGTGAGGCCCGCCCAGGCGGCCCAGCGCGAGCGGTAGAACGCGAAGACCGCCCGCTCGCCCGCGTCGTCGTGCACGCCCGGGACCACCCGCGCGAACACCTCGTCGAGCTGCTCGACGGCGGGACGGCGCATGAGCGCCGCGAGGTAGGCGTTGGCGGTGGCGAGCGTGGGCTGCGCGAGCCACTCCGAGCGCCGCGCGCCCTCCTCGGCGACGGCGCGCTCGTGCACCAGCCCGGCGACCTGCGCGACCCACTCGGGCGCGCCGCCCTCCCCCGACGGGGCGGCGAGCAGCACGGTCGTCAGGTCGTCGACCGGCGTGGCGGACGAGGCGAGCGCGCCGCCCTCCGCCGCGAGGTGCTCGGCGAGCCGGCGCCGCCGGTACGGCGACACCCGGTCGCGCAGCGCCCGGGCGAGCAGCGGCGGCGACACCGCGAGCACCTCGCCGGACCGCATGAGCTCGTGCCCCACGACCCGCCCGTGGTCGGAGAGCACCGCGAGCGCCGTGGGGTCGACGAGCCGGCTCGCGACGTCGGCGGGCAGGGGTCCCGCGCTGGCGAGGGTCTCCAGCGCGGACACGCAGCTCGGCCCCAGCCCGGACAGGAAGATGTACGCGACCGCGTCCGCGGGCACGTCGCCCAGGGTCCCGTCCTCGACCCACAGCCCGTCGTGCCGGCGCAGGGCGCCCGCGGCGCGCGCGGCGTCGGCGAGCGCCACGACCGCGCGCGGGTTGCCCCCGGTCGAGGCCATGACCGACGAGGTCAGCCCGGCGTCGGCGGGCGCGCCGAGCACCGACTCCAGCAGCGCGGAGACGGCGCGGAACCCGAACGGCTGCACCCGCACCTCGGCCGGCGCGCGACCGAGCAGCAGGTCGCGCAGCCCGCCGCCGGGTGCCCGCAGCGGGTCGGTGGTGCACGCCGCGACCAGCAGCGAGCCGGTCCGGCCGAGCACCCGCCGGGCCACGCCCAGGCTGGCGTCGTCCATCCGGTCCGCGTCGTCGATCAGCAGGACGCTGCGCCGGGCCCGGAGCTCGTCGGTGAGCCAGTCGGCCAGCGCGGCCTCGTCCGGCACGCGCACCGAGGCGGACGCGTGGTCGAGCAGCGCGGACAGCGGCCGCGACCCGCCCGCGCGCAGCAGGATGCCCGTCACGCCGCGCCGCGAGGCGTCCGCGAGCAGCCCCTCCAGCACCGTGGTCTTGCCCGCGCCGCGGTCCCCGCGCACGAGGACGTCGCGGCCGAGCGGCAGCCACCGCTGCGCCGCCGCGACCGTCAGCCCGAAACCCTCAGCCTCCACCGTCAGACCTCCGTGTGCTCGACCCCGGATACGCACTGTGTCGGCTGCGGCACCACTCAGAGAGGGGCCCGGGGGCACCTACGCAGGGCAGCGGTGCCCGGCGCGGCGGATCCTCGGCGACGCGGCGGACACCCGGCGGCCCCCACCTACGCAGCCTCGACGGTGCGGCACCCGCGCCGCCGCGCACCCCGCGCGGGCCGGTGCGACGCTGGAGCGGCGGGGGTCCGCCGGGCTCCCACCCCGGACGGGAGGAACGCGATGTCGTACACCATCGGCTACTTCGTCGGCAGCCTGTCGAGCACCTCGATCAACCGCACCCTCGCGGACGCCCTCATCTCCCTGGCGCCCGAGCAGCTCGAGTTCCGGGAGATCCCCATCGGCGGGCTCCCGCTCTACAGCCCCGACCACGACGCCGACTACCCCGCCGAGGCGCGGGCACTCAAGGCCGCGATCGAGGGGTCCGACGGGATCCTGTTCGTGTCCCCGGAGTACAACCGGTCGATCCCGGGAGCCCTGAAGAACGCGATCGACTGGGGCTCGCGGCCGTGGGGCACGAACTCGTTCGCCCGGAAGCCGACGGGCATCGTCGGGGCCTCGATCGGCAAGATCGGCACCGCGGTCATGCAGTCGTCCATGCGCGGCGTGCTCAGCTTCCTGGACGCGCCGCAGCTGAACGCCCCGGAGGTCTACGTGCATGTCGAGCCGGGCACGTTCGCGGACGACGGCACCCTGCTCGACGACACGCTCGCGCAGTTCCTGCGGCACTACGTGTCCGAGTACTGCGCGTTCGTGCAGCGGGTGCTCGCGGCGAACGCCCCCGGGCACATCGGCGACCCGGACGCGATGCCGGTCGCGTGACCGCCGCGGCGGACCTACGCGCGCGGCCGCAGCCGGAGCTCGGGCATGGGCGGCGCCGGCAGCGGCGCGTGCGGGTGGCCCGGCACGCGCCCGAACCCCGGCGCGGGGCCGTCCGGGTCGGCGATCTCCGCCTGCCACCGGGCGCGGGCCGCGACGACCTCGTCGTGGTCCCGTCCGATGAAGTTCCACCACATGACGATCTGCTCGCCGAGCGGCAGACCGCCGATCAGCAGCACCCGCGCCTCGCGGTCACCGGTCGCGGCGAGGGTGAGCGTCGTGGCGCCGGGCTCCCGGTAGAGCAGGTGCGCCACCGGGGCGTCGACGCCGTCGACCGCGAGCGCCCCGGAGTCGACGAGCACCGCGTGCTCGAAGGCCGGCTCGACGTCGAACGTGTGCGCGGCACCGGGCCGCAGCCGCACCTCCGCGCCGACGAGCGGGCTGAACGTCCGCACCGGCGACGTGGACCCGGCGAGGGCGCCGAGGAACACCCGCACCTCGCCGCCCTCCAGCAGGACGACCGGCGGCACGTGGTGCTCGAACGCGGGCGGCGCACCCCGGTCGGCCTCGGGCAGCACCGTCCAGAGCTGGACGCCGTGCAGCACCGTCGTCGCGTCGGTCGAGTCCTCGGAGTGGCTGATGCCGCGGCCTGCCGTCATCAGGTTCATCTCGCCGGGGCGGACCAGGCAGTGCGTGCCCAGGCTGTCGCGGTGCTCGATCTCGCCGGAGAACAGCCAGGACACGGTCTGCAGCCCCGTGTGCGGGTGCGGCGGGACGCGCATGCCGCCGGTCGCCGCGACGTCGTCGGGGCCGTAGTGGTCGAGGAAGCACCACGCGCCGACGAACGACCGGGCGCGCTGCGGCAGGGTGCGGCGCACCGACATCGCCCGGATGCCGCCGAGCGGGACGTCGCGCGGCTCGAGCAGCTCGAACCCGGCGGGCAGCCCCGCTGCGGCCCCCGCCGCGCCGCCCGGGCTGCACACGCGCTCGGTGGCGACGGCCTCGAGATTGGTCATGCCGCGAGCCTAATCGCCCGGTGCGGCGTCGCCGAGGTCGCAGAAGATACGCGTCAAACGGCCCGGAAGGCGGCGTCTTCTGCGACCTCGGCGGCGGGTCAGCTGCTCTTCGTCAGCCGGCGGAGCACCGCCACGGCGGCCAGGCCGCCGGCGATCCACGGGCCCGCGACGATCAGCGGGTCCAGCACCTGGTGCCGGACGTCGACCCGGCCCTTCCGCGAGGCGATCGGGTGCCGGCGCGGCTCGGAGAGGACGCCCGTCTCCGTGATCGGGTTGTCCGGCCGGGTCGTGGCGAACGACTTCAGGTGCTCGGTCGTCGACTCGACCCGGTCGGCGGCGATGAGCAGCAGCCAGTGCGCCGCGCGGCCCTCGCTGAACCGGTCGTAGGCGTACCGCCGGATCGCCCCGGCGGCGCCGTGCAGCGGCTGGGCGGTGCCGAAGACCGGCGGGAGCTGCGTGTGCTCGATCGACCGCTCGCGGGGGTACGGCTCCGGCTGGCGCTCCGGGAAGTCCCAGTGCGCGCCGGTGCGGAGGTCGGACCGCTCGCGCGGGTACGACGGGCGGTCGGCGGGGTCGAGGTCGGCGCCCCAGCCGGGGATGCGGGCGCGGAGCTGCTCCGGGGTCTCGGGCAGCGGCGGCTTCTCGGCGCGGTACGGCATGGTCGTGCTCCCCTCAGTCCTCGTCCGGGATGATGACCGGCTTGATCATGCCGTCGAGCTTCGACGACATCAGGTGGTAGCCCTCGGCGATGTGCTCCAGCGGGATGCGGTGCGTGATGACGTCCGACGGCTTCAGGTACCCGCTGCGGATGTGCTCCAGCAGACGCGGCCACTGCCGGGCCACCGGCGCTTGGTTCATCCGCAGGGTCAGGCCCTTGTTCATGGCGTCGCCGAACTTCACGGCGGAGAAGATCGGGCCGTAGGCGCCCATCACCGACACGGTGCCGCCCTTGCGGACGCCGTCGATCGCCCAGTTCAGCGCGACCGGCGACCCGCCCTGCAGCTTGAGCTTGGCGGCGGTGACGTGCTGGATCAGGTTGCCGTCCGCCTCTGCGCCCACCGCCTCGATCACCCGGTCGAAGCCCAGGCCGTCGGTGGCCTTCTTCATCTCGACGACGATGTCCTGGTACTCGGTGTAGTTCCGGGTCTCGGCGTAGGCGAACTCCTCCGCCTTCTCGAGCCGGTAGTCGAGCTGGTCGATCACGACCACCCGGCCCGCGCCCATGAGCCAGGCCGACCGTGCCGCGAACAGCCCGACCGGACCCGCGCCGAGCACCGCGACGGTGTCGCCCTCGTGGATGTCCGCCAGCTGCGCGCCGAAGTACCCGGTGGACAGCGCGTCGGTCATCAGCAGCGCGTCCTCGTCCTCCAGCCAGTCCGGGATCTTCTGCGGGCCGACGTCGGCGAACGGCACGCGCACGTACTGCGCCTGGCCGCCGTCGTAACCGCCGGTCGTGTGGGAGTACCCGTAGATGCCGCCGACGGCGGTCGCGTTCGGGTTCACGTTGTGGCAGTTCGAGTACAGGCCCCGGGAGCAGAAGAAGCAGGTCCCGCAGTAGATGTTGAACGGCACCATCACGCGGTCGCCGACCTGGAGGTTCTGCACCGACGAGCCCACCTGCTCGACCACGCCGATGAACTCGTGGCCGAACGTGTGCCCGATCCGGGTGTCCGGCATCATACCGTGGTAGAGGTGCAGGTCGGAGCCGCAGATCGCCGCCCGCACGACCTTGACCACCGCGTCGTTCGGGTGCTCGATCCTCGGGACGTCCTTCTCCTCCACCCGGACCTTGTACGGCCCGCGGTACACCATGGCGCGCATGGGCGTTCTCCTCTCCCGGCTCGATCACCACAGCCTGCGGAACGCGGGCCGGGACCGCATCCCGAACGGGCTGCGGGTGCGACGATCGCTCCGTGCCCGCTCCTTCCCACCGTCCCCTTCGCGCGCTGCTCGGCGCCGCCCTGCTCGCCGTCGTCGCCGTGCTGGCCGCGGGCTGCGGCCCCGCCGGCTCCCCCGCGGCCCCCGCGCCGACCGCGTCCGAGCACCTGGGCGGGCAGCCCACGCCGGACGTCACCGGGGTGGTCGCGGGCGGGACGCTCGTCGAGGCGTCGGACGCGTCCTACGAGGGGATGCCCCTCGCCGGGATGAGCGGGCTGCCGTCCGTGCTGGCGGCGGACGGGGCGCAGGCGACGGTCGACGACCTCCGCGACGGGGACCGTGTCGAGGTGTGGCTGGTGCCGGACGGGGTGTGCGGCGAGTCGGCCCCGGTGCAGTGCGACGTGCTGACCGTGCGGGTGACCGAAGCGGCCGCCGTCCCCACCCCGACGGCGAGCCCGACACCCGCGCCGTAGCATCACGGGCGATGAGCACCGCGCCCCTCGTCGAGCCCGCCCCGGTCGAGCCCGGCGCCCCGGCGCGCGCGCTGCTCGCCCGGCACACCGCCCTGGCCGCCCGGGCGCAGGCGGTGCTCGACCACCTCGACGGCGCGACGGTCCGGGTGGCGGCCCTGGTCGAGGACGACCGCGAGCAGCGCGTCCGCGCCGAGCTCGGGGTCGTCCCGGTGGAGCAGCTCGGCGCGATGACGGACCGGAACCTGCGGCTGCGCGCGCTCGCCGACGCCGGGTACGCCACGGCGGCCGACCTGCTCGGCGTGCCCGTCGCGACGCTGGACGCCGTGCCCGGCGTCGGCACCCAGACCGCGCGCAGCGTCGTCGCCGCGGTGCAGCAGCTCGCCGAGGCCGTCCGGTCCGGCGTCCCGGTGCGGCTGGAGGTCGACCGGGCGGGGCGCCCGGACACGGCGACGACGGCGGAGGTCCTGCGGCTGCTCGACCGGCTGCTCCGGCTGCGGCCGCTCGTCGAGCCGCACCGCGAGGCGCTGGCCGCGTACGCCTCGGCGGTGCCGGTGCACGCGGTCTCGGCCGCGCCGGCGGCCGGGCGGCTGCGGTTCGCGCTGACCCGGC
>NZ_SZYE01000107.1 GCF_005239125.1 Cellulomonas hominis | reverse complement strand
CCCACGACGGTCGCCTGCACCGCGCAGACGCCGTCGGGCACGGCGCCGGCGACGGCGCCGACGCCGAAGGTGCTGGTCGGCGCGGCAGGCGCCGGGTCCGCGAGGGCGGCGGGCGCCAGGGCGACCGGTGCCACGCCCGCGGTCAGCAGAGCCACCGAGGTGAGTCCGGCGAGCGCGGCGCGCCGGGCTGCGCCCGGACGCGGGCGCGCCCCACCGCGGCCGGTGGCGGGCAGAGATCTGTCGTGCACGAAGTCCTCCAGGAGAGTCGAGCGGGGCCGCCGCGGCGGTGCGGCCGTGCCTCGCCGGGGGCACGCGTCGCGCGCCCTCACTGCTGGAGAGCATGGGCGACGGACCCGCGCGCCGGGGGCGACCGGGCGGGATTTCACACCGCCTCTCACCCTCCGCGACCGACCGGGTCACGCCGGACCGGGCCCGGACGGCCCGCGGCTCAGCGCAGCGCGCCGTCCGGGCGGTGCCGCGCGGCCGCCGTGCTGCTCCGGACGACGAACTCGACGGGCGGGAGACGGACGTCCTCGGGCTCGCGCCCCTCGACCAGCGCGATGAGCGTGCGGGCGCACGCCCGGCCCCACGCGATGACCTCCTGGCGCACGGTGGTCAGCGGCGGCACGACGAAGGCCGCGAGGGGCACGTCGTCGAACCCGATGACCGACAGGTCGTGGGGCACCCGGATCCCGCGCTCGGTGGCCACGGAGATGCCCGCGATGGCCATGAGGTCGTTGCCGTAGACGATCGCGCTCGGCGGCCGCGGCAGGTCCAGGAGCTCGTGCGTGGCCCGCGCCCCCGAGGCGCCGGAGAAGTCCGCCACGACGACGAGGTCCGGTTCGAGCCCGAGCTCGGTCATCTCCTGCTCCCAGGCGCGCCGCCGCAGGTCGGAGTGCACGTAGCCGGGGGCGCCCGAGACGTGTGCGATGCTCCGGTGCCCGAGGGCGTACAGGTGCCGCACGGCGCGCCGGACGCCCGCCTCGTCGTCGACGCCGATGGGCCGGGGGCGCCCGTCCACCGGCGCGACCGGGCCGACCAGCACGTAGGGCAGCCCGAGGCGGTCGAGCTGGTCGGGGCGGTCGTCGTCCGCGCGCAGGTCGGTGAGGAACACCCCGTCCACGCGCGACTGGCGGGCGAACTGGTGGTACGCGGCGCGCTCGGACTCCTCGCCGTCGACGACCTGGAGCACGAGGGCGTACTCCAGGCTGGACAGGCCGCTCTCGACGCCCGCGACGAACTGCGGGAAGAACGGGTCGGTGCTGAGCAGCTCCGGCTCGCGCCGCACGACCAGCCCGAGGGCCTGGGCGCGGCTGCGGGACAGCGCCCGCGCCCGCGAGTCGGGTCGCCAGTCGAGCTCCCGTGCGGCCTCCAGGATCCGGGTGCGGGCGGCCTCGCTCACCCCGGAGCGCCCGTTGAAGACGAAGGAGACGGCGCTCTTGGAGACCTGTGCACGCTCGGCGACGTCGCCGATGGTCGCCCGGCGCGCGCGGGCCTCGGGCCTCGGGCCGGGCGCCGTCGACGAGCCGGCGTCCGGGGCAGGTGTCGCGTCCACGTGGCCATCCTACCGCAGGGGCTGCGCACCGGTTTAGTAAACCCGGCCCCGGCCCACTGCCCGGATTCATCCGCGTCTGTGCGGCGCGGGCCGATGGTTGACCTCCAGCATTCAAACCGGTTTACTCCGTGTCAGCCGGTCGCGGACGACCGGCGATCCGAGCGCCGCCGGGCGCTCGGCTCCGGTGGGGCGCAGCGTCCCGGGAAGCGAGGAGCGGCGCGATGAAGCGTGGCGCACGATGGGCAGTGCTGACGGCAGCCGCGGCGGTGGTGGTCCTCCCGCTGGCGGCGTGCGGCTCGGGCGACGGGGACGAGCCCGGTTCGACCCAGGGCCTGGGCACCGGGCCGATCGACATCTGGTACTCGACCAACGAGCAGGAGATCGCCTGGGGCGAGCAGGTCGTGCAGGCGTGGAACGCCGAGCACGCCGACCAGCAGGTGACCGCGCAGGCGATCCCCGCCGGCAGCTCGTCCGAGGACGTCATCTCGGCCTCGATCACCGCGGGCAACACCCCGTGCCTGGTCTTCAACACGGCCCCCGCGGCGGTCCCGGCGTTCCAGAAGCAGGGCGGCCTCGTGAACCTCTCGGCGACGTTCGACGACGCCGAGGACTACATCACGGGCCGTTCCGGCGCCGCCGCGGACGGGTTCCGCAGCGCCGACGGCGACCTCTACCAGCTGCCCTGGAAGACCAACCCCTTCATGCTCTACTACAACAAGACGGTGTTCGAGGCGGCGGGCCTCGACCCGGAGAACCCGCAGCTCGCCACCTACGACGACCTGCTCGCGGCGGCCTCGGCGATCCAGGCGTCGGGCGCGGCCGACTACGCGATCTACCCGCCCGCGACCGCCGACTACACCAACGTCAACTTCGACTTCTACCCGTTCTTCCTGGCGAACTCCGGCGGCACGCAGCTGATCGAGGACGGCAGGGCGACGTTCGCCGGTGACGAGGCGCTCGAGACGCTCGAGCTCTGGCAGACGATGTACGCCGAGGGCTACGCGTCCGCCGAGGCGTACAGCGGTGACATGTGGGCCGGCCCGTTCGCCGACGGCGTCGCCGCCATGGGCATCGCGGGGCCGTGGGGAGCCGGTCAGTTCGACGGCAAGGTCGAGTACGGCGCCGTCCCGATCCCGACCGCCGACGGCACGGCACCGGAGGAGACCGCGACGTTCGCGGACTCCAAGAACGTCGGGCTCTACTCCGCGTGCCAGAACCAGCAGACCGCCTGGGACTTCCTGAAGTTCGCGACGGACGACGAGAACGACCTCGCCCTGCTCGAGACCACCGGGCAGTTCCCGACGCGGACCGACGTGCCCGAGCTGGCCGCGGACTTCCTGGCCGAGCAGCCGTTCTTCGAGGCGTTCGCGGCCGCCGTGCCGCTGGCGGTGGACGTGCCGACCGTCGACGGGCTCGCGGAGAAGATGCAGGTCTTCCGCGACGCGTGGGGCGAGGCGGTCCAGTCGGGCTCGGGTGACCTCCCGACCGCGTTCGGCGCGGCGGCCACGACCGTCGACGGCCTGGCCGGCTGACCGGCAGGACGGACCGACACCATGACCACCCTCCGCGACGCGAGTCCGCGGTCGCCGGTGCGGGCCACGGGCGGCCGTGGCCCGCACCGGGGCGGCCCGCAGCGCCCCCGGGGCCGGCGCCTGCAGCGCTGGCTCGGCGAGCACCCGCTCGGCGCCCTGCTCAGCGCGCCCTACACCGCCTTCGTCGTGGTGGTGTTCCTCGTGCCCTTCGGGTTCGGGGTCTGGATGTCGGTGCACGACTTCTTCTTCACCGCCCCGGGCGTGCAGGTCCCGCACCCGTTCGTCGGGCTGGAGAACTTCCAGCAGGTGCTCGCCGACCCGGCGGTGCGCCAGGCGTTCCGCAACCTGCTGGTGTTCCTCGTCGTCAACGTGCCGCTGACCGTCGTCCTCGGCCTGCTCCTGTCGACGGGCCTCGACGCGGTCGCCCGGTGGAAGGGCTTCTTCCGGGTCGCGTACTACGTCCCCTACGTCACGGCCTCCGTGGCGACGCTCGCCGCCTGGATCTTCCTGTTCAGCGGCAACGGGGTGGTCAACCAGCTGCTCGGCGGCCTGGCGCCGGACCCGACGTGGCTGGCGAACCAGGGGCTGATCATGCCGCTGATCGCGGTGTACGTGACGTGGAAGAACCTCGGGTTCTACGTCCTGCTGTACCTGGCGGGCCTGCAGAACGTCCCCCGGGAGCTGCACGAGGCCGCCGAGATGGACGGGGCCGGTGCCTGGCGGCGCTTCCGGTCGGTGACCCTCCCGGGCCTCCGTCCGGTGACGTCGTTGGTCGTGCTGCTGTCGATCATCACGACGGGCCAGATCTTCACCGAGCCGTACCTGCTGACGGGCGGCGGCCCGAACGGCGCGTCGATGACACCGGCCCTGCTGATGTACCAGAAGGGCATCCAGCAGGGGCAGCCCGACGTCGCGGCGGCCATCGGGATGATCCTCGTGATCGCCGTCATGGTCGTGTCGCTGGTCTCGCGCCGGCTCACGGAGAGGAAGGGCTGATGGCCACCACCGCCACGGCCGGGGCGCCGCGCACGAGCCGCACCGACCGCACGCGTCCCCGCCTGCTCGTCGCCGGCCGGTTCGCCGTCCTGCTCGTCGGGGCGTTCCTCGCGCTCGTCCCGTTCTACTCCATGGTGATCGGCGCGCTGCAGGAGGAGCGGGACACGACCCTGCTCGGGATGCTGCCGCTGCCGGGCAACCTGACGCTCGAGAACTTCGCGGGCGTCAACGACTCGATCGACCTCGTGCAGTCGCTGCTGAACTCGCTGATCATGACGGCCGGCGTCGTCGGCTGCACCCTCGTGCTCGGGCTCATGGTCGGGTACGCGCTGTCGGTCCTGTCCTTCCGCGGCCAGGGGCTGGTCTTCGCGCTGGTGCTGCTGGTCCAGGCGATCCCGTTCCAGCTGCTCATGGTCCCGCTGTACGTCATGGTCGTGCGCTACTTCGGGCTCGCGGACAGCTACCTCGGCATGATCCTGCCGTTCGCGGTCAACTCCGTGGCCGTGCTGATCTTCCGGCAGTACTTCCTGCAGATCCCGCGGGACGTCTTCGACGCGGCCCGGATCGACGGGGCCGGCGAGCTCAGGATCCTGGTGTCGGTCGCGGTGCCGCTGGTCCGGCCGGCGATCCTCACCGCGATGCTCGTGACGTTCATCGGCCCGTGGAACGAGTTCCTCTGGCCGTTCCTCGTGACGAAGGACGCCACCATGCAGCCGCTCGCGGTGAGCCTGGCGAACTTCTCCCAGGCGAACTCGACGTTCCAGGAGAACCCGATGGGCGCCGTGCTCGCCGGGGCGTGCGTGCTCGCGGTCCCGGCCGTCGTCCTGTTCCTGCTGTTCCAGCGCCACTTCACGTCGGCGAACCTCGGCTCGGCCGTCAAGGGCTGAGTCCGTCCCGCACCCCGCACCACTCCCCGTCGCGCACCGACGTCCTCGGCGCGCGCCCGAACCCGAGGCAGGTCATGAGCCAGGTGAACCACGCGTCCGTCGCGACCGTCCCGTACGCGCTGCGGCGGCTCGGCACGATCATGGAGCCGGAGCCCGGCAACCTGCTGGAGGCCGAGGGCGTCCTGAACCCCGGCACCGCGTGGGGCCCGGACGGCGAGCTGTACCTCTTCCCGCGGCTCGTGGCGGCGGGCAACGTCTCCCGGATCGGGCGCGCGCGGGTCGTCGTCGCGGACGGGGTCCCGGTGGGTGTCGAGCGCCTCGGCGTCGTGCTGGCCCCCGACGAGGGCTGGGAGCACGGGCGGCAGAACGCGGGCGTCGAGGACCCGCGGATCACGTTCGTCGAGCCGCTCGGGCTGCACGTCATGACGTACGTCGCGTACGGGCCGCTCGGCCCGCGCCCGGCGATCGCGGTCTCCGAGGACACGGCCGCCTGGCGGCGCCTCGGCCCGATCCGGTTCGGCTACCGGCCCGAGCTCAGCACCGACCTCAACCTGTTCCCCAACAAGGACATCGTCTTCTTCCCCGAGCTGGTCCCCGGCCCCGACGGCCGCCCCGCGCTCGCCCTGCTGCACCGCCCGATGTGGGACCTGGACTGGCTGCGGCCGGGCGAGGGCACCCCCACGCCGGCCGGGGTCGACGACGACCGGCCCTCCATCTGGATCGGCTACGTGGACGTCGACGCCGTGCGGCGCGACCTGTCGGCGCTCACGCACGTCGAGCACGCCGCGATGATCGCGGCACCGGTCATGCCGTTCGAGGAGTCCAAGATCGGCGGGGGACCCGCGCCGCTGCGGGTGCCGGAGGGCTGGCTGGTGCTGCACCACGGGGTGACGGGCGCCGACGTCAAGGGGTTCGAGCTCGCGTACGGCGCCCGGTACACCGCCGGCGCGATGCTCCTCGACGCCGCGGACCCGCGCCGGGTCCTCGCGCGGACGCCCGAGCCCCTGCTCGTGCCGGAGACGGACGCCGAGCTGGAGGGCACGCTCGGCAACGTCGTGTTCCCGACGGCCGTCGAGCGGATCGGCGACCGGTGGTTCGTGTTCTACGGCATGGCGGACTCCCGGATCGGCGTCGCCGAGCTGGTGCGGGACGAGGGCTGAGGTGTACCGCCTCGACAACCCGGTCCGCCGGTACGCCTGGGGCTCGACGACGCTCGTCCAGCAGCTCCGCGCGCAGCCGCCCGACGGCCGCCCGGTCGCGGAGGTCTGGATCGGTGCGCACCCCGACGACCCCTCGGTCGCGCACGGCACCGGACGCCGCGTGCCGCTGGACGCGCTGGTCGCCGACCGTCCGGAGACGATGCTGGGCCGGCGGGTGCTCGCGACGGCCGGCCCGCGCCTGCCGTACCTGACGAAGATCCTCGCCGCGGCCCATCCGCTGTCGGTGCAGGTGCACCCGGACGCGGCCCAGGCCGAGGCGGGGTACGCCGAGGAGGAGCGGCGCGGGGTGACGCGCGACGACCCGGCGCGGACCTACCGGGACCGCTCGCACAAGCCCGAGGTCGTCTACGCACTGACCCGGTTCGAGCTGCTCAGCGGGTTGCGGGAGCCCGAGCAGGCGGCCAAGCTCGTCGCCGAGCTCGAGGTCCCCGGGCTGGACCCGCTCGTCGCCCGGCTCCGGGACGCCGGCGACGGCCCCGCGCACCGCGCCGCCTTCCGGTGGCTGCTCGGTCAGCGCGGGGGCGACGCCCCGTGGGTCCGGGAGGTCGCGGCCGTCGCGCGGCAGTCCGCCGGCGCGCGCCCGGAGCTCGACGTCGTGCGCGGCCTGGCCGCCCGGTTCCCCGGCGATCCGGCGCTCGTCGCGCCGCTGCTGCTCAACTACGAGCGGCTGGAGCCGGGCCAGGCGATCTACACCGCACCCGGCACGCTGCACGCCTACCTCGGCGGGATGGCCGTGGAGGTCATGGCCGCGTCGGACAACGTGCTGCGCGCCGGCCTCACCGCCAAGCACGTGGACGTCGACCAGGTGCTGGCCGTCACCGACTTCGACCCGCGTCTGACGGGCTTCCTCCGCCCGGCACGCCGCGCCCCCGGTGTCGTGGACTTCGTGCCGCCCGTCCCGGACTTCACCCTGCGGGTCGTCACCGCCCGCGCCGGCGACGATCTCGCGGGGCCGGTCGACGGGCCGCGGGTCGTCGTCTGCGTCGAGGGCGAGGTGCGGGTCGCAGCGGCCGACGCCGTGCGGCTGCGACCCGGCGAGGCCGTGTTCGTCCCGGACGCGGACGGCCCGCTGACGATCTCCGGGCACGGCACCGCGGTGGTCGCCGCGGCCTGACCCGCCCGTCGCCCGGTGCGCCCGGCACCGCGCGTCCCGACAGATCAGCGAAGGAGCTGGACGTGAGACACCTCAGAGCAGCGATCGCCCTCACGCTCGCCCTCGTGCTGGGCGGCGCCGGCCTGGCCGGAGCCCCGCGCGCGCAGGCGGCGACGCCCGCCGAGGACGTCGGCACGATCATCACGCGGCTGCAGGAGTACTACCTGGGCCAGGGCGACGAGATCATCATCGCGAACGGCATCTTCCTGGCCCGCGCGTCAGAGGCGCGCGACTACGCGGCGTCCCAGCGTGCCGACGGGTCCTGGGCGGACGTCGACTACGCCGACCGCACGAGCTCCGCGAACGGCCGCACGTGGTCCGCGTACTCCGCGCTGTACCGGATGCTCGCGATGGCGCACGCCTACCGTGACCCGGCGGCGGAGGGATTCGGGGACCCGGCGCTCGTGACCGCGGTCGAGCGGGCGCTCACCTACTGGGACGTCGCCGACCCGGGCAACACGAACTGGTGGGAGACCGAGATCGGCGAGTCCATGGCGATGGGCCGGCTGTCGATCTTCCTCGGGGACGTGCTCGGACCCGCGGCGCTCGACGTCGCGCTCGAGCACAACACCGGCAGGCTCGACCCGGTCGGTGCCAACGGGGCGTGGCGGACCACGAACTACCTCCTCGAGGCTGTCGCGACCCACGACCTGGCGCAGATCCGCGCCGGCTTCGACACCATGGTGCAGACCGTGGCGGTGGACAGCTCGGGCACGGTCCAGGAGGCGGTCCAGCCGGACGCGAGCTTCTGGGCGCACGGGGCGCAGCTGTACAGCGAGGGCTACGGCATGGCGCTGTTCACCAACGTCGCCCTGTGGGCGGACGTCGCCCGCGGCACCGGCCTCGCTCTCAGCCGGCAGCACCTGGACACGATCGCGTTCTACATCATCTCCGGCACCCGCTGGATGATCCGCGGCGAGATCGGCCTGCTGTACCTGAACTACCGGCGGCCCAAGACCATCGGCGGCGTGACGAGCCACGCCTCGGAGTTCATCGAGCCGCTGACCCGGATGGTCCGGACCGACCCGCTGTACGCCACCGCCTACCGCGCGGTGCTCGACGGCATCCAGGGCAGGACCCGCACCAACGGCGCGACCGGCAACCGGTACTTCTGGCGGTCCGAGCTCTCGTCGCACCTGCGCGACGACTACGGGATCATCACCCGCCTGAACTCCACCCGCACGGTCGGCAGCGAGTACCGCTCGACGTTCCGGCCGGAGGTCGGCAACGAGATCGTGTGGAACTCCGCGGGGGCGACGGCCATCCAGGTCACCAACCGCGAGTACCTCGACCTCGGCCCGGCCTTCGACTGGTTCCACTACCCGGGCGTCACCGCGCCCTACGTGAGGGAGCAGACCCGCGGGTCGACCGGCAACGGCGGCAGCTTCACCGGCGGCGTCTCCGACGGCACCTACGGCGCCAGCGTCCACACCCTGGACCGGGCGGGCACGAAGGGGCAGAAGAGCTATTTCACCTTCGACGACGAGATGGTCGCCCTCGGCACCGGCATCTCCTCCAGCTCGGCCGCCCCGGTGCACACCACGGTCAACCAGGTCGTCGCCAAGCCGAACGCCTCGGTGAACGGCGCCTCGGTCCCGTCCGGCACCGACGCCGCCGCCGTGGAGGGTCCCGCGTGGGCGTACAACGACGAGGTCGGGTACGTGTTCCCCGCGGGTCAGCGCGTCCTCGTGTCGAACACGTCCCGGACGGGCAGCTGGGTCGGCGAGGACCCGGTCACCCGGGACGCCTTCACCCTGCACGTGGACCACGGCGTCCAGCCGCAGGACGCCGGGTACGAGTACGTCGTCCTGCCCGCCGCCACGCCCGCCGAGGTCGAGGCGTACGCGGCGGCCCCGCGGGTCGAGGTGCTGCGCAACGACGCCGCCGTCCAGGCGGTGCGGCACGCGGGCCTGCACCGCACGATGGCGACCTTCTCCCGGGCCGGTTCCCTGGACCTGGGCGACGGGCGGAGCCTCGAGGTCGACCAGCCGGGCCTGGTGATCCTGGACGAGTCGGGCGACGCCCCGGTCGTGAGCGTGGCGAACCCCGGGCAGCCGGGCGTCGTCGTGCGGGTGTCCCTCACCGGCCCGGAGGGGGTCGCCCGCGGCGTGTTCGCCCTCGGGTCCGGCGCCACGCTCGGCAAGACGGTCACCGCGGCGCTCGCGGTGAGCGACGTCGGCTCGGCCTCCACCGCGAGCAGCGCCCGCGGTGGGCACGGTGCCGCCCTGGCCGGCGACGGGGACGCGGGGACCTCGTGGCACTCGGCCGCCGGCGGCACGCAGTGGCTGACCCGGCAGCTCCCGCACGGCTCGTTCGTCACCGGGGCGACGGTCACCTGGGGCGAGGACGCCGCGACCCGGTTCCTGCTGCAGACCTCGGCGGACGGGGTGACGTGGACCGACCAGCGGTTCACCCAGGACGGCACGGGCGGGACGACCCGGATCGACATCGCCCCGACCGCGGCCGGCTTCGTCCGGCTCCTGCTCCTCGACGGCGAGGGGGACGGCTACGCGGTGCAGGAGCTCGAGGTCGACGCGAGCGCGAACCTGGCGCTCGGCGGCGCGGTCTCGGTCTCGGGCACGTCGAGCGGCGCCGCCGGCAGCATCACCGACGGCAGCACGGCGACCCGGTGGAGCGGCAACCTGTCCGACAGCGCCTGGGCGCAGGTGGACCTCGGGTCGGTGCAGCCGGTCGGCGCCGTCCGGCTCTGGTGGGAGGCGTCGTACGCGCGCCAGTACCGGATCCAGGTCTCGGACGACGGCGCGGCCTGGCGGGACGCGTACGCCACGTCCGGCGCCGGCAGCGACGGCGGGGTCGACGTCGTGGCGCTCGACGAGCGCGCGCGGTACGTCCGGATGCAGACCGTCCAGCGCAGCACCACCCAGTACGGGGTCTCGATCTGGGAGCTCGAGGTGTTCGGCGACGACGCGATCGCGTCCGCACCGGGCGCTCCCGCGGGCCGGGAGAACCTCGCGCTCGGCCGAGGCGTCACCGCCGACTCGCAGTACAACGCGACACTGCCGCCGACGAACGCGGTCGACGGGAACCCCACGACGCGCTGGGCCTCGTCCCGCCAGGACGCGCCGTACACGACGGAGCGCTGGCTCCAGGTCGACCTGGGCAGCCCGCGGACCATCAACCAGGTGGTGCTGACCTGGGAGACGGCCACCTCGAACGACTTCCGTGTCGAGGGCTCGGCGGACGGGCAGACGTGGGAGCTGCTCGCCCGTGTCCAGAAGACGTCGGCCGAGCTGAGGAACACGGTCGACTTCGCCGACGCCGAGGTGCAGCACGTGCGCGTGATCGGCCTGCCGGCCACGAAGTACGGCACGTCGCTGTTCGAGCTCGAGGTCTACGGCGGCTACAGACTGACCTGCACCGCGACGGCCACCACCCTGCCGCGCGACGGCTCGGGCGTCGTGACGGCGACGATCACGCCGCACGAGGCCGACGACGTCGTCCGCGCGTCCACGCTGGACCCGGCGGTCGCCGCCGTGACGGGCGCGCCGCGGGTCGGCGCCGACGGGACGGTCGAGGTCGACCTGGCCGCAGGCCCCTCCGGGTCCACGTCGGTCCTGGTCAGCCACGCCAAGGGCGACGAGCTCGCGTGGTGCCCGGTCAGCGTCGCCGTCGCCACGCAGGAGCTCGAGGGCCTCGTGGCGCGGGCGAACGACCTGGAGAGCGAGCGGTACACGGCGGAGAGCTGGGCGCCGCTGCTCCCGGCGCTCGAGACGGCCAAGGCGCTGCTCGCCGCCGGTGCCGCGACGCAGGCGGAGGTCGACGCGGCCGCGGCGGCGCTGTCCGCCGCGCTCGACGGGCTGGCGGAGGTCCCGCCCCCGGACCGCACGGCACCGGTGGTCTCCGGGACGGTCGCCGGACGCGTCGTCACGGTCGTCGCCACCGACGACGGAGGCTCGGGGGTCGCGTCCGTGGAGCACCGCACCGGCGGGGCGGGTGGGTGGGCCACCTACACCGGCCCGGTCACGGTGCCCGGGACCGACGCCGTCACGGTGGAGTTCCGCGCCTCCGACGGGGCGGGGAACGTCTCCGCGGTCGGGTCCGTGCAGGTGGCGGCCGTGCCACCGGGCGGCGGGGCACCGGGGATCTCGGTGTCGTCCGCGTCGGTGCGGGCCGGCGACCGGGTGACGGTGACGCTCACCGGGATGCCCGGGGCCGAGGAGGAGGTCGGCATCGCGTCGGAGTACCGCCGGCTCGCGACCGCCGCGGTGACCGGCGGGGCGGCGACCACGGAGGTGACGGTGCCCGGCGACCTCGCCGCGGGGACGCACCACCTGCAGGCCCGTGACCCCGGCGGGACGCTGCTCGCCCAGGTGCCCATCACGGTGGAGGCGGCCGGCGCGGCGCCCGGACCGGCGGGCACGGGCGGCGGCCTCGCGGTGACGGGCGGCGCGATCACCCTGACCGCGGCGCTCGCCCTCGCCATGCTGGCCCTCGGGGTCGCACTCACCCGCCGTTCCCGCCGGGCGCGCCGCGGGTAGGGCGGCCGCCCGAGCAGCAAGGAGACACGTCCCCCGTCGCCGCCACCGGAACCGTGCGGCGCCGGACCCGGCTCAGCCGGCGGCCGGCAGCGTCCGCAGCAGGTAGCGCTCGGCCGCGCCCGCCTGCTGCGCCACGTCCCACAGCGTCGAGGACGCCGCCCCGGACGCCTCCGGGGCGGCGTCGGCCACGCCGTCGCGATCAGGCGGGCCGTCCGGGGTCAGCACCTCGAGGAGGCGGTCCAGCTCGTCCGGCGCCAGGTCCGCGGTGCCGGCGAGCAGGGTCAGATCGCGCAGCCCGGTGCGCAGCGCGTCGAGCTCGGCCAGCTGCCGGTCGTCGAGCGGGTCGCCGTCGGCCACCAGCTCGTCCTGCAGCCGGGTGGCGTCGCGGAACAGGGCGATCTCGTCGGGCCCCGGCACGCCGGTGCCGTCCGACGCCGCGCGCAGCGCCGTCGCCGTGGCGCGGGTCGCGGACTCGACCCGCCGCCGCAGCGGCGGCGGCCGGAAGCCGGGGATCAGCGTGAAGCCCAGGACCACCCCGACCAGCACCGCGCAGGCGGTCAGCCCGACGTACTGCAGGAGCAGGTCGACCGGGTCCAGGTGCCGGGTCACCGAGTTGAAGCCGACGCTGACCACCACCATGCACGCGTTGCCCAGCGCCGGCCGCGTCACGATGTACCAGAGCCCCAGGCAGAGGGCGACGACCGCGACGAGCGTCAGGTACCGCGACGGCACGACCAGCAGGACCACCGCGACCGTCAGCGAGCCCGCGACCACGCCGACGACCTTGTTCCTCGTCTTCGTCGCCGTGTCGTTCCACCGGGCCTGGAGGATGCTGAACGTGGCGAGCAGCACCGTCGACACCAGCGGGTCGCCGCGCTGGAGCCCGGACGTCACGATCAGCATGATCAGCACCGCGAAGCCCGTCCGCACCGCGTGCCGGACCTGGATGGACCGCAGCCGTTCCGACGGGTGCAGCACCGCGTCCCGGAGCTGGTGCCGGCGGTCGCGCTCCAGCCGGACCGGCGTGGCGTCGCGCTCCCGCAGGGCGCGCTCGACGGCGTCCAGGGCGCGGTCCGCGTCGTCGAGCGGGGTGCCGGCGCCGGCCGGTGCGGGAGCCGGGG
>NZ_SZYE01000106.1 GCF_005239125.1 Cellulomonas hominis | reverse complement strand
GCGGGCGACCGGGCGCCTCCTGACCGCCCCGCGCGCCCGCTCCTCGGGCAGGATGGCCCCGTGACGAGCGCACCCGAGCCCACTCCCGCGACCCCCGCCGCCGACCCCGCCCCGCTGCCGGACCCCGCCGAGGTCCGCGCCCTCACCGAGCTCGCCGAGCGCCTCGCGCGGTCCGCGGGCGACCTGATCCGGACCACGAGCCCCGAGCGGGTCCAGGTCGCCGCCACCAAGTCCAGCGACGTCGACCCGGTCACCGCGATGGACCTCGCCTCGGAGAACCACCTGCGCGCGCTGCTCGCCGAGCACCGGCCGCACGACGGCGTCCTGGGGGAGGAGCACGGGCTCGAGCCGGGGACCAGCGGCCTCACCTGGGTGCTGGACCCGATCGACGGCACCGTGAACTACCTGTACGGCGTGCCCGCGTTCGCGGTGTCCGTCGGCGTCGTGGCCGGCGACCCCGACCCCGAGCGGTGGACGCCGGTCGCCGGCTGCGTGCACGCCGTCGCCGACGGCCGGACCTACACGGCCGGGCGCGGGCAGGGCGCGTTCCGCGACGGCCGCCGGCTCGAGGTCAACCCGGCCCGACCGCTCGCCACGTCGTTGATCGGCACCGGGTTCGGCTACCGCGCGGAGCGGCGCCGGGCGCAGGGCCGGGTGCTCGCGGCGCTGCTGCCGCAGGTGCGTGACATCCGGCGCATCGGCTCCGCCGCCCTGGACCTGTGCCGGGTGGCCGAGGGCTCGCTCGACGCGCACTACGAGCGCGGCCTCAACCCGTGGGACCTCGCGGCCGGCCAGATCATCGCGATCGAGGCGGGTGCGCAGGTCAGCGGCCTGCGGGGCCGGCCGGCGGGCGTCGAGATGTCCGTCGTCGGGCCCGCCGCGACGGTGCACGGGCTGGCCACGCTGCTCGCCGGGCTGGGCGCCGACGCGGACGACTGAGCCCGGTGTGCACCGCGCTCCGAAATGAGGCACAATCCGGGGCGCCCGACCGGGAACAAACGGCGACCCCCGTTCGCTTGATCCCGCGTACGCCGATCCCGACCACCAGACGGAGCGTGACCACACCACATGGCAACCGACTACGACGCCCCGCGCAAGACCGAGGAGGACCTCAGCGAGGACTCGCTGCAGGAGCTCCAGGCCCGGCGCTCCGACAAGAACTCGGGCGTGGTGGACGAGGACGAGACCGAAGCGGCCGAGGGGTTCGAGCTCCCGGGCGCGGACCTGTCGGGCGAGGAGCTCTCGGTCCGGGTGCTGCCGCGACAGGCCGACGAGTTCACCTGCTCGAAGTGCTTCCTGGTCCACCACCGCAGCCAGCTCGCCTACGAGAAGGACGGCATGCCCGTCTGCTCGGAGTGCGCGGCCTGAGCTGCAGTCCGGGCGCGCCGCCCGCCCGAGCGGGCGCGGCGCGCCCCACCCAGCCGTCACGACGCCGGCCGGACCCCCGTGGTCCGGCCGGCGTCGTCGTCCCCGGGCCCGCTCAGGCGGCCGGCGCGGCGTCGGGGCTGCCGGCGCCGCCGCCGAGCGCGGCCACCAGGTCCGCCGGACGCCGGGTCGACACCACCCAGTACGGCGTCGGGTCCGCCGGGTCGGCCAGCTCGACGCGCACCGCGGTCCGCACCCAGCCGCGCAGGCACACGTGCGCACGCGCGTCCAGGCCCGGGCCGAGCTCGTGCCGGGTCTGGTCGGCGTCCAGCGCGCGCGGCGCCCGCAGCAGGGACAGCGGGACGTGCGCGTCGCCGGCGTGCAGCTCGCCGTCCGCCACCCGCACGCGGGTGGCCAGCCCCGCGGCCGCCAGCCCGACCGCGACCAGGCCCAGGCCCGCGCCGACCGCCGCGGCCACCGGCGACAGGGGCAGCAGCACGATGCCGATCATCGCGGCCAGGGCGGGCACGGCGACCCAGCCGGCGGGGGAGGGCCAGAGGCGCTCGGCGAAGGCGGGGGCGGTCGTCGTCTGCACGCCCCCAGCATCCCACCTGCGGCGGGTAGGGTCGGGGCCCGTGACGGACGACGCGCCCGCCTCCGCGGCCCCCGAGACCCTGACCATCCTGCTGCACCGCCTCGACGACGGCGTGCCCGTCCCGGCGTACGCGCACCCCGGCGACGCCGGCGCGGACCTGGTGACCCGGGTGGACGCCACGATCGAGCCCGGCGAGCGGGTCACCGTGCCGACCGGCGTCGCGATCGCGCTGCCCGAGGGCTACGCCGCCTTCGTGCACCCGCGCTCCGGCCTCGCCGCGCGGCACGGCCTCACGATCGTGAACGCCCCCGGCACCGTGGACGCGGGCTACCGCGGCGAGATCGCGGTCACCCTGCTGAACACCGACGCGCGCGAGCCCGTCGTGCTGCACCGCGGCGACCGCGTGGCCCAGCTGGTGATCCAGCGCGTCGAGCGCGCGCTGTTCGTCGAGGCGGACGAGCTGCCGGACTCGGTCCGGGGGACCGGCGGTTTCGGGTCCAGCGGCGGCTGGCGCGCGGCGGGCGGTCCCGCGGCCGCCGCCGGGGCGCCCACCGACGCGGCCGACCCGGCCACCGAGGCCGGCGCCGCGCGCACCGCTGCGCCCGCGGCGGACACGCAGGCGGCCCGCTAGGTGGTCCGTCCGGTGCGGACTATCGTGGAGACGACAGCGCCCGCGACGCGGGCGACCCGGGGAAGGGACTGAGGGTGGCGCTATTCCGGCGCGGTGCGAAGGATCGCACCGCCCAGGACGAGACCGCGGCCGGCGTCGACGCAGCCGAGGGGGCCGCCGACCCGGTGACCGCCGCGGGTGACGCGCCCGCGGTGCAGGACGCGACCCCGGAGGACCCGGCCCCGGCCGCCGTCGACCGGTCCGCCGGCCCCTGGGACGCGGGCGAGGAGATCCCGCCCGGCCCGCGGGTCGACCTGGGCGCCCTGCGGCTGCCCGGCGTGCACGGCATGGAGCTGCGCATGGAGATCGACAAGAAGTCCGGCGCCGTGACGGCCGTCGGCGTGACGGTCGACGGCTCGACCCTGCAGATGCAGGCGTTCGCGGCACCGCGCACCGAGGGCATCTGGGACGAGATCCGCCAGGAGATCGGCGAGTCCGTGCGCAAGCAGGGCGGCGCCGTCGACGACGTGCCCGGCCCGTTCGGCCGCGAGCTGCTCGCCCGCCTGCCCGTCCGCACCCCCGAGGGCCGCACCGGCCACCGGCCCGCGCGGTTCGTCGGGGTCGACGGCCCCCGCTGGTTCCTGCGCGGCGTCATCACCGGCCGCGCCGCGGTGGACGAGGAGGCCGCCGGCACCCTCGAGGACCTGTTCCGCCGGACCGTCGTCGTGCGCGGCACCGAGGCCCGCGCCCCGCGCGACCTGCTCGCGCTCACCCTGCCGCACCAGGCCGACGGCACGCCGGTCCAGCCGGCCGCCACCCAGGCCGCCCCCACGTTCGACCCGCTGAAGCGCGGGCCGGAGATCACGGAGATCCGCTGACATGTCGCCGCTGTCGCTGCGGGAGGGCCTGCGCAGGGCCGTCGCCTCGCAGGAGGAGATCGAGGCCTCGGAGGAGCGGGAGGACGCGGTCCGCGCGACGGGCTGCACGCCCGTCGACCAGACCCCGGACCGGCACCGCGCCAAGGTGTCCGGCGTGATCCGCTCCGTCGTGCTGCGCCCGCGCCAGGGCGTGCCGGCGCTGGAGGCGGACCTGTACGACGGCAGCGGCAACCTGGTGCTGGTCTGGCTCGGCCGCCGCGAGATCGCCGGCATCGAGCCCGGCCGCCGGCTCAAGGTCGAGGGCCTGGTGTGCACCCGCGAGGGCCGGCGCTCCATGTTCAACCCCCGCTACGAGCTGCGGCCCCGTCCGGGTGAGTGAGCCGACGCCGGCCGGCGGCCAGGAGCCGCCGGTGACGCCGGACCCCGCCGTGACCCCCGCCGCCGCGCCGGAGGACGCCGTGCCCGCGAGCGGCATGCGCGCGATCGAGGCGGACAGCTTCTCCCTCGCCGAGTCCGTCGGCGGCGTCCGCGGCGCCGTCGAGTCGGTGCTGCCCGGCCTGCTGTTCGTCGTCGTGTTCGTGGCGTCCGGCCAGGAGCTGCGGCCGGCGCTGATCGCGTCGGTCGCCGCGGCCGTGCTCGCGGTCGTCGCCCGGCTCGTCCAGCGCACCCCGGTCACCCAGGCGCTGTCCGGCGTGCTCGGGGTCGGCATCGGCGTCGTGTGGGCGTGGCGCACCGGTGACGCCAGCGACTACTTCGCGTGGGGCCTGCTCACCAACGTCGCGTACCTGCTCGCGTTCGTCGTGTCGGTCCTGGTCCGCTGGCCGCTGGTCGGCGTGGTGCTCGGCCTGTTCCGCGGCGACGGCCCGTTGTCCGAGCAGGGCTCGTGGGCCGGTGCCCTCACCTGGCGCAGGGACCCGGCGCTGCTGCGCCGGTACTCCCTCGTCACCTGGCTGTGGGCCGGCATGTTCGCCGCCCGGCTCGTGGTGCAGGTGCCGCTCTACTACGCCGACGAGGTCGCCTGGCTCGGCACCGCGAAGCTCGTCATGGGCGTGCCGCTCACGGCGCTGGTGCTGTGGGCGAGCTGGATCCTGGTACGCGGCTCGACAGCAGCGCGGCCAGCTCCGTCTCCGACGCGTCCCGCCCCGTGACGAAGAGCAGCTCGTCGCCGCCCTCGAGGGTGTCGTCCCCGGACGGCTGGAACGGCCGGTCGTCGCGCACGACCGCCGCGAGCACCGTGTCGGCCGGCCAGCCGATCTGACCGACCAGCGAGCCGGCCAGCGGCGAGTCGTCGGGCAGGGTGAGCTCGAGGATGTCCGCGCCGGACTGGTGGAACGTGAAGATCCGCACCAGGTCGCCGACGGAGACGGCCTCCTCGATCATCGCCGTCATGATCCGCGGGGTGGAGACGGCGACGTCCACGCCCCACGCCTCGTCGAACATCCACTCGTTCTTCGGGTTGTTCACCCGGGCGACCGTGCGCGGCACGCCGTACTCGGTCTTCGCGAGCAGGGAGATGACCAGGTTCGCCTTGTCGTCGCCCGTCGCGGCCACGACCACGTCGCACTCGTCCGTCCGCGCCTGGGTCAGGGTGGGCAGCTCGCACGCGTCGGCCAGCAGCCAGTCGGCGTCGGCGACCTGCGCGACGCGCATGGCCGAGGGCTGGCGGTCGATCAGCGTGACCTCGTGCCCGTTCGCGAGCAGCTCGCGCGCGATGGAGCGGCCGACCGAGCCTGCTCCGGCGATGACGACCCTCACGCCTGCACCTCCGGTGCGGCGGTGACGACGCGCTCGACGGCGGACTGCTCGTCGGCGCGGAGCAGCAGGTGCACGATGTCGCTCTCCTGGAGGACGGTCTGCGCGTCGGGCAGCAGCCCGTCGCCGTAGCGGGTGAGGTAGGCGACGCGCGCGCCGGCGGCCTCCTCGAGCAGCCGGAGCGGCTTGCCGACCCAGCCGTGGTGCACGTCGACCTCGGACAGGCTGATCTTCCCCGACGCGTCGGTGAACTGGCTGGTCGCGCCCATGGGCAGCAGCCGGCGCAGCACCTGGTCGGCGGTCCACCGCACGGTGGCGACCGTCGGGATGCCGAGCCGCTGGTAGATCTCCGCGCGGTGCGGGTCGTAGATCCGGGCGACGACGTTCTCGACGCCGAACGTCTCGCGCACCACGCGGGCGGCGAGGATGTTCGAGTTGTCGCCGTCGGACACCGCGGCGAAGCCGAACGCGTCGTCGATGCCCGCCTGGCGCAGCGTGTCCCGGTCGAAGCCGAGGCCCGTGACCTTGCTGCCCGCGAACTCGGCGTCGAGCCGCCGGAACGAGTCCGGGTTCTGGTCGATCACCGCGACGGAGTGCCCGTGGGCCTCCAGCGACTGCGCGAGCGTGGCGCCGGCGCGGCCGCAGCCCATGATGACGAAGTGCACAACGCGGAACGGTATACCCCGCGCGGACCCGGGAGCACGCCGGTGGTCCCGGGTCGGGTCCGGTGCCGGATCGGCCGCGGTGCGCCTAGCATGGTCGCTCGTGCCGGATCTCGCGGATGCCGCCAAACGCTTGCTGCTCGGACGACCGGTCCGCAGCGAGAACTTGGGGCACACCCTCCTCCCGAAGCGGATCGCCCTGCCGATCTTCGCGTCGGACGCCCTGTCCTCCGTCGCCTACGCCCCGGACGAGGTGCTGCTGACGCTCGCCCTGGCCGGGGTGAGCGCGACCGTCATCTCTCCGTGGGTCGGCCTGGCCGTCGTCATCGTGATGATCACCGTCATCGCGTCGTACCGGCAGAACGTGCACGCCTACCCCTCGGGCGGCGGGGACTACGAGGTCGCCACCGTGAACCTCGGGCCCCGGGCCGGGGTGACCGTCGCCAGCGCGCTGCTCGTCGACTACGTCCTCACCGTCGCCGTGTCCGTGTCCTCCGGCGCGCAGTACGCGGCGTCGGCCATCCCGGCGCTGCGCGGGCACGAGGCGCTGGTCGCCGTGGTGGTCGTCGTGCTGCTCACCCTCGCGAACCTGCGCGGCGTCCGGGAGTCCGGCAACGCGTTCGCGATCCCGGTGTACCTCTACATGCTCGCCGTGGGCAGCACCGCGGTCTTCGGCTTCGTGCAGTACCTCTCGGGGGACCTGCAGCCCGCGGCGTCGAGCGCGCTCACCGTCGTCCCGGCCGAGGGGTTCGACCAGGGGCTGGCGGGCGCCGCCGGGGCGTTCCTCGTGCTGCGCGCCTTCGCGTCCGGCTCCGCCGCCCTCACCGGCGTCGAGGCGATCAGCAACGGCGTGCCGTCGTTCCGCAAGCCCAAGTCGAAGAACGCCGCGACCACCCTGCTCATGCTCGGCGGGCTGTCGGTGTTCCTCATCATGTCGATCCTCACGCTCGCCCGGCTCACCGGCGTGCACTACGTCGAGGACCCGTCGACCCAGCTGCTGGACCACGGCGTGCCGGTCGGGCAGGACTACGTCCAGGACCCGGTCATCGGGCAGCTCGCGCAGACGATCTTCCACTCGTTCCCGCCGGCGTTCTACCTGGTGTCGGTCGTCACCGGCCTCATCCTCATCCTCGCCGCGAACACGGCGTTCAACGGGTTCCCGGTGCTCGGCTCGATCCTGGCGAAGGACGGCTACCTGCCCCGCCAGCTGCACACCCGGGGCGACCGGCTCGCCTTCTCCAACGGGATCATCGCGCTCGCCGCGGGCGCGATCGCGCTCATCCTGGCCTTCGACGCCCAGGTCACCCGGCTCATCCAGCTGTACATCGTGGGCGTCTTCGTGTCGTTCACCCTGTCCCAGCTCGGCATGATCAAGCACTGGACCCGCGAGCTGCGCACCCAGCCCGACCCCGAGCGGCGCCGGCAGATGCTCCGGTCCCGGGTCATCAACGGGATCGGCTTCGGCATGACCGCGACGGTGCTGGTCATCGTGCTGATCACCAAGTTCACGCACGGCGCGTGGATCGCGATCCTCGCGATGATCATCGTGTTCATCGGCATGCAGGGGATCCGCCGGCACTACGACGCCGTCCGCGCGGAGCTCGCGCTGGGCGCCGACCCCGCCGCCGCGCGGGCGCTGCCCAGCCGGGTGCACGCCATCGTGCTCGTCTCCCACCTGCACCGGCCGACCATGCGCGCGCTGGCCTACGCGCGCGCGTCCCGGCCGCAGACCATCGAGGCCGTCACCGTCGGCGTGGACCCCGAGGACGCCGGGGCGCTCCGCGAGCAGTGGGAGCAGATGGACCTGCCGGTGCCGCTGCGGATCCTCGACTCGCCGTTCCGCGAGATCACCCGGCCCGTCATCACCTACGTCCGCTCGATCCGGCGGGAGAGCCCGCGGGACCTGGTGGTCGTCTACATCCCCGAGTACGTCGTGGGCCACTGGTGGGAGCAGCTGCTGCACAACCAGAGCGCCCTGCGGCTCAAGGGGCGGCTGCTGTTCACGCCGGGCGTCGTGGTGGCGTCCGTCCCGTGGCAGCTCGCATCGACCGAAGGGCAGACCGGCATGGAGGACCACGTGCGCAGGACGATCTCCCGTGGGCTCTGAGGCGCGCGGGCGCGCGGCCGCCGACGGCGCGCCGGGCGACCTGGTCGAGCTCGAGGTCGGGCCCGTCGCGCACGGCGGGCACTGCGTCGCGCGGCTGCGGGCGGCCGGCGACGACGGCCCGGGGCGCGTCGTGTTCGTCCGGCACGCCCTGCCCGGCGAGCGCGTCGTCGCACGCCTGACCGACGCCGGGCCGACGGCGAGGTTCTGGCGCGCGGACGCGGTCGAGGTGCTCGACGCCTCGCCCGACCGCGTCGAGTCCGCGTGGCCCGAGGCGGGCCCGGGCGGCGTCGGTGGCGGCGAGCTCGCCCACGTCCGGCTCGACGCGCAGCGGGCCTGGAAGTCCGCCGTGCTGTCCGAGCAGCTCCAGCGGCTCGCGCGCGTCGAGCGGTCGGTGCCCGTGCGGGCGTTGCCCGGCGACGACGAGCGCGGCGGCCTCGGCTGGCGGACCCGCGTCGGCTTCCTCGCGGACCGCGAGGGCCGGGCCGGCATGCGCCGGTTCCGGTCGCACGAGGTCCTGCCGGTGACGGCGATGCCGCTCATGAGCGACGCCCTGGCCGAGCTCGACCTGCTCGGGCGCCGCTGGGCCCCGGGCGCGCGGATCGAGGCGGTGGCCCCCGCCGGCGGCGACACCCCGGTGGTGCTCGTCGACGACCAGCCGTTCGACCTGCGGCGCGGCAAGGCCGACCCGCGGCCCAACGCCCGGTCCGCCGTGCGCGAGCAGGTGCGGGTGGGGGAGCGGGAGTGGGCCTACCGGGTCGCCGCCGCGGGCTTCTGGCAGGTGCACCGCGAGGCGCCCGGCGCGCTGACCGGCGCCGTGCTCGACGCGCTGGGCGACGTCGACGGCGCCCGCGTGCTCGACCTGTACTCCGGCGCGGGCCTGTTCACGCTGCCCCTGGCCGACGCCGTCGGCGAGTCCGGGACCGTGGTCGCCGTCGAGGGCGACGCGCGCGCCGTGCGCGACGCCCGGCGGAACCTGCACGACCGGCCGCGGGTCGAGCTGCACGCCGGGGACGTGGCGGAGGCGCTGGCGTCGGGAGCCGCCGGACCGGGCGTCGACGCCGTCGTGCTCGACCCGCCGCGCGTCGGCGCCGGCCGGGACGTCGTCCGCGCCGTCGCCGCGCTCGCGCCCCGCCGCGTCGTGTACGTCGCCTGCGACCCGGCCGCGCTCGCGCGCGACGTGGCCTACCTCGCCGAGGAGGGCTACGCCCTGCGGGACGTCACCGGCTACGACCTGTTCCCGATGACGCACCACGTCGAGGCCGTCGCGGTCCTGGACCGCTGACCCCGCGCCCGCGCCCGCGCCGCGCCGCACCGCGCCGCCCGCGCCCTCGCGCCGCGCGCGCCTCCCCGAGATGGCAGTTCTCGGCTCTGGACGCGGCGTGGCGCGCAGCCGGGCGTCGCCATCTCGGCGGGGCCCGCCCCGCGCGGGATCCCCGCAGGTCGGGAACCCTCGCGCGGGGGGCCGCTGCGGCCTAGCGTGGGGTGCGGGCGCCGCGGCCCGTGGCGCCCGCCCACCGGAAGGAGCCGACGATGACGACACCGCACGAGGGTGACGCCCGCGAGTCCGCCGCCGAGGCGACGCGCCGCGTGGCCGAGGCCAGCCGCCGCGCGACCGCCGAGCTGCACAAGCAGGGCACCCCGGACTACGACCCCCGGCAGCACCAGAAGGCCGTCGAGCGCGAGCGGCGGGCCGCCGAGGGCGTGACCGGGGACTGACGCCCGGCCCGCGCCCGACCCGCCGCGCGCCCGCGCGGCCCGGCGTGACCGCCCGCGAGGTCGGCGCGCCGGGCCGCGCGGGCGCTCGGCGTCCGTCGCCTGATCGGGGTAGGATGTATCTCGACATCAAGATACTTTGGCGGACCGCCGCCGGGGCGACCGGCCCCGGGGCGGACCGCCGCCGCGGCCGTCCCCCAGCGGCCGGACTCGCCAACGAAGGAGCCAGAAGTGAGCAGCGTCGACAGCTTCGGGTCGAAGGCCCGGCTGCAGGTCGGGGACGACACCTACGAGATCTTCCGGCTGGACGCGGTCCCCGGGACGGAGAAGCTGCCGTACAGCCTCAAGGTGCTCGCCGAGAACCTGCTGCGGACCGAGGACGGCGCGAACATCACCGCCGACCACGTGCGCGCCCTCGCCGCGTGGGACCCGTCCGCCGAGCCGGACACCGAGATCCAGTTCACCCCCGCCCGCGTGATCATGCAGGACTTCACCGGCGTGCCCTGCGTCGTCGACCTCGCCACGATGCGCGAGGCCATGGTCGACCTCGGCGGCGACCCCACGCGGATCAACCCGCTGGCGCCCGCCGAGCTCGTCATCGACCACTCCGTGCAGATCGACGTGTTCGGGCGCGAGGACGCGTTCCGCCGCAACGTCGAGATCGAGTACCAGCGCAACCACGAGCGCTACCAGTTCCTCCGCTGGGGCCAGACGGCCTTCGACGACTTCAAGGTCGTCCCCCCGGGCACCGGCATCGTGCACCAGGTCAACATCGAGTACCTGGCGCGCGGGATCATGACCCGCGAGGTGGACGGCGCGCTGCGCGCGTACCCCGACACCTGCGTCGGCACCGACTCGCACACCACGATGGTCAACGGCCTCGGCGTGCTGGGCTGGGGCGTCGGCGGCATCGAGGCCGAGGCGGCCATGCTCGGCCAGCCGGTCTCGATGCTCATCCCGCGCGTCGTCGGCTTCAAGCTCACCGGCTCGATCCCGTCCGGCGTGACCGCGACCGACGTCGTGCTCACCATCACCCAGCAGCTGCGCCAGCACGGCGTGGTGGGCAAGTTCGTCGAGTTCTACGGCGAGGGCGTGGCCCAGGTCCCGCTCGCCAACCGCGCGACGATCGGCAACATGTCGCCGGAGTTCGGCTCCACCTGCGCGATCTTCCCGATCGACGACGTCACCCTCGACTACCTGCGCCTGACCGGCCGCTCCGAGCAGCAGCTCGCGCTCGTCGAGGCGTACGCCAAGGAGCAGGGTCTCTGGCACGACCCGTCGCGCGAGCCCGCGTACTCCGAGTACCTCGAGCTCGACCTGGGCACCGTGGTCCCGTCGATCGCCGGCCCGAAGCGCCCGCAGGACCGCATCGAGCTGTCCGCGGCGAAGGAGTCGTTCGCGACCTCGATCCTGGACTACGTGTCCGACGACGAGCGCGCCGGGTTCACCGGCCTCGACGAGTCGGTCGACGAGACGTTCCCCGCCTCCGACCCGATCGCCGCGGGGGAGCACGCCGACTCCTCGGACGCGCCCGCCCACGTCGCCGCGGGCGACTCGGCGCGGCGCCCGCACAAGCGCGTGCCGGTCACCCTGGCCGACGGCACCACGTCCGAGCTCGACCACGGTGCCGTCGTGATCGCCTCGATCACGTCCTGCACCAACACGTCGAACCCGTCGGTCATGCTGGCCGCGGCGCTGCTCGCGCGGAAGGCCGTCGAGCGCGGGCTGGTGTCCAAGCCGTGGGTCAAGACCTCCATGGCCCCGGGCTCGCAGGTCGTCACGAACTACTACGAGAAGGCCGGCCTCTGGCCCTACCTCGAGAAGCTCGGCTTCCACCTGGTCGGCTACGGCTGCGCCACCTGCATCGGCAACTCCGGCCCGCTGCCCGAGGAGGTGTCCGCGGTCGTCAACGAGCACGACCTGTCGGTCGTCTCGGTGCTGTCGGGCAACCGGAACTTCGAGGGCCGCATCAACCCCGACGTCAAGATGAACTACCTGGCGTCCCCGCCGCTGGTCATCGCGTACGCCCTCGCCGGGACGATGGACTTCGACTTCGAGAACCAGCCGCTGGGCACCGACACCGAGGGGAAGCCGGTGTTCCTCGCGGACATCTGGCCCACGCCGGAGGAGGTCCAGGCGACCATCGACTCGAGCATCGACCGCTCGATGTTCGAGGCGGACTACGCCGACGTGTTCGCGGGCGACGAGCGCTGGCGCGCGCTCGACACCCCGGAGGGCGACACCTTCGCCTGGGACGCCGGGTCGACCTACGTGCGCAAGCCCCCGTACTTCGAGGGCATGGCGGCCGAACCGGCCCCCGTCGTGGACGTGTCGGGCGCGCGGGTGCTCGCGAAGCTCGGGGACTCGGTCACCACCGACCACATCAGCCCCGCGGGGTCGATCAAGGCGGACAGCCCGGCCGGCCGGTACCTGGCCGAGCACGGGGTGGAGCGCCGGGACTTCAACTCCTACGGGTCCCGCCGCGGCAACCACGAGGTGATGATCCGCGGCACCTTCGCCAACATCCGGCTGCGGAACCAGCTCGTGCCGGGCGTCGAGGGCGGGTTCACCGTGAACCATCTGACCGGCGAGCAGACGTCGATCTACGACGCCGCGCAGGCGTACGCCGAGGCCGGCGTCCCGCTCGTCATCCTGGGCGGCAAGGAGTACGGCTCCGGGTCGTCCCGCGACTGGGCGGCCAAGGGCACCGCGCTGCTGGGCGTGAAGGCGGTCATCACCGAGTCGTTCGAGCGGATCCACCGGTCGAACCTCATCGGCATGGGCGTCCTCCCGCTGCAGTTCCCGGCGGGGGAGTCGGCCGACTCGCTCGGCCTGGAGGGCACGGAGACCTTCGACATCGCCGGCATCTCCGCGCTGAACGAGGGTGCCGTCCCGCGGACGGTGCGCGTCACCGCCACCAAGGGCGACGGCTCCGTGGTCGCGTTCGACGCGGTCGTTCGGATCGACACCCCCGGCGAGGCGGACTACTACCGCAACGGCGGCATCCTGCAGTACGTGCTGCGGTCGCTCGTCGCGGCCTGACCCGCGCCCGCTCCACGACGCCCCCGTCGGCCCTGCACCGGGCCGGCGGGGGCGTCGGCGCGTGCGGGGCGTCGCCCCGTTCCCGGGTGCGAGGCCGACGTGACGGGGAGCACCCCGGCCCGGGTTTGACCCCGCGGGGCCCGGCGCGTAATGTTCTCCGAGCTGCCCGGACGGGAGGCACGGACTTCGAGGCTTCGACCCGAAGGCCGGTCCCGCAGGCAGCCACCCCCGGTACGGCCTCCAGGCGCTTCGCTGCGCCCGGCTCGTCGTGCCGGACCGGGACCTCCCGAGAGCAATGTCGTGTGAATCACGCACAAAGCACTCCGGAAAGCCTGGTAGAGTTCTGGAGGTCGAAAGCGGTGAAGAGATTCACCGAAAACGACGGACCAGAACATCTGGTAGGGTTTCGGAACGTCAGAACGGCTCGGATGAGCGGTTCGGACGGGAAAGAAGCTCTGGTAGAGTTCAGGAAAGCGGGATGCGCCGGAAGGCGCGGAACGCGGCCAGGAACTCTGGTAGATTGGAACCGAGCCTCCGGCCGGGAGCC
>NZ_SZYE01000105.1 GCF_005239125.1 Cellulomonas hominis | reverse complement strand
GCCCGCCGCCGCGCCAGGTGCGGCCGCACGGCGCCGACCACCCACCCGGCGGCGGCGATCACCAGCGCGCCCGCGGCCGCCGCGGCGACCCCGGCCAGCACGACCCGTCCGGTCCCGGTGCCGACGGGCGCGAGCGCGATGCCCACCACGCCCGCGGCGGTCCAGGCCAGGATCGTCGTCGCCGGGACGGGCAGCCGGTCCCGCACCCACGCGAGCCGCCGGGACAGCACCGCGACGGCCAGGCCGACGAGCACGAGGGCGAGGAGCACGGCTCAGCGCCGGCCGGCCGGCGCGGGACTCGTCATGCGCCCGACCCTACGGGGCCGGGCGACCCGCCACCCGGGCGCCGGGCTACCGCAGCAGGCGGCCGTACTGGTCCCGGCCCCCGGTCGTGAGCAGCACGATGCCGTCGACGACCGCCCACAGCCAGACCGCGGGGGCGACGACGAACCCGATGAGCACGACCATCAGGACGCAGCCGACGAAGAACCCGAGGAGCTGCGCCAGGCCGATGGCGGTCTGCCCGGCGTACAGCCGGCCGACGCCGCAGACCCCCACCAGCGGCAGCAGCAGCTGCAGCAGGCCCGCGGTCGTCTTGGACTTGTCGGACCACGCGAGGCCGGTGAGCGGGTCGGTGCCGTACGCCACCGGGTAGGCGGAGGCGTACCCCGGGGCGGAGTACGGGGCGACGGCGTACCCGGGCGCGGCGTAGGCCGCCGGGTGGGGCTCGGGCTGCTGGGCCGGGTAGGGCTGCGCGGCGGCGTAGGGGTCGCCGTACGGGGCGGCGGCGTACGGGTCGCCGTAGGGAGGTGCGGCGTACGGGTCGCCACCAGGCGCGGCGGCGTACGGGTCGCCCCCGGCGGGCTGGCCCGGGTACGGCTGCGCCGGGTAAGGGGCGGCGTACGGCGCGGACGGGGAGGCGTCCGGCTGCCCGGCGCCCGGGCCGGGCCCGTACGGCGACGGCCCGGGCGGCGCCCCCTCGGGCTGCGGGTCGCCGGGGGCCGCGGTCGGGTGCTGGTCGCTCATGGCCGGACCCTAGCGCGACCGCGTGCACGGCCGGGCCCGTCCGGGCCGGCGCCGGGGTCGTCAGGACGCGGTCGAGTCGAAGCCCGTCGGGCGCACCACGCGCGCCGGCACCCCGGCGACGACGACGTCCGGCGGCACGTCCCTGGTGACGACGGCGCCGGCCCCGACCACCGCGCCGTCGCCGATCGTGACGCCGGGGACGACCGTGACCGACGCGCCGATCCACACCCGGCGGCCGATGACCACCGGCGCGGGTGTCATGTCGGCGCGCCGGGCGGGGTCGAGGGCGTGGTTCAGCGTGGTCAGCGTCGTGCCGTGGCCGATCAGGGTGTCGTCGCCGATCCGGATGCCGCCGGTGTCCTGGAACCGGCACCCCTGGTTGACGAAGACCCGGGCGCCCAGCACCAGGTTCTTGCCGAACTCCGTGGCGAACGGCGGGAACAGGGTGACCGACGCGTCGACCGGTCGGCCGGTGAGCCGGGCCAGCAGGTCACGGACCTCGTCCGGCGTCCGGTACCCGCCGTTCAGCTCGGCGACCGTCCGGAGGGCCTCCTGGGCGGCGGCGTGCATGAAGGCGTGCTCGGCGGAGCCGCCCACGATCGTCCGGCCCGCGTCGACGTGCGCGAGGAAGTCGGCGAGGTTCACGGGCGGAGCATGACCTTGAGCGCCTCGCGCGCGTCCATCGCCCGGTACGCGTCGGCGGCGTCGTCCAGCGGCACGGTGCGGTCGAACACCCGGCCCGGGTCGATCGTGCCGTCCAGGACCTGCGTGATCGCGTGCTCGAGGTAGGCGCGCACCGGGGCCGGGCCGCCGTTGAGCGTGATGTTGCGGCCGAACAGCGACCCGAACCCCACGGGCGCCTCCTCGTACTGCGGGACGCCGACGCGGGAGATCACGCCGCCGGCGCGCACGACGCCGTAGGCCTGCTCGTAGGCCGGCATGTGCCCGACGGCCTCGAGCACGACGTGCGTGCCCTGCCCGTCCGTCAGGTCCAGGACGCGCGCGACGCCCTCCTCGCCGCGCTCCGCGACGACGTCGGTCGCGCCGAACTCGCGGCCCAGGTCGGTGCGGGCGGTGTGCCGGCCCATGAGGACGATCCGCTCGGCACCCAGCTGGCGCGCGGCGAGCACCGCCGAGAGGCCGACGGCGCCGTCGCCGATCACCGTGACGGACTTCCCGGCCTCGACCCGGCCCATGTGCGCCGCGTGGTAGCCGGTCAGGTAGACGTCCGACAGCGTCAGCAGCGAGGCGAGGAGCGACTCGTCCGCCGTCGAGGGGTCGACGTCCGGGACGACGACCAGGCTGCCGTCGGCCAGCGGGATCCGGGACAGCTCGGCCTGCAGGCCGTTCGTCTGCGGGGTCGCGTAGAACCCGCCGTGCGGGCACGCGGTCTGGAAGCCGTCGCGGCAGATCGGGCAGGTGTTGTCGCTGAACGCGAACGGGGCGATGACGAAGTCGCCCTTCCGCACCGAGGTGACGGCGGAGCCCGTCTCCTCGACGACGCCGATGAGCTCGTGGCCCATCGACTGGCCGTGCTCGGCGGCGGGCATCGAGTGGTACGGGTGCAGGTCGGAGCCGCAGACGCACGCGCGGACCGTGCGCACGATCGCGTCGGTCGGCTGCTGGAGGACGGGCTCGGCGGTCTGCTCGACGCGGACGTCGCCCGCGCCGTACATGAAGGTGGCACGCATCGGGTGGGGGTCTCCTCGGGGAGGGATCGGGGTGCACCTCCACCATGCCCCGTCCCGGCCGCCGTCTCACGCCGGGAGCGGAGCCCTGTCAGTACCCCCCTCGGGCCGGCCGCGGCCGGGGCGGTGCCGCCGCACGGTCAAGCCGAGGTCACGACCGTCCAGCCCGGGCCCGTGATCAGCAGGGCCTCGTCGTCGCACAGCGGCACCAGCTCGTGGTCCGACCCGTACCGGTCCAGCGTGCGACCGATGAGCTCCAGCGGGTACGGCGGCAGCTTGCCGTCGGCGTGCGGGACGACGACCGCGTCCGTCAGCCCGAGGCCGCGCCGGTCGGTGAGCCCCGGCGCCTCGGCGGGGTCGTCCATGAGCGTGGCGGGCTCGGCGCTGGGGCCGGCGACGATCGACCCCGCGCTGGAGCCGATGTAGGGCAGCCCGCCGCGGACGCGCTCGGTGACCACCGCGTCGGCCCCGGACGACCGCAGGGCGTCGAGCAGGGCGAACGTGTTGCCGCCGGCGACGTAGAGGGCGTCGACGCCCTCGAGGGCGTCGGCCACCTCCTGTGCGGTCGCGCCGGTGAGGCGGACGTCGACCACCGCGTGCCCCAGACCGGCGACGCGCTCCCGCTCGGCGACGGCCCAGGGCGCGGCCGCGTCGGCGCGGGCCGCGTCGGGGACGTACCCGAGCGTCAGCGGGCGGCCGGTCGGTGCGTGGTCGGCGAGGAAGGCGGGCACGGCACCGTGGCCGAGGGAGAGCAGCAGCAGAGAGGGCACGGTCGCGACGGTACGCGGTGCGGGGGCTCGTCGCCGCGGCCGTCCTCGGCGCCGCCGCGGCCGGAGGGCCGACCCCGTCGTCCGCCCGGGCCAGGAGGCGACGTCGGGCGGCTGACCTCGGGAGGGAGGCGCGCGTCACCCCGCGCTCACCCGTCCGCGTCATCCCACGTCTCGCCGGCGGGCGGATACTGGACGGGTGAACCTCCTCGACCCCGGCAGCCTCCTCACGGCGTTCGGGGTCGGCGGGATCTTCGTGATCCTGCTCCTCGAGACCGGCCTGCTCGTGGGGTTCCTGCTGCCGGGCGACACGCTGCTCCTGGCCGCGGGGGTCTTCGCCGCCGGCCCCGACCCGCGCCTCCCGCTCGCGGGCGTGCTCCTCGCCGCGACCGCCGGCGCGCTGCTCGGCGCCCAGGGCGGCTACCTGCTCGGCCGCGCGGGTGGGCGGTGGGTCACCCGGACCTCCCCCGACGGGCGGCTGCACGCGGCGCTCGACCGCGCGGGCGCCATGGTCGAGCGGTACGGGACGGCGCGCACGATCGTGCTCGCGCGGTTCATCCCGGTCGTGCGGACGGTGATCAACCCGCTCGCCGGCATGACGCAGGTCCCCGCACGGACCTTCACCGTGTGGCAGGTCGCGGGCGGCACCGTGTGGGCGTGCGCGATCCCCCTGGCCGGCTGGGCGCTCGGCACCCGGGTCCCGGGCCTCGAGCGGTACGTCACCGGGCTGGTGGTCGTGGCGGTCGGGCTCACCGCGGTGACGAGCCTGGTGCAGTGGCTGCGGACGCGGCGCCGGGCGGGCGCCGCGGCGACGGACGACGTCGCGGGTGGGCGCTAGCACAGTCGACCGCCCGCGGATCACGACCTTCGGGACCCGCTCGCGCGCACCGGGCCGGAAGACTCGACGGACCAGCCCCCGGACGTCAGGACGACTCGCGTGACCGCCCCCCAGCCCGCTCCGGCGTCGGACCCGACCGGTCCCCGCACCATGACCGTCACCGTGGTCGCCCCGGACCGGGTGCTGCTGTCGGGACCGGCGGCGCGCGTCACGGTGCCGTCCGTCGCGGGCTCGCTCGGCATCCTCGCGCGCCACGAGCCGGTGGCCGCCCTGCTCGCCGCCGGCGCCGTACGGGTCCTGCCGGTGGACGGGCCCGAGATCGAGGTGCACATCACCGGCGGGTTCGTCGTGGGCGACGACGACCAGGTGACCGTGCTCGTCGACGCCACGCGCGCGGACGGCTGACGGCGTCCGGCTGCAATCGTCGCGACGCGGCGGGCACGTCGGCCCGCGCACCCAGTCACCCGGCGTGATGGCCGCGGGCGGGGCGTTCCTGGTCGTCGCAGGTGCGGCGGTGCTGGTCGCCGGCCTCACCGGCTCGCTCGCCTGACGCCCGGCCCCGAGCCGTCCGGCCCGTCGAACCCGGCGCGACGACGACGCCCCGCCGAGCACGGGGCTCGACGGGGCGGTCGGTGCTGCGGGGATCAGCCCGGGATCAGAAGTCCCAGTCCTCGTCCTCGGTGTTCACGGCCTTGCCGATGACGTACGAGGAGCCCGAGCCGGAGAAGAAGTCGTGGTTCTCGTCGGCGTTCGGGGACAGGGCGGAGAGGATCGCCGGGTTGACGTTCGTCTCGTCCTTCGGGAACAGCGCCTCGTAGCCCAGGTTCATCAGGGCCTTGTTGGCGTTGTACCGCAGGAACGCCTTGACGTCCTCGGTGAGGCCCAGGGGGTCGTACAGGTCCTGGGTGTACTCCACCTCGTTGTCGTACAGCTCGAAGAGCAGCTCGAAGGTGTAGTCCTTCAGCTCCTGGCGCTCGGGCTCGGTGAGCTTCTCGAGGCCCTTCTGGTACTTGTAGCCGATGTAGTACCCGTGCACGGCCTCGTCGCGGATGATGAGGCGGATCAGGTCGGCCGTGTTGGTGAGCTTGGCCCGCGACGACCAGTACATGGGCGCGTAGAAGCCGGAGTAGAACAGGAACGACTCGAGCATGGTCGAGGCGACCTTGCGCTTGAGCGGCTCGTCGCCCCGGTAGTAGTCGAGGACGATCTCGGCCTTGCGCTGCAGGTTCGGGTTCTCCTCCGACCAGCGGAACGCCTCGTCGATCTCGCGGGTGGAGATCAGCGTGGAGAAGATCGACGAGTAGGACTTGGCGTGCACCGACTCCATGAACGCGATGTTGGTGTACACCGCCTCCTCGTGCGGGGTCAGCGCGTCCGGGATCAGCGAGACGGCGCCGACGGTGCCCTGGATCGTGTCGAGCAGGGTCAGGCCCGTGAAGACGCGGGTCGTCATCTGCTTCTCGACGTCCGACAGGGTCGCCCAGGACTGGATGTCGTTCGACACCGGGACCTTCTCGGGGAGCCAGAAGTTGCCGACGAGCCGGTCCCAGACCTCGACGTCCTTCTCGTCCTCGACGCGGTTCCAGTTGATCGCCTGGACCCGGTCGACCAACTTCAGCTTCTCCGCCATCACTGCTCCATGTCGTGTCCGGTGCCGCGCCGACCGCGGCTCGTGCGGGGCTCCCCGCCTGGGTCTGCCCCCTATGGTGCACCCTCGCGCGAGCGCGCCGGCCGGGCCTCGGACCCGGCCGGCGCACGTCGCGTCAGAGCATGCAGGAGACGCAGCCCTCGACCTCGGTGCCCTCGAGCGCCATCTGCCGCAGGCGGATGTAGTAGATCGTCTTGATGCCCTTGCGCCAGGCGTAGATCTGCGCCTTGTTGATGTCGCGCGTGGTGGCGGTGTCCTTGAAGAACAGCGTCAGCGACAGGCCCTGGTCCACGTGCTGCGTGGCCTCGGCGTAGGTGTCGATGATCTTCTCGTAGCCGATCTCGTACGCGTCGTCGTAGTACTCCAGGTTGTCGTTCGTCATGAACGGCGCCGGGTAGTACACGCGGCCGAGCTTGCCCTCCTTGCGGATCTCGATCTTCGACGCGATCGGGTGGATCGACGACGTCGAGTTGTTGATGTACGAGATCGAGCCGGTCGGGGGGACCGCCTGCAGGTTCTGGTTGTAGATGCCGTGCTCGCGCACCGACTCGGCCAGCTCGCGCCAGTCGTCCTGCGTCGGGATGTGCACGCCGGAGGTGGCGAACAGCTCGGCGACGCGGGCGGTCTTCGGCACCCAGGTGCCCTCGATGTACTTCTGGAAGTACTCGCCGGTCGCGTACTTCGAGTCCTCGAAGCCGGCGAACGCCTGGCCCCGCTCCTTGGCGAGCAGGTTCGAGGCGCGGATGGCGTGGTACGCCACCGTGTAGAAGTAGATGTTCGTGAAGTCCAGGCCCTCCTCGGACCCGTAGAAGATCCGCTCGCGCGCCAGGTACCCGTGCAGGTTCATCTGCCCGAGGCCGATGGCGTGACCGCCGCGGTTCGCCCGCTTCACCGACGGGACCGACTCGATGTCGGTCTGGTCGGACACGGCGGTGAGCGCGCGGATCGCGGTCTCGACCGAGCGGCCGAAGTCCGGCGAGTCCATCGCGAGCGCGATGTTCATCGAGCCGAGGTTGCAGGAGATGTCGCGGCCGACGTGGTCGTACGACAGGTCCTCGTTGAAGGTCGAGGGCGTCGAGACCTGCAGGATCTCCGAGCACAGGTTCGAGTGCGTGATCTTGCCCTTGATCGGGTTGGCCTTGTTGGCCGTGTCCTCGAACAGGATGTACGGGTAGCCCGACTCGAACTGCAGCTCGGCCAGCGTCTGGAAGAAGTCGCGGGCCTTGATCTTCTGCTTGCGGATCTGGCCGTTGTCGACCATCGCGCGGTAGTTCTCGGAGACGTTGACGTCCGCGAACGGCTTGCCGTAGACGCGCTCGACGTCGTACGGCGAGAACAGGTACATGTCCTCGTTGTTCTTGGCCAGCTCGAACGTGATGTCCGGGATGACGACGCCCAGCGACAGGGTCTTGATGCGGATCTTCTCGTCCGCGTTCTCCCGCTTGGTGTCGAGGAACCGCATGATGTCCGGGTGGTGCGCGTGCAGGTACACGGCGCCGGCGCCCTGGCGGGCACCCAGCTGGTTCGCGTAGGAGAAGGAGTCCTCGAGCAGCTTCATCACGGGGATGACGCCGGACGACTGGTTCTCGATGTGCTTGATCGGCGCGCCGTGCTCGCGGATGTTCGACAGCAGCAGGGCCACGCCGCCGCCGCGCTTGGACAGCTGCAGGGCGGAGTTGATGCCGCGGGCGATCGACTCCATGTTGTCCTCGATGCGCAGCAGGAAGCAGGACACGGGCTCGCCGCGCTGCGCCTTGCCGAGGTTGAGGAACGTCGGCGTCGCCGGCTGGAAGCGGCCGGACACGATCTCGTCGACGAGCTGCAGCGCGAAGGTCTCGTCACCCTCGGCGAGGGCGAGCGACACCATCGCGACGCGGTCCTCGAAGCGCTCCAGGTACCGCTTGCCGTCGAACGTCTTCAGCGTGTACGAGGTGTAGTACTTGAAGGCGCCCAGGAAGGTCTGGAAGCGGAATTTCTTCGAGTACGCGTGCTTGAACAGCGCCTTGATGAAGTCCTGGCTGTACTGCGCGAGGACGTCGGCCTCGTAGTACTTGTTCTCGACCAGGTACTCGAGCTTCTCCTCCAGGTCGTGGAAGAAGACCGTGTTCTGGTTGACGTGCTGCAGGAAGTACTGCCGCGCCGCCTCCCGGTCCTTGTCGAACTGGATCTCCCCGTTCGCGCCGTAGAGGTTCAGCATCGCGTTGAGCGAGTGGTAGTCCATCTCGGGCGTGATGGTGATGACCTCGGTCGCGTCGGTCATGCCGGCGTCGGTGAGTGTCGCTGCCAAAATCGTCCCCATCCCTCTCGGACGCGTCGCACGTCCTCGGTCGTTCCCATGAGCTCGAAGGCGTACAGGTACGGGACCTGGCACTTCGCCGCGATGATGTCTCCGGCCATGCAGTAGTGCGCGCCGAAGTTGGTGTTCCCCGCCGCGATGACGCCACGGATCAGGGAGCGGTTGGTCGCGTCGTTGAGGAACTTGACGACCTGCCGCGGGACCGCGCCGCCCTCGTTGCCGCCGCCGTACGTGGGGACCACCAGGACATAGGGGTCCCGCACGTGCAGGAACGGCTCCGACGGACGGAGCGGGATCCGCGTGGCGTCGATGTCCAGCTTGTCGACGAACCGGCGGGTGTTCTCCGAGACGGAGGAGAAGTAGACCAGGGAGCTCAACGCCCCACCCCTCCTCGCCCCGGGTGGATCGTGGACCCGTGCGACCGTGCCGCCCGGGTCACCGGGCGGCGCACGGCCGCGTCAGGCGACGGAGACCGCAGCGCGGTCGGCGAGCGCCTTGATCTGGTCCGGGCGGTAGCCCGACCAGTGGTTGCCGTCGGCCACGACGACCGGCGCCTGCAGGTGGCCGAGGGACATGACGTAGTCACGCGCGTCGGCGTCCTCCGTGATGTCCACGACCTCGTACTGCAGGCCGGCCTTGTCCATGGCGCGGTAGGTCGCGTTGCACTGGACGCAGGACGGCTTGCTGTAGACGGTGATGGTCATCGCTGTCTCCCCGGTGTGAAAGGCCTGGCTGGTACGTGCGCCCCCGCGCCCGCCCCGCATGCTGCTGGTGATGCTGCTCTCGGCCGCTGCGGCCGGGCCCCCGGGCGTCTTCCCGACGTCCCCAGGCCCTCCTCCAGCGGCGAGTCACGACACTACACCTAGTGGTGCGCCCGGCAAGAGACCACAAGGGCTGGTGTTACACACGTGTCGTTTCCACAGGCTGTGCACGATCGCCGATGTCCAGTTCCATCCACAGGCTACGGGCGACCACTGACACACAGGACGAGCGCGGAGGCCCTGCAGATCCACGCGTTCGTCCACAGATATCCCCAGGTCGGACCACAGGCCGGCCCACATGTGGACAACTCCCCCGCACCCCCGCGGGGGTGACGCAGGTCGCCCGGACGGCGGCGCGTCGGGCACCCGGCGTGTCGCACGGACACCGGCGTGTCGCGACGCGTCGCCGGCAGGTCACCCCGCCACCCCCCCCGGCGCTGGATCCCGTTGCACCTGTCCCACCGGACCCGCCCCCTCGCGCGCGCGGGCGCGGTGAGCAGCTGTCGGGCCCGCGCGAAACGTCACGCGCCCGCAACACACGCCGCCACGTGCGGAAACATGTACCCGGTTCTGTATACAGACATGAGTACAGACGTCGTCCCCGGGTCGCCGGCGGCACCGAGCGGCCCCGAGGGCTCCGCCACCTCGCGCCGCGAGCGCGTCTACCTGACCATCCGCGACGAGCTGATGAGCGGCCGGGTCTCCCCGTACGAGCGGCTGACCGAGGAGCGGCTCGCCGAGCGGCACGGCGTGTCCCGGACCCCGGTGCGCGAGGCGCTGGCCCGCCTGCTGGCCGACGGGATCGTGGTCAAGCGCGAGAGCGGCCTGCACCTGTACGTGCCGAGCTTCCGCGAGCTGACCGACCTCTACGAGCTGCGGATCACCCTGGAGCTGCGCGGCCTGACCCGGGCGCTCGAGGACCCGACGGTGCACCACGACCGCGCCCGGCTCGAGGGCGAGCTCGCGCACTGGTACGGCTTCCGCGACGACCGCCCCGCGCCGGACGCCGGGTTCGTCAGCCAGGACGAGCGGTTCCACTTCACGCTGCTCGACGCGTCCGGCAACCCGGCGCTGACGCAGGCGCTCGCCCAGACGAACCGCCGGATCCGGTCGGTGCGGATGTACGACTACCTCACCGAGGACCGGATGGCCGCGACCATCGACGAGCACATCGGCATCGCCGAGCTCGTGGTGCGCGACCGGCTGCCCCAGGCGCTCGAGGCGCTGCGCGCCCACGTCGGGGCCTCGCGCGAGGTCGTGATGGAGCGCGCCGCCGCCGCGCTGGAGATGACCCGACTGATGGCCCGCGAGGAGCAGCGATGACCGCCACGACCACCGCCCCCACGACCGCCGGCGGCACCGCCCTCGACCGCGTCGCCCGCGCCTTCGCGGACCTCGACGCCGCCGGACGCCCCGACGTCTGGACGCTGGTGCGGGACCGCGCCGACGTGGCGGCCGAGGCGCGCGCCGTCGACGCCCGGGTCGCCGCCGGGGAGCCGCTGCCGCTGGCCGGCCTGGTGCTCGCCGTCAAGGACAACATCGACGTCGCGGGCCTGCCGACGACCGCTGCCCACCCCGCCCACCAGGTGGTCGCCGGGCGGTCGGCCACCGTCGTCGACCTGCTGCGCGCCGCGGGCGCCGTCGTGCTCGGCAAGACCAACCTCGACCAGTTCGCGACCGGGCTCACCGGCAGCCGCAGCCCGTACGGCGCGGTGGCCAGCGCGGTGGCCCCGGACCGGGTGTCGGGCGGCTCGTCCTCCGGCTCGGCCGTCGCCGTCGCGCTCGGGATCGCCGACCTGGCCCTGGGGACCGACACCGCCGGCTCGGGCCGCGTCCCCGCCGCGTTCAACCGGGTCGTGGGCATCAAGCCCACCCTCGGGCTGGTGCCGAAGGACGGCGTCGTGCCGGCGTGCGCGTCGTACGACTGCGTGACCGTCCTGGCCCGCGACCTCGACCTGGCCCGGCGGGCGATGGCGGTGATGGTCGCGCCGAGCGCGCTCGACCCGTCGTCGCGCACCTGGCCGGCCGACGTGCGGCTCGCCGCCCCGGCGACGCCCGTGGTCGCGGTGCCAAGGGACGCCGACCTCGCGGAGGTCGCCCCGGGGGTCCGGGTGCGGTTCGACGCGGCGGTCGCCCGGCTCCAGGAGGCCGGGGCCACGACGCGGGTCGTCGACCTCACGCCGTTCCTCGCCGCGGCCCGGCTGCTGTACGGCGGCGGGCTGGTCGCCGAGCGGTACGCGGCCTTCGGTGCGTACCTGGCCCAGCACCCCGAGGGCGCCGACCCGTCGGTCGCCCGCATCGCCGCCGACGCCGGCCGGGTCACCGCCGCCGAGTACCAGGCGGCGCGGGACGAGGTGGCCGCGCTGCGCTCCGCCGCGCTCGCCGCCCTCGACGGCTGCGACGCGCTGCTGGTGCCGACCGCCCCGGAGCACCCGACGCTCGCCGAGGTCGCCGCCGCCCCGCTCACGACCAACGCGCGGCTCGGGGTGTTCACCAACTTCGTCAACCTGTTCGACATGGCCGGCGTCGCGATGCCGCTCGGCCCCACCGGCGCGGGCGAGGCCGGGGTCACGGTGCTCACCCGCGCCTTCGACGACCAGGTGGCGCTCGACCTCGCCGCGCTGCTGGAGCGGGACGGCCGGGCCGACGACGCCGGGTGGCGCGCCCTGCCCGCCGCCGACGCCCCGGCGCCCGCTCCCCTGCCGGCGGCCGGCGTGCCGGTCGTCGTGTTCGGCGCGCACCTCCGCGGCGAGCCGCTGCACCCGGAGCTGCTGGCGCTCGGCGCCCGCTGGGTCGGCCCGGTCCGCACGGCACCGGACTACCGGATGCTCGCGCTCGCGACGGCCCCCGCCAAGCCGCTCGTGCACGCCGTCGCCCCCGGGACCGGGGGCGCGCTCGCGGGCGAGGAGTGGCTGCTCACGCCCGACGCCCTCGGCCGCCTGCTGCTGTCCGTCCCGGCGCCGCTCGGGCTCGGCCGCGTGCGGACCGACGACGGCCGCGAGCTCGTCGGCTTCGTCGGCCAGCCCGGCGCCGCGCCGGACGCCACGGACGTGACGCACCTCGGCGGCTGGCGCGCGGCCCGCGCCGCCGCCGGGACGCCCCCCGCCCCGACCCCCTGACCACCCCTCCCGACCCCCAGCACGCCGAGAGAGAAGAGACCCCCGTGCGCCTCAGCCGCCCCCTCGTGACCGCCTCCGCCGTCCTGCTCGTCGCCGGCCTCGCCGCCTGCTCCCCCGACTCCGCCGGTGCCGCCCCGGCCGACGGCGACGGCCCGACCGTGGTCACCGTCGGCACCCTCAAGGGCCAGCCGCACCTCTACGCCCCGTTCCTCTACGAGGACCTCGCCCCGGAGGGCGTCGAGTTCGAGGTCGTGCAGTTCGACACCTCGCCCGACATCAAGAACGCCGTCGTCAGCGGCAACATCGACTTCGGCGTCGCGGGCGTCCCGTCCGCGGTGTCGGGGGCCGCGGCGGGTCAGGACGTCGTCGTGGTCGCCGCGGCGGCCGACGGCGGCTCCGGGATCATCGGCCGCGAGGGCCTGGACGGCGTCGAGTCGCTGGCCGGCCTGACCGTCGGGTACCCGCAGGGCTCGTCGCAGGAGATCCTGCTCCGCCTCACCCTGGAGGCGGCGGGGATGGACGCCGACGAGGACCTCGAGCTGGTGAACCTGCCGTTCTCCGACATGGCGGCCGCGCTGGCGGCCGGCCGGATCGACGCGTTCGCGAGCGCCGAGCTCGGCCCGTCGACCGCGCTGCAGGCCGGCGCCGTCGAGGTCGCCTCGCCGTACGACACCCCGGTGGGGCGCGTGAACATCGGCCTCTACACGACCGGCGAGCTCATCGAGAGCGACCCGGAGCTGGTCCAGGAGGTCGTCGACACGCACGTCCGGGCCACCGAGCAGATGGCCGCCGACCCGCAGGCGTGGGCCGACGGGGTGGTCGCCGAGTTCGGCATCGACCAGGCCGTCGTCGACACGGCGGTGCAGAACATCTGGCCGCGCTGGGAGATCGACGACGAGTACGCGGCCCAGGTCGCGGCGCTCGTCGAGCAGATGGCCGCCCTGAAGCAGATCGACGGCGACGTCGACGTGGACGCGCTGCTCGACACCACGTTCGTCGAGGCCACCGAGGCCGGCGGCGACTCCTGACCACCCGGTGCGCCGGCCCGGCCCGCCCGGGCCGGCGCACCCCGCCCGCGAGGGAGACGACATGACCAGCACCGAGGCCACCACGGCCGCCCCCGTCACCCCGGCGCCCCCCGCCGCGCCGGCCCGGCGCCCGCTCCGCGCCGGCACCGCGCCGAGCGTGCACTCGTCGCGGG
>NZ_SZYE01000104.1 GCF_005239125.1 Cellulomonas hominis | reverse complement strand
CTGGCGCGCGGGCAGCCGGAGCGGCCGGCCCGGGTCCGGCTCGGCGCCCGCGACCGGCGCCGGCACCGCCGCGAGCACCTCCTTGGACGTCGGGAACAGCCGGTCCAGCCCCGGGATCGCCGACGCGTACGGCGTGCCCGCGGCGGCCACCAGCCGACCCAGGTGGCCGCGCGCGGCGGCGACCGAGATCTGCTGCCCGACGATCGCGCGCACGACGAGCTCCGCCGGGTCGACCGTGCCCGGCACGCGGGTGCCCGGCGCGGCGGCGACCAGCGGCGCGAGCACCGGGTCGGCGGACAGCGCGGCGTCGACGGCCGCGGGGTCCGCGTCGAGGTCGAGCAGGCGGCGCACCCGCGACACCGCGGTGCCGACGTCGGCCAGCGAGGCGAGCTCCAGCCGCGCCGCCAGCCGCCAGCCGCCCCGCCGGTCGGGGGTCGCGACGACCTCCACCGCGGCCGGGCCGTGCGGCAGGGTCAGGGTCCGGGCGTAGCGGAGCGGCCCGTCGTCCGGGAGGTCCGACACCTCGACGCCGGCCACCGCCCGGACCGCCAGGAACCCGAGGACCCCCCGGGCGTCGAACGGCTGCCGCACCGGCAGCGCGAGATCGAGCCGCACCTGCGGGGCCCCGGCCGCCCCGACCGCGCCCGCCGGCCCGGCCGCGTCGACCGCATCCGTCCGGCGGGCCCGTGCCCGCAGCTCCGACGGCCGCACCGCGAACACCTCGCGGATCGTGTCGTTGAACTGCCGCACCGACCCGAACCCCGCCGCGAACGCGACGTCCGTCACCGGCAGCGCCGTCCCGACCAGCAGCGCCCGCGCCGTCTGGGCCCGCCGGGCCCGCGCCAGCGCCTGCGGCCCCGCGCCGAGCTCGGCGACGAGCATCCGGTGCACGTGCCGGCTCGTGTACCCGAGCTCCGCGGCGAGCGCGTCCACCCCGCCGCGGTCCAGCAGACCGTCCCCGATGAGCCGCATCGCCCGGCCGACCGCGTCCCGGCGCAGGTCCCACTCGGGCGTCCCGGGCGTCGCCTCCGGGAGGCAGCGCTTGCACGCGCGGTAGCCGGCCTCGTGCGCCGCGGCGGACGTCCGGTAGAAGGTCACGTGCTCCCGCCGCGGGGTGCGAGCCGGGCAGGACGGCCGGCAGTAGATCCCCGTCGACGACACGGCGGTGACGAACTGCCCGTCGAACCGGGTGTCCCGCGCGTCGATCGCCCGGTACCGCTCCTCGAAGCCGGCGTCGCCCGGGGCCCAGCGGGCGTGCGGCGCCGCGGGCGCGGCGGCCGCCGGCGTGGCCGGGTCGGCGGGATCGCGGGTGAGCATGCCCCCAGTGCACCGCGCGCGCCGACCGGAGTCCAGCGGCGATCGGACATCGCCGTCGACCCGCTGCGCGACCCCGCCGCCCTGCCCCCCGGCCGGACGACGCCCTGACGGCCGCCCCCCGCCGGACGAACCTGGCGCCGACATCGGTGCTTCGCGCCGAGATCGGTGCGTGCAACCACCGATCTCGGGCGGGACCGCCGATCTCGGGGTGGTCGGACTGGCTCGCCCCGGGGCGCGCGCCGGACCAGGCGGCGCGGGTGTGACGTGCGAGACGCCGCGTCGACGTGACGGCGCGGCTCGGTCGTCCTATCTTTGTACTGACCAGTCAGTGCGAATCGATCAGAGGCGACAGTGTCTTCGGAGCCCACCCCGACCCGCGAGGCCGAGCAGCAGGACGTCGTGCAGGCCGAGCAGGCCGCGCTGCGCGAGCAGGCCACCCGGCCCGAGCGGGCGCCCCTGCCCGAGCGGGCCACCCCGTCCGAGCAGGTCACCCTGTCCGCGCAGCCCGAGCAGCCCGAGCAGGTCACGCAGACCGAGCGGGCCGTGCCGTCGGCGCAGGACGACGCCGACCAGCAGGACCCCGACGCCCTCCCGGCTCCCCCGCCGCTCGCCGTGCGGGCCCGCGGCCTCGTGCTCACCGGCTCCCGCGGCGCCGTCTACGGCCCGGTCGACCTCGACCTGCCCGCCGGGGCGCTCACCGTCGTCCAGGGCCCGCAGGGCGCCGGCCGCTCCAGCCTCCTGCTGACCCTCGCCGGCCGGATGGTCCCCGACCGGGGCTCTGACCTCACCGTGCTCGGCGAGGACCTGCCGCGACGCCGGGCCGCCGTGCAGCGCCGCGCCGCCGTGGCCGGGTTCGCCGGCGTGGACGAGCTCGACGACTCCGTCACGGTGGGCGACGTCACCCGCGAGCGGCTCGCCTGGCTGTCGCCCTGGTACCGCTGGACGGGGCGCGTGTCCCAGGAGCGGTTCGCCGCGCTGGCCGGGCCGGTGTTCGGCGAGCGCCCGCTCCCCCGCGTCTCGACCGTGATCTGGGACCTGGACGAGGTCGACGCCATGCTGCTGCGGGTCACCCTGGCGCTGGCCCAGGAGCCCGAGCTGCTCGTCGTCGACGACGTCGACCAGGTGCACGACTCCGGCCGCCGGCAGACGGTCTGGACCCGGCTCGAGGCGATCGCCGCCGCCGGCACCACCGTGATCGCGTCGGTCGCCTCGCTCGACGAGGTCGCCCGGATGCGCTGGTGGACGCCGCCCGAGGTCGCGAACCTCGCCACCGGCCCGCACGCCGTACCCGCCGCCTGAACCCGCCCCCCGCACTTCCCCCGAGGACCTCCTGATGCTCTCCTCCCTGTCGACCGGCACCGAGCTGCGCCGGTTCCGCCGCGGTCTGCTGCCGAAGCTCGCCGTCGTCGCGATGCTGGCGATCCCGCTGCTGTACGGCGCGCTGTACCTCTGGGCCTACTGGGACCCGACCGGCAACCTGGACCGGCTGCCGGTCGCCCTGGTCAACGCCGACGAGGGCGCGACCCGGGACGGCGAGCCGCTGCGCGCGGGCGACGACGTGGTCGACGAGCTGCTCGACTCCGACGCCCTCGACTGGCGGCAGGTCGACGCCGACCAGGCCGCCGCGGGCGTCACCGACGGCACCTACTACTTCGCCGTCACGCTGCCCGCCGACTTCTCGACCGACATCGCGTCGATCGGCGGCGACACCCCGACCTCCGCGGAGATCGACGTCACGTACAACGACGCCAACTCCTACCTCGCCTCGACCCTGGGCCGCAGCGCGATGACCCAGATCCGCGCCGCCGTGTCCGCCACGATCGGCGAGCAGGCGGCGGACCAGGTGCTCGTCGGCCTCGGCTCGGCGCGCGACGGGTTCGCCCAGGCCTCCGACGGCGCCCTCACGCTGACCGCCGCGAGCGGCGACCTGTCGTCCGGGGCGCACCAGGTCGCCGACGGTGCGACCTCGGCCGCGGACGGCGCGGCCCGGCTGTCGTCCGGCGCCGCCGACCTCGCCGGCGGCGCGGGCCGCCTGGACTCCGGCGCCGCCGCCCTCGCGACCGGCGCGGGCACGCTGTCCTCCGGCGCGGGGTCGGCGGCCTCCGGCGCGGCCGACCTCGCGGCCGGCGCCCGGCGGCTCGCCGACGGGGCGTCCACCGCGGCCACCAACGCGGGCGCGCTGGCCGACGGCGCGCGGCAGGTGAGCGACGGGGTCGACCAGGTGGCCGCGACGGTCACCGGGCTGTCCGCCGGCGCGCAGGGCCTGTCCGGGACGCTCGCGTCCGCCGGCCAGGACCTGGGAGCGCTCGCCCAGCAGCGGGCCCAGGCCGGGGACACCGCGACCGCCGCCGCGATCCAGGCGGCGCTCGCCGACCTCCAGGGCGCCGTCGCGGACCTCGACCTCCCCGACGCCGCCGCCCAGCAGCAGGCCGCCGCCGACCTGCAGACCCTCGTCGCCGGCGCGCACCGGCTCCGCGACGGCTCCGCCGCGCTCTCGACCGGGCTGGGCACCCTGGCGTCGTCGTCCGGCGAGCTCGCGACCGGCGCGGCCAGCCTGTCCTCGGGCACCGCCCAGGTCGCGTCCGGGGCGTCCGACCTCGCGGGCGGCGCGGGCACCCTCGCGTCCGGGGCGGCCGCCCTCGACACCGGAGCGCACACGCTCGCGTCCGGCGCCGCGGACCTCGCGTCCGGCACCGGCACCCTCGCGTCGGGGGCCACCCAGGTCGCGGACGGCACCGACCAGCTCGGCGACGGCAGCCAGGAGCTGGCCGACAAGCTCGCCGACGGGGCCGCGCAGATCCCCGACGACTCCGACGGCACCCGGTCCGACCGGGCGAGCGCTCTCAGCACCCCCGTCGAGCTGTCGAGCACGGACGTCGCCGCGGCCGACGGGTACGGCGAGGGCTTCGCGCCGTTCTTCGTGCCGCTGGCGCTGTTCGTCGGCGGGCTGATCACCTGGCTGCTGCTCCGCCCGCTGCCGCCCCGCGGGCTCGCCACGCCTGCCCGCGGCTGGCGGATCGCGCTCGCCGGCTACCTGCCGGCCCTGGCGATCGGCGTCGGGCAGGTCGTGATCCTGCTGACGGTCGTGCACTTCGGGCTCGGCCTCGGCTGGTCGACCGCGCTGGGCACCGCCGCGTTCACGGTCCTCGTCGCGGGCGCCTTCCTCGCGGTGCAGCAGATGCTCATCGCGGTGCTCGGCGCGGCCGCCGGCAAGGTCGCGATCATCGCCCTGCTGATGCTGCAGCTCACGGCCGCGTCGGGCACGTACCCCGTCGAGACGACGCCCGGGTTCTTCCGGGCGCTGCACCCGGCGCTGCCGATGACGTACGCCGTCACCGGCCTGCGGGAGCTCACCACCGGCGGCACCGACGCGCGGCTGTGGACCTCGGTCGCGGCGCTCGGGGCGTTCCTGCTGGGCTCGCTCGCGATCACGTCGTGGCGCGCGGCCCGGCAGCGCACGTGGACGCTCTCCCGCCTGCACCCTGCCCTGTCGATCTGAGAGGCTGGGTCCCATGCCAGACGCCGCCGACGCCGTCCCCGCGCCCTCCGGCGCCGTCGACTCCCCCGGCACCGGCCGGCGCGACACCCGCCGGGCGATCATCACGGCGACCGTCGCGCTGATCGCCGACCGCGGGTTCTCCGCGACGTCCGTCGACGACATCGCCGACCGGGCCGGGGTCGCCAAGGGCAGCGTCTACTACAACTTCGGGTCCAAGGGCGCGCTGTTCGAGACGGTCCTCACCGAGGGCCAGCGCGCGCTGACCACGGCACTGCGCGGCGCCGCGGAGGGACGCGAGGGCCGGGACGCGGTCGGCGCGCTGGTGCACGAGCTGCTCGCGCAGATCCAGGGGCACCCCGACTTCGCCAAGGTGCTCGTCGCCGAGGTGTTCCGCACCGGCCGGGACTGGCAGGACTCGATCCGGCAGGTGCGCGACGAGGCGTTCGCGGTGTTCGCCGAGGTCGTCGCCGCGTCCTGGCCGCACCGGGACCCGTCGCTGACGGCCGCCGCGATGTTCGGGGCGACGCTCGTCGCCGGGCTGGAGTGGCTGGCCTTCCAGCCCGAGCGGCCGGTCGCGGACGTGCGCCGGGCCGTGCTGGCCACGGTCCTGGACCAGCTCCCGGCCTGAGGTCGCGCACGGGCGGACGGTCCGGCCCGACACCCCGTGCGCGCGTCCGGCCGGACGCTCCACCGGGCCGGGTGCGGCCGCCCCGGAACGCGGAACGGGCCCCCGAGCGTGTGCTCGGGGGCCCGTTCGCGATGCTGCGGGGTGCTGCGCCTCAGAGGCGGCCGGCCTGCTGCGGCACGCCGCCGAGCAGCTCCATGACCTCGGACTCGAGGAACCGGCGGTGGCCGCCGAGGGTGCGGACGGCGGAGAGCTTGCCCGCCTGGGCCCAGCGGGTGACCGTCTTCGGGTCGACCCGGAACATGACCGCGACCTCACCCGGGGTGAGCAGCGAGGCGGAGGCCTGCGTCGGGATCTGGGCCTCGAGGGGGTACGTCATGGTGACTCCTAGTCGGTTCGGTAGCCCGGCTGTCCCGATGGGACCCGTGGCTTTGCGTCCCCGCCTTGCAGCGGGTTTGCCGTTGTCGCTCAACGAGGAGAACTATACAGAAATCGGACAGATCGGCAAGTACCACCCGAGAGCGGACAGAACCGCAGGTCAGCGGTGTGCGCGTTCACATGGCGGACGGGGCGACGACCGCCGGTGATACCAGCGCGGCACCGGACCCGCCACCGGGGCCAGCCGCACGGCACGCAGATTCACCCGCGCGGGCGGAAGGCTCGCCCCCTGATCCCCGGCGAGGCGTGTCTCGGCCACCGGATCGTCCGGGGCGCCGCGCGACGATCGGGTGGGAACCAGGGCGATCCCCGGGGTGGGCGGCCCGGCAGGCAGCGCGGCGGGCGGGCGGTCAGCCCGGGGCGCCGGTCAGCCCGGGGCGCCGGTCCCCGGCGCGTCGCCCCCGCCGGTCGGGTCGAAGCGGTAGCCCATGCCCGGCTCGGTGAGCAGGTACCGCGGCGCGGCCGGGTCGGGCTCGAGCTTCTTGCGCAGCTGCGAGAGGTACAGCCGGAGGTACCCGGTGTCGGTGATGTGCTCGGAGCCCCAGATGTCCTGCAGCAGGGTCTGCCGCGTGACCAGCCGCCCGGCGTTGCGCACCAGCACCTCGAGGATCCGCCACTCCGTCGGGGTCAGGCGCACGGGCTCGGGCGGGGTGCCGTCCCGGGTGACGGTGGTCGCGGTGAGGTCCACGGTCACGTCGCCGATCCGGACCAGCGGCTCGGCGTCGGTGCCGCCGGCGGCGCGCCGGGTGAGGGCGCGGATCCGGGCGAGCAGCTCGTCGACCCCGAACGGCTTGGTCACGTAGTCGTCGGCGCCGGCGTCCAGCGCCTCGACCTTGTCGGCGGAGCCGGTGCGCCCGGACAGCACGAGCACCGGGGCGCTCGTCCAGCCGCGCAGGCCCTGGATCACCTCCACGCCGTCGAGGTGCGGCATCCCGAGGTCGATCAGGTACAGGTCGGGCTTGTGCTCGATGGCCTGGTTGAGCGCGGACACCCCGTCGGTGGCGACGAGGATCTCGTAGCCGCGGGCGCGCAGCGTGATCCGCAGGGCGCGCAGGATCTGCGGGTCGTCGTCGGCGACGAGGATCTTCACCGGTCACCCTCCCCGGGTCCGAGCGCGGCGCCGGCCTGACGCAGCGCGATCACCATCGTCAGCCCGCCGCCCGGGGTGTCCTCCGGGCCGAGCGTGCCGCCCATCCCCTCGGCGAACCCCCGCGACAGGGCCAGGCCGAGCCCGAGCCCGGTGGCGTTGTCGGTGTCCCCGAGCCGCTGGAACGGGACGAACAGGTCGGCCCGGCGGTCGGCCGGGACGCCGGCCCCGTGGTCGACCACCCGCACCTCCACCCGGTCGGCGAAGGCGCTCGTCTGCACCCGCACCGGGACGCCCGGCGGGGTGGCGTGCAGCGCGTTCGCCAGCACGTTCACGAGCACCCGGCGCAGCAGCGCGGGGTCGGCCTGCACCGGCGGCAGCGCGGGGTCCAGCTCGAGCCGCACCTCGTCGGGGCCCGCGCCCAGCTCGTCGAGGGCCGGCAGGATGACGTCGTCGACGTCGGTCGGCCGGACCGAGACCCCCAGCACGCCCGCCTGCAGCCGGCTCACGTCGAGCAGGTCCGTGACCAGGCCCGTGAGGGTGGCCAGGCTCTCGTCGGCGGTCTCGAGGAGCTCCTCGCGGTCGGCGGGCGACAGGTCGACGTCCCGGGAGCGCAGGCTGCCGACGGCCGTGGTGGCCGCCGTGAGCGGGCGTCGCAGGTCGTGGCTGACGGCGGACAGCAGCGCGCTGCGCACCTGGTCCGTCTCCCGCAGCGGTCCGATGGCGTCGGCGGTGCGCGTGAGCCGCTGGTGGTCGAGCGCGGCGGCGACCTGGGCCACGACCACGCCGAGCAGCCGGTTGCCCGCCCCGTCGACGTCCGGGACGTCGGCGCCGCGCGGGACCGCACCGCCGCGGTCGAGGTCCAGCACCGTCTGCTCGTCGACCGGCACGTGCGGCGAGCCGGGCCGGACGGTGCCGGACTCGGCGAGCACCTCGTCGCCCGAACGCAGCCGGACCCCGGCCAGCCCGAACGCCTCCCGGGCCCGCTCGATCAGCGCACCGAGCGTGTCCTGGCCGCGCAGGACGCCGCCCGCGACGGTCGCCAGCAGCTCGGACTCCGCCCGCGCCCGGTGCGCGGCGCGGGTACGGCGCGCGGCGAGGTCGACCACCGCGGCGACCAGCGCACCGTTGACGACGTACAGGGCCAGCGCGAGCGCGTGCACCGGCTCGCTGACCGTGACCGCGTGGGTCGGCGCGACGAACAGGTAGTTCAGCGTGAACCCGGACAGCAGCGCCGTGAGCAGCGCGGGCCACAGCCCGCCGACCAGCGCGATCACCACCACCAGCAGCTGGTACGCGAGCACGTCGCTGGCCAGGGAGTCGACGGTCCGGGCGCTGACCAGCCACCAGGTCAGCAGCGGGCCGAGGAGCACGCACAGGGCGAACCCGAGCAGGCGCCGCCGGACCGTGAGCGCACCGGACACCCGCGGCAGCGGCAGCCGGCCGCCCGCCGCAGCGGCGTGGTTGACGATGTGCACGTCGATCGGCCCGGCCTGCCGGATGACGGTCGCCCCGATGCCCGGGCCCGTCAACGCGGCCTTCAGCCAGCCGCGGCGGCTCAGCCCGATGACCAGCTGGGTCGCGTCCTGCCCGCGGGCGAACTCGACGAGCGCGGTCGGCACGTCCTCCCCCACCACCTGGTGGTAGGTGCCGCCGAGCTGCTCGGCGAGCGCCGCCTGGGCCGCGAGCGCGCCGGGGTCGGTGTCCCGGAGCCCGGTCTGGGCGCTGACGTGCACGGCCAGCAGCTCGCCGCCGGACGACCGCGCCGCGATCCGGGCGCCCCGGCGCAGCAGCGTCTCCCCCTCGGGCCCGCCGGTCAGCGCGACGACCACCCGCTCTCGCGCCTCCCAGGGCGCCTCGATCGCGTGCTCGGCGCGGTAGGAGCGCAGCGCGGAGTCCACCTCGTCGGCGAGCCACAGCAGGGCGAGCTCGCGCAGCGCCGTGAGGTTCCCGAGCCGGAAGTAGTTCGACAGCGCGGCGTCGACCCGCTCGGCCGGGTAGACGTTGCCCTCGGCCAGCCGGTCGCGGAGCGACTGCGGCGCGAGGTCCACCAGCTCGATCTGGTCGGCCGCCCGGAGCACCGCGTCGGGGACCGTCTCCCGCTGCGGGACGCCGGTGATCGTGCGCACGACGTCGTTGAGGGACGCGATGTGCTGGATGTTCACCGTGGTCACCACGTCGATGCCGGCGTCGAGCAGCTCCGCGACGTCCTGCCAGCGCTTGTCGTGCCGGGAGCCCGGGGCGTTGGTGTGCGCGTACTCGTCGACCAGCGCGATCTCGGGGCGCCGGGCCAGCACGGCGGCGAGATCCAGCTCGGTCAGCGCGATCCCGCGGTGCTCGACGCGGGCCCGCGGCACCACCTCGAGTCCCTCGACGAGCGCGGCGGTGGCGGCGCGGCCGTGGGTCTCGACCACGGCGACGACGACGTCCCGCCCGTCGGCCCGGAGGTCACGGCCCGCCTCGAGCATGGCGTAGGTCTTGCCCACGCCGGGTGCGGCTCCGAGCAGCACGCGCAGCCGGCCCCGGGTCATCGGCTCACCCCTCCTGGTCGTCGAGGGCGAGGTCCGGGCGGCGCGCCGCGGTCGCCGCGCGCTGACCGGGGTGCTCCAGGTCCCTGCCGCGATCGTAGTCCGCCCGGGACGGTGACCTGCGGCGGGGTCCGGGCGGGCCGTGAGCGGGCGGGACCGCCCGCGGCGCGCGTCCCGGTCCGCGCGCCGCGAGCACCCGCTCACCCCGACGGCCACCCGTCGTCGTCGGCGGTCGCGTCGAGCGTCCGCCGCAGCCGGGCCCGCTGGACCACCGCCGCCACCCCGCCGACGGCGAGCAGCAGCGCCGCGCCGCCGAGCAGCGCCGCGTCGGCGCCGGTGACCGCGAGCGGCTGGTCCGGCGGCCCGGCCGCCGGCGCGGGCTCGGGCGGCGCGACGACCGTCAGCGTCTCGGCGGGGTCGCCGCACTCGCCGACCGAGAGCACCTCACCGTCGGCGGTGGTGGTGCGCTCGACGTACCCGTAGGTACCGGGCGCCGCGGTCCGGTACCGGCCCGTGACGTGCTCGCCGGCACCGTCCGTCAGCGGGATCGGCTCCGAGGTCCACACCGGCTCCTCGCAGACCAGGGGCTGGCCCTCCGGCGCGTGGAACAGGTCGACGACGGTCGTCGCCCCCGCGGGGACCGCGCCGGTGACGACCACGACGTCCCAGAGCTCGGCGCCCACCACCGGCCCGAGGCCCGCACGGCCCCCCGCGGGCGGACCGTCGGCGGGGTCGCCCGCGGGCGATCCGTCGGCGGGCGCCGCGCGCGCCTCGGTGCGCACGGCGAGGACGTCGGTCACCTGCGTCGTCTCGTACGGCAGGCCGCACGCGCCGGTGTGCCGGACGGTGCCGTCGGCGGCGTGCAGCGTCTCCACCCAGTAGACGGCCCCGGCGACCTCGGGCGCCGGTGCGCTGCCCGAGTCGTACAGCCCGGCGCCCGCGACCGGCACCGGGTCGGAGGTCCACATCAGCGTCTCCTCGTCGCACACCGGGTCCGCGTCCGGGTCCTGGGGCCCGTAGGCGCGGAACACGAGGTGGTCACCCGGGCCCGTGGTCCCGGTGACGAGGGCGACGTCGTGGAAGGGCGTTCCGGTCGCGGCGGTCGGCTGCGCCCGGGTCACGACCGACGGCGGCACCACGACCTCGGGGGGTCCGGGGACGTAGAACACCTCCCGCACGTCGTCGAACGGGCTCACGAAGGGCTCGACCCGGTCGTCGCCGGCGAAGGCGTAGACGAAGACGAAGTAGTCGCCGCCCGGGTGGGTCGCGCGGCTCGGCGCCACGATCGGGTGCGCGTCGTCGTACCCGACCTCGAACGTGCCGTTCACCGCCGCGAGCGTGTCCGCCCAGTGCACCGGTGCGTCCGCGGGCACCTCGGGGCTGTCCGGCGGCGCCGGCAGCGGGCCGTAGACGGTCACGGTCGCGTCGCCGAGGTCGGCCGCCCACCCCCCGAGCCCGCCGAACTGCCCGTGGTCCCCGGGGTACCCGGTGATCGTGATGCGGTCGAACGCGCGACCGCCCGGCGCGACGTTGTACTCCCGGACCTGCGACTCGTGCTCCAGGTCGAACCGGTCGACCGTGGTCTCCGCCTCCTCGAACCACGGCGCGACGAAGTCCTCCCGCACGTACTCGGCGAACGGGCCGGCGTCGGCTCGGCGGATGGTGACGACCGCCGTGTAGAAGCCCGGGCCGGTGGCACGGACGGTGCCGGCGGTGCTGACGGTGCCCGGTCCCTGGGCGACCACCCGCTCCACCCCGGCGACCGGCGCGTCCTCGGGCGGAGCGGCCGCCTGCGGCTGCGGCCGGTCGTACGGCCCGTACCAGGTGACGTCCGCGGGCAGGGCCACGGGGACCCCGTCGAGCACGGCCCACTCGTCCCCGGGTGCCGCGGCGAACGTCACGACGTCGACCAGCGGGTCGCCCGCCCCGACCACGACGTCCCGGACGGTGGTCGCCGCGCGCGGGCGGAAGTCCTTCACCACCTCGAACGGCTCGCCGGGCACGGTGACCTCCGCCGGGTCGTGCCCGGGCCGGTTGCCGTAGGTGAGCTGGTCCTGGCGGTTCGCGGGGAGCTCGAGGACCGTGACCGTGGTGCGCCAGGCGTCCGGGAACCGGACCTGGTACGACACCGTGCCGTTCCCGGTGGCCGTCCAGCCGAGGGCGATCGGCGCGGGCGTCGTCCGGCCCGAGTACGTGCGCGTGCCGGTCGCGTCGAGGGTCGCGGGCCCGGTGAGGGTGACGGTGAACGGTGCGTCCAGCACCGCCTGCCCCGAGGCGGAGCGCAGCGTGATGCCGCGGATCTCGCCCGTGCGGGTGCCCGCACCGGCCACGGATCCGGCGGCGCCCGTCCACGGCCCGGCCTCGTCCGCGGCCTGCGCCATGATCTCCGCGGCGCGGTCCTTCACCGCCTGCGGGGTCGCGGCAGCGAGCAGCGAGCGCACGGCGCCCACGTCCCCGCCGGCCATCGACCCGGGGCGCTCCTGGCGCTGGTGGGCCTCGTATGCCAGGGCCGCCTGGGTCAGGTCGTCGGTCGACCAGCGGTGCCGCGCGAGCGCCGCCGCCAGCTGCGGGTCGTCCACGTGGGTCGCGCCCACCGCCACGTCGGCCGGCCCGGAGGCCGTGACCCGGGCCTGGACGCAGTAGCCGTGCTCGTCGGAGCCGGCCGGCCCGTCGAGCGGGCCGAGCCGGACCGGTCCGTAGCCGGGCGGGGTGATGCTGACGCCCGCCGCGGGGACCGCTGCCGCGGCTGCCCGCGGGTCGGGGGCGAGCAGCAGGGCGACGCACGCACCCGCTGCGAGGGCGGCCGCGAGCAGCGCCGAGGTGGCGCGGCGGGCATGCCAAGATGGCCGTGCTTGCATGTCAGGTCTCCTGAGGAACTGTCGAGCGGGCACGAGGGTCCGGTGTTCCAGCACCGGGCCCTCACCGCTGAGGTGGTCGGTCGTGCGGGGTCGCTGCGGTCGGGGTCGGGTCAGCCCAGGGGCGCCTCCCCCGGCGGCCGGTCCGTCACCCGAGGTCCCAGACGTCGCCGTGCTCGTTGCCGCCCCAGCCGCCGCCCTCGGTCTCGACGACCACCGTCCAGCCGTCCGGCACCGGGTCGCCCGGCAACCACCCGGACAGCCACCCGTCGTAGCGTCCGGCACCGGTCCCGGACGCGGACCCGGGTGCGGGGCCGCCCGCGGATCCACCGCCCGCGCGCGGCCTGTCCGAGGAGGTCCCCGTCCCGGGGGTGCGCGACCCGCCCGACGTCGCCCCGGCCCGCCCCGCCCGCTCGGCCGCGAGCCGGTCCTGCTCGGCCGCGAGCCGGTCCTGCTCGGCCGTCCACGCCTCCTCGGCGGCGACGACGTCCGCGACGGCGACGGCGAGCGCGTCGACCTGCGCCCCGGCCGTCACGGCGAGGGCGTCGAGCGCCGACGTGCCGACCGGGTCCGGTGCGCCGAGAACGCTCTCGGCCGCGGCCACGACGGCTGCCAGTACCTGCCGGGCCGCGTCGTCGTGCGTGCGCCCCTCGGAACCGGCGAGCACGGTCCGCGCGGACTCCGTCGCGTCCGCCAGCGCCCGCACGGCGTCCGCGTGCGAGACCTGCGCGCGGTCGAGCTCCCACGCGTCCCACGCCAGGCGCACCTCGGCGGTCGCCTCGGCGATCCGGGCGGCCCGGTCGGTGACGGCGTCGACCCGGGCGAGCGACCAGGTGGTCGCCTCGGCGCGCGGCAGGTCGGGGTCGGGCTCCGTCGCGGGGAGCTCCACGAGCAGGGCGGCGAGCCGGACCCGCGCCGCGTTGTCGGCGACGCGCCCTGCCGAGCCCGCGAGCGCCGTCCGGCCGTGGTCACGGGCGCCGCGCAGCCGCGCCGCGGCGTCGTCGAGCGCGGCCGCGGCCTGCGCGTGCGCCTCGGCGGCCCGCGCCTCCCGCTCGCGGA
>NZ_SZYE01000103.1 GCF_005239125.1 Cellulomonas hominis | reverse complement strand
CCCCGGGTCCGCCCGACCGCGGCGGACGTCCCGACCACGAGGTCGGCACCGGTCACGTCGGTCCCGCCCGCGAGCAGCCCCGCCACGACGCCGAGCAGCCAGGCGTTGCCGGTCGAGCCGCCGCCGCCCAGGACGAGGGCGCGCTCGCCGGAGCCGGCGGCCGGAGCAGATGTCGTCACGAGCCGGGGACGCTAGTCCTCGGGACCCACCGGCGCCACGCCATTTCCGCCTTCGCCCCGGCCGCTCGCCCCCGTCAGCGCGCGAGCCCCAGGTACGCCAGCACCTCCGGCAGCAGGTCGGCGACGGGCCGCGTGCTGTCCACGACCAGCCGCTCGTCGTGCCGCGGCTCGTACTCCCGCGCCGTGCGCCGGACGTCGTCCCACGTCGGCAGCGGGAACCCCGGCAGGTCCGCCGGGCGCGTCTCGACCCGGCGCCGGTGCTCCGCGGGGTCCGGGCACACGACCTCGACCACCCGCAGCGTCGCCCCGTGCGCGGCCGCCGTCCCGGCCCACCCGTCCCGCGCGGCGCCCGAGGGGCTGACGGCGTCGGCGACCACCACCTGGCCGCGACGCAGGTGCGGGCCGGCGACCGCGTGCATCACGGAGTACGCGGCGATGCCGGACTGCTCCGGCGGGACGTCGTACCGGCGCATCGCCGCCTCGATGGCGTCCACCCGGAGCGCCACGACCGGCACCGCGTCGGCCACCGCGGCCGCGAGCGTGGTCTTGCCCGAGCCGGGCAGGCCGCAGATCTGCACCAGCACGTGGTCCTCCTCGTCCGACGGGGCGCCGTGCAGCGCCATCGTGGCACCGCACCGCCGCCCGCACCCGCGGGACCGCACCGCCGGGACCGCACGCCCGGGGCCACGGCCCGCCGGGCCGGAGTCACGTCCGGCTCCGCCCCCCGGTGCGCCGGCCGCGGGTAGCGTGCGCCGTGTCCGGACCGGCACGACGAGAGGGGCGGCGCGTGACCGACCGCATCGAGGAGCTGATGGACGCCAACCTGCGGCGGGTCTTCGGGGAGCGCGACCCCGAACGCCGGCGGGTGGCGATCGAGGAGACGTACACCCCGGACGTCGTGTTCTCGGACCCGGAGGAGACGGTGCGGGGCTGGGACGCCCTGCACCGCAAGGCCCAGGGGCTGCTCGACGGCGCCCCCGGGTTCGCGTTCTCCGCGGACGGCCCGGTCCGCCGGGCGCAGGACCTCGCTCTGCTCGGCTGGCAGTTCGGCCCGCCCGGGCAGGACCCCGTGGTCCGGGGCATCGACGTCGCCGAGGTGCGCGACGACCGGATCGCCCGCCTGTGGACGGTGCTGGTCCGGGACTGACCCGGGGACACTGGTCGCTGTCAGTGGTCGGCGGCATGCTGGGGTCCTCCGACGGAGGGAGCCGACGATGTCCACCCAGCCCGATGCCCGCCCGGTCCCGGTCGACCCGCCCGGGACGGTGCGCAGCCCCGCCTTCGCGCAGGGGATGGTGCTGCCCGCGGGCCCGACCCTGTACGTCGGCGGCCAGAACGGCCTCGACGCCGACGGCACGCTGCTCGACGGCCTCGGCCCGCAGACCGAGCAGGCGCTGCGCAACGTCCTGGCCGTGCTCGCCGAGGCGGGCACCGACGCCGACCACGTCGCGATCCTGCGGATCTTCCTCACCGCGGGCGTCGACCCGACGGCCGCCTACGAGGCGAGCGCCGCGGTGTGGGGCCGGCGCCGCACCGCGGTCACCGTGGTGTCCGTGCCCGAGTCCCGGCCGGGCGTGCTGGTCGAGATCGAGGCGGTCGCGTCGGTCCCGGCTCGCTGAGCTGCGGCACGGGCACGACCCCGGTCAGGCCCCCACGTACGCCGCCAGGTGCTCCCCGGTGAGCGTCGAACGGGCCGCCACCAGGTCCGCCGGCGTGCCCTCGAAGACCACCCGGCCGCCGTCGTGCCCCGCACCCGGGCCGAGGTCGACGATCCAGTCGGCGTGCGCCATGACGGCCTGGTGGTGCTCGATCACGATGACGGACTTCCCGGAGTCGACCAGCCGGTCGAGCAGCGCGAGCAGCTGCTCGACGTCCGCCAGGTGCAGGCCGGTGGTCGGCTCGTCGAGCACGAGCACGCCGCCCTTCTCCCCCATGTGCGTCGCGAGCTTCAGCCGCTGCCGCTCGCCGCCCGACAGCGTGGTGAGCGGCTGGCCGAGGCTGAGGTACCCCAGCCCCACGTCGGCGAGCCGGTCGAGCACCGCGTGCGCCGCCGGGGTCCGCGCGTCGCCCTCGCCGAAGAACGCCTCGGCCTCGGTGACCGACATCGCGAGCACCTGGCTGATGTCCTTGCCGCCCAGCGTGTACTCCAGCACGGACGCCTGGAACCGCCGGCCCTCGCACTCCTCGCAGGTGGTCGCGACCCCGGCCATCATCCCGAGGTCGGTGTAGACGACGCCGGCGCCGTTGCAGGTCGGGCACGCGCCGGCGGAGTTCGCGGAGAACAGGGCCGGCTTCACGCCGTTCGCCTTCGCGAACGCCTTCCGGACGGGCTCCAGCAGGCCGGTGTAGGTGGCGGGGTTGCTGCGCCGGGAGCCGCGGATCGCGCCCTGGTCGATGGCCACGACGCCGTCCCGCTTCGACACCGACCCGTGGATCAGCGACGACTTCCCCGACCCGGCCACGCCGGTGACGACGGTGAGCACGCCGAGCGGCAGGTCGACGTCGACGTCCACGAGGTTGTGCGACGACGCGCCCCGCACCTCGAGCACGCCGGTCCGTGTGCGGACCGCGGGCTTGAGCGCGGCCCGGTCGTCGAGGTGCCGCCCCGTGAGCGTGCCGCTGCGCCGCAGCTCCTCGACCGTGCCCTGGAACACGATGCGGCCGCCGCCGGTACCGGCGCCCGGGCCGAGGTCGACCACGTGGTCCGCGACGGCGATGGCCTCGGGCTTGTGCTCCACCACCAGCACCGTGTTGCCCTTGTCCCGCAGCCGGAGCAGCAGCTCGTTCATGCGCTGGATGTCGTGCGGGTGCAGGCCGATGGTCGGCTCGTCGAACACGTACGTCACGTCGGTGAGCGACGACCCGAGGTGCCGGATCATCTTGGTGCGCTGCGCCTCCCCGCCGGACAGCGTCCCCGAGGGCCGGTCGAGCGACAGGTAGCCGAGACCGATCTCCACGAACGAGTCCAGCGTCTCCCCGAGGGCCTCGAGGAGCGGCGCCACCGACGGCTCGTCGAGCCCCCGCACCCAGGCCGCCAGGTCGCTGATCTGCATGGCGCACGCGTCCGCGATGCTGATCCCGCGGATCTTCGACGACCGCGCGCCCTCGTTGAGCCGGGTGCCGCCGCACTCGGGGCAGGTGGTGAACGTGACGGCGCGCTCGACGAACGCGCGGATGTGCGGCTGCATCGCGTCGACGTCCTTGGCGAGCATCGACTTCCGGATCTTCGGGATGATGCCCTCGTAGGTGAGGTTGATGCCCTCGACCTTGATCTTCGTCGGCTCCTTGTGCAGCAGGTCGGCCAGCTCCCGCTTCGTGAAGTCGCGGATCGGCTTGTCCATGTCGAAGAACCCGCTGCCGGCGAAGATCCGCCCGTACCAGCCGTCCATCGTGTAGCCGGGCACGGTGAGCGCGCCGCCCGCCAGCGACTTGTCCGCGTCGTAGAGCTGGGTCAGGTCGAAGTCCTGGACGTCACCCCGGCCCTCGCACCGGGGGCACATGCCGCCGGTGACGCTGAACTCCCGGCGCTCCCTGGTCGGCACGCCGCCCTTCTCGAACGTCACGGCCCCGGCACCGCTGACCGAGGCGACGTTGAAGGAGAACGCCTGGGGCGAGCCGATGTGCGGCTGCCCGAGGCGGCTGAACACGATCCGCAGCATGGCGTTGGCGTCGGTCACGGTGCCGACGGTGGACCGCGGGTTCGCCCCCATCCGCTCCTGGTCGACGATGATCGCGGTGGTGAGCCCGTCGAGGACGTCGACGTCCGGGCGCGCGAGGGTCGGCATGAACCCCTGCACGAAGGCGCTGTACGTCTCGTTGATCATCCGCTGCGACTCGGCGGCGATCGTCGCGAACACCAGCGAGCTCTTGCCCGAGCCCGACACCCCGGTGAACGCCGTGAGCCGGCGCTTCGGGATCTCGACGTCGACGTCCTTGAGGTTGTTCTCCCGCGCGCCCCGGACCCGGATGAGGTCGTGGCTGTCGGCGACGTGCGACGTCGGCATCGGGTCTCCCTGGTGGGTCGGGGGCGGACGTGGACGGGAGGTGGCGGTCCAGCCTGACCGGCCGCGCGACGGCGCGCAAGGACCTCACGGCGTGCGTGCCGCGTGCCGCCCCGATCAGTCCGCGAGCGCCGCGCGGTAGGGCCGGAAGAAGTCCCGCAGCTCGCGGGCGTAGGCCTCGGGCTCCTCGATCGGCGCGAAGTGCCCGCCGCGGGGCGGCTCGGTGATGCGCACCGCGTGGGCGGTCCGCTCCAGCCACGCGCGCGGCGGCCTCAGGACGTCGCCGGCGAAGATCGAGAACCCCGACGGCACCTCGACGCGGCGGGCCAGCTGCTCAGGCGGGATCGCGGCGTTGGCCCGGTACATCCGCATCGAGGACCCGATGGTCCCGGTGAGCCAGTAGATCGTGAGGTTCGTGAGGATCTGGTCCCGGGTGAGCGAGCCCTCGGGGTCGCCGCCGCCGCCGCTCCAGGCCCGGAGCTTCTCCCCCACCCAGGCCGCGAGGCCCGCGGGCGAGTCGGTCAGGCCGACCGCCTGCGTCTGCGGCTTGGTCCGGTGCAGGATCGCGTACGCCCCCTCGGTCGCGACCCACCCGGCGACGTCGTCCAGCCAGGCCCGCTCCTGCGGGGTGAGGGTCGCGGGGTCGGCCTGCGGCCGGGGCACGCCCGCGTCCGTCCGGTGCACGGCGACGACCCGGTCGGGGTGGTCGAGCGCGAGGTACCGGGTGACGTGGCTGCCGATGTCGCCGCCCGCCGCGCCGAACCTGTCGTGGCCGAGCGCCGTCATCAGCTCGGTCCAGAGCCCGGCGACCGCGATCGAGTCCAGGGCCTGCGCGGGCCGGTCGGAGTAGCCGAACCCCGGCATGTCGGGGACGACCACGTCGAAGGCGTCCGCCGGGTCCGCGCCGTGCGCGCCGGGGTCCGCGAGCAGGTCGACGACCTCGGAGTACCGCCAGAACGAGTCCGGCCAGCCGTGGGTGAGCACCAGGGGCAGCACCGGCCCCGCCGGGGCGACGGCCCGGGCGTGCACCACGTGCACCCGGAGCCCGCCGACCCGCACCCGGTACCGGGGCAGCCGGTTCAGCTCCGCCTCCCGGGCGGGCCAGTCGAAGTCCTCGGCCCAGGTGCGCACCAGGTCCCGGAGCCAGGCCACGTCCACCCCGGACGACCAGCCCGCGTCCTCGGGGACGTCCGGCCACCGGGTCGCGCGCAGCCGGGCGCGCAGGTTCGCGAGCGCCGCGGGGTCGGTGCGCGAGGTGAACGGCTCGGGGGCCGCGGGGCCGTGCTCGGCGTCCGGCATGGGGCCACCCTAGGACCGGTACGGCGCCGCCGGCAGGGGTCAGCCGCCGATGCGCACAGGGTGCTCGGCCCCGCCGTACAGCGCCCCGTCCCACGGGTGCACCCAGCCGCCGGCCTCGGGCGGCAGCGCCGTCCGCCACAGCTCCGCCCCGGTCCGCAGCGACCACGCGACGAGCTGCGCCTCGCTGCCCGGCGACTGCTCGACGAGGAGCAGCGCCCGGCCGTCCGTGACGGGCGAGAGCGAGCTGCCCGACACGTCCTGGGCGGGCGCACCGTCGTCCCCGACGCTCCGGGCCGTGCGCCACCGCTCGCGGCCGTCGCGCGCGTCGACCGCCCACGCGGCGGTGGCGTCGACCCCGTACAGCACGCCGTCGAGCAGCAGCGGCCAGCTGTCGACCGACCCGTCGAGCCCGGCCTGCCAGAGCGTCTCCCCGGTCGCGGCGTCGACACCGCGCAGCGTGCGGTCGCCCCCGACGACGGCGGAGAACAGCTCGACCCCCGGCGCCGAGCCGTCGTCGACGCCGAGTCCGAGAGGCAGGGCCGGCACGATCCGCGTCCCCGTGCCGTCGTGACCGGCGAGCCGCACCGAGCCCGGGTCGCCGTCCTGCACCAGCAGGCCGCCGTCCCGGCCGGTCCAGACCTGGATGCCCTCGGCCAGGCGCGCACCGTCGGCCCGTCCCAAGACCTGCACCCGCCCGCCCGTCCACACCGTGACGCGCTCGTCGCCGAGGTCGAGGCGGGGGTCGAACACGGGATCGACCCCCGGCAGGCCGCCCAGCTCCGTCGACCAGACGACCGCCTCGGAGGCGACGTCCTCGGCCGTGACGCGGACGACGCCGTCCGCGGTCACCTGCCCCAGGACCGCCAGCTCCGCGTCGGCGACGACGGAGGTCTGCGGGGCGACGTCCCGCTGGTGCAGGACGGCCCCGGTGCCGGCGTCGAGCGTCAGGAGCCGGCTGCGGGTGGACGGGTCCTCCCGCCACCCGCCCCCACCCGTGAGCGTCGCGGGGCGGTCGGTCACGAGGCACCGCACCCGGGTGGCCGGGCCGGTGCCGCCGTCGGCCCCCCAGCACACGGGCGGCTGCATCGTGGGCCGGGCGGTGGCGTCGTCCTGCGTCTCGACCTCCGTCCGCCACGCGACGGCGCCGGACTCCTCGACCACGCCGGTGACCGCTCGCGGCCGCCCGAACTCGACCGGCTCCGCCGCGACGCGGAGGTCGCCGGCGGCGATGCCGGTCCCGCCGAGCGGGACGGTCAGGGCGGCGTCGACGGGTGTCGTCGGCAGGTCGGGTCCCACGTCGTACCGGACCACGCCCGGCACCTCCCGCGCCGCCGCGACCCGGTCCCGCTCCCGCGCGTCCTGGACCACCTGCACCGCGACCACGGCCCCGACCACCAGGACCGCCACGGGCCACCAGCGGATCAGGGCGCGCCGGCGGGCGCGGTGTGCGGCGTCCTCGGCAGCCGCGCCGCCGGGGCCGGGCCCGCCCGCCGCCCCGGGCGCGTCGAGCTCGACCTCCTGCATCGCGTGCTCGCGGGCCATGCCCGCAACCTACGCGCGGCGGCGAGTGGTGTGGGCGGATTCCGTGCTCCCCGTGGGCGGGCGCGGTGCGGGCTGCGCACACCTATTGCTTTTCGATAGATTACGAGCGATCCTCGATCCCATGACCGTCGACCGCTGGGCCACCGCCCTGCTCCGCCTCGCCCTCGTCGTGCTGTTCGGGATCCTGGTCGTGTTCCAGACCCTGTCCCTGCCCGGGCAGTTCCGGTACCTCGCCGAGCAGAACCCCGAGGACGCCGCCCTGCGCTGGCCCGCCACCGTGATCACGATCTTCTGGGTCCTGTGCGTGCAGGTCGTGATCGTCGCCACCTGGCGGCTGCTGACCCTGGTGCGCCGCGACCGCATCTTCACCGAGGCGTCGCTCGGCTGGGTCGACGCGATCGTCTGGGCGGTCGCCGCGGGCTGGCTCGTGCTGGTCGGCGTGCTCGTCTGGGTCGGCCTGCACGCCGACGACCCCGGCCTGCCGATGCTGCTCTTCCTCGCCACCGCCGTCGTCACCGTGGTCGCCCTGGTGCTGCTGGTCCTGCGGGCGCTGCTGCGCCAGGCCACGGCCCTGCGCACCGACCTGGACGCGGTGATCTGATGCCGATCGTCGTCCGCATCGACGTCGAGCTCGCCCGCCGCAAGATGAGCGTCGGGGAGTTCGCCGAGCGCGTCGGGCTCACCCCCGCGAACGTGGCCGTGCTGAAGAACGGCCGGGCCAAGGCCGTGCGGTTCAGCACCCTGGAGGCGATGTGCCGGGTGCTCGACTGCCAGCCGGGCGACCTGCTGGAGTGGGTCCCGGAGGACTGAGCGGTGGCCGGGGGCGCGAACGGGCCGACCTCCCGTCAGCGCCCGCCCGGCGGGGCCGTCGCCGCCACCCGTTCGGCCGTGCGTGCGGGCTGCTCGTCACCCGTCACCAGCACGTCGGTCGCCAGCGCACGGACCCCGGGGTCGTCGAGCCACCCGGCCAGGAAGTCGTGACCGTCCCGGACCCAGTCGGTGCCCTTCGTCGCGACCGCCCGCGCCCGCAGCACCCGCAGCGCGTCGTCGCGTCCGGCGGCCGGCAGCAGCAGGACCACGGCACCGGCCGTCGCGAGCGCGGCGCGGACCGCCTCCCGGTGGGCCGGGTCCTCGTACGTGGTGTGGCCCGCCCCGAGGGCGACGACGGCGCCGGGGTGGTCCGCGACCAGCCGCCCGACGGCGTGCGCGCGGGCGGGCTCCCACTCGCGCTCGGCGGCGAGCCGTCCCACCTCCGCCACGCGGTCGACGAGCCGGTCCAGGTCCCAGCCGACCTCGCGGTAGTACCGCTCGCCGACCGCGTCCGCGTCCACGAACGGCACGCCGAGGAGGCGCGCGGCCGCCTCGCCCGCCGTCGACTTCCCGCAGGCGGCCGGGCCGACGAGCACCAGCAGCGGACCGGACGCGCCACCCGGTCGAGGACGAGGGCGGACGGCGGGCACCGGACGAGTCTGCCGCACCGGTCCTCCCGCGGCGGCCGGCGCGTCCGCGCGGGCGGCGCGAGCCCCGCTGGCACACTCGGCCCCGGCACCCCGCCGGACCGAGAGGACGCGACCGATGTCGTTCCAGGCCTACCTCGACGCGATCGAGCAGAAGACCGGCAGGACCCCCCGCGCCCTGGTCGACGAGGCGACCGCCCGGGGTCTCGCGGCCGACGACGTGAAGGCGGCCGCGATCGTCGCCTGGCTGGCCGAGGACTACGGCCTGGGCCGCGGGCACGCGATGGCGCTCGTGCACGTGATCAGGAACGGCCCGCAGATCGGCACGAAGCACGTCGGGTCCACCGGCACCCACCGGGACGAGTCGGCGACCCTCTGGCTCGACGGCCGGGCCACCGACCCGCACTGACCACGACGCCACCGCACCGGGCAGGCCGCTCAGCAGGACAGATGCGAGCACGGCGGTCAGACTTCCCGCGTGAGGACGATCGGTGTGGAGGAAGAGTTCCTGCTCGTCGCGGAGGACGGCTCGCCGCGGGCGGTCGCGGCCGCCGTGCTGCAGCACGCCTCGTCGCAGGGCGACGGGGACGACGCGGGCGAGCCGGGCGGCAACCTGGAGAAGGAGTTCGCCCAGGAGCAGGTGGAGACGTCGACGCACCCGTGCACCGACCTCGGGGCGCTGCTCGAGGAGGTGCGCGCGGGCCGGTGGCGCGCCGACTCCTCGGCGCAGCACGCGGGCGCCCGGATCGCGGCCCTCGCGACGTCGCCGCGGGACGTCGAGCCGACGGTCGTGGTGAACCGCCGCGCGCAGGACATCGCGACCGAGTTCGCCCAGACCGCGCGCGACCAGCTGACCTGCGGCTGCCACGTGCACGTCGAGGTCGCGGACGACGAGGAGGGCGTGCGGGTCGTCGACCACCTGCGCCGCTGGAACCCCGTGCTGCTGGCGCTGTCCGCGAACAGCCCGTTCTGGCGCGGCGACGACTCGGGGTACCAGAGCTTCCGGTCGCAGGTCTGGGGCCGGTGGCCGACGGCCGGCGCGACCGCCCCGTTCGGCGACGCGGCCACCTACCGGGACACGGTGCGCTCGCTGGTCGAGAGCGGGACGATCCTCGACACCGGGATGGTGTACTTCGACGCCCGGCTGTCCGCGCGGTACCCGACCGTGGAGGTGCGGGTCGCGGACGTCTGCCTCGACCCCGAGGACGCGGTGCTGCTCGGGGCCCTGGTGCGCGGTCTGGCCGACACGGCGCTGGACGGCGCGACCGAGCCCGGCCCGCAGCCCCGCGCGGAGGAGGTGCGGGTGGCCGGCTGGCGCGCCGCGCGCTCCGGGCTGACCGGCGACCTGGTCAGCCCCGCCACGGGCCGCCCCGTGCGCGCGGCGCAGGCCGTCGACGAGCTCGTGCGGCACGTGACCCCGGCCCTCGAGCGCACCGGCGACCTGGCCTGGGTCCGGGAGCACCTCGACGCGCTGCTCCGGCGCGGCAACGGCGCGCAGCAGCAGCGGCGGTGGCGGCACGAGGGGGCGGACGACGCCGAGCTCGTCCGGCGCGCGGTCCGCAGCACGCTCGGCTGACCCCCGCGAGCAGGGGTGACGCACGCGACACGGTGGCGACGACGCGCTGACCAGCGACGTCGCGGTCGTGCGCCGGCCCTGCGCGGGGTCACCCGGCCGCCCTCGCCGCGCGTTCACCGGACCTTCACGCCAGACTGGAACACTGAACGGTCCCCGGACGTTGAACCCGCCGAACAAGCGATACGTCTGCAAGTCAAGGCACGGAGGTCCCTGATGTCGAACCGGTCCCTGCGCGGTATGCGCATCGGGTCCCACAGCATGGAGACGGACGAGGGCGTCGACTTCGCGCCGCGTCTCCAGGCGTACTACGACTGCCCGAACGGGCACACGATCATCCTGCCGTTCTCGGTCGAGGCCGACGTCCCGGTGGTGTGGGAGTGCCGGTGCGGCGAGGAGGCGCTGCTGCGCGACGCGTCCAAGCCGGAGCCGAAGGCCACCAAGCCCCCGCGCACCCACTGGGACATGCTGCTGGAGCGCCGCACGATCAAGGAGCTCGAGGAGCTGCTCGACGAGCGCCTCGACCTGCTCCGCGCCGGCAAGCTGCGCCGGAGCGCCTGAGCACCTCGGGACGGCCGTGCACGGGCCCCGCACCCTCGGGTGCGGGGCCCGTCGTCATCCCCGGCGTCAGCCCCGGCGGCCCGCCGCGCGGCGCACCAGGTCGCGCAGCTGGCGGGCCCGTTCCTGCGCGCCCCACACCGTGACGAGCACCAGCGCCTCGACCACGATCGACCGGCTCATCTTCGACCGGCCCTCCGCGCGCTCCACGAAGGTGATCGGGACCTCGACCACCCGGCCGCCGGCCTTGATCACCCGCCAGGCCATGTCGATCTGGAAGCAGTACCCGTGCGACGCGACCTCGCCCAGCGCCAGGGCGCCGAGGGTGCCCGCGCGGTAGACCCGGAACCCGGCCGTGGCGTCCCGCACCGGGAGCCCCATCGCGAGCCAGGCGTACACGTTCGCGCCGCGGGACAGCAGCTGGCGGTGCAGCGGCCAGTTGACCACGCGGCCCCCGCGGACCCAGCGCGAGCCGATGACGAGCTCGGCGTCCGGCACGCGGTCCAGCAGCCGCGGCAGGTCCTCCGCGCGGTGCGAGCCGTCGGCGTCCATCTCCACGACCGCGTCGTACCCCCGGTCGAGCGCCCAGCGGAACCCCGCGACGTACGCGGTGCCGAGCCCCTGCTTGCCCGTGCGGTGCAGCACGTGGATGGCGGTGCGGCCGCGCTCCGCGGCGTCGGCGGCGGCGATCCGCTCGGCCAGCTCCCCGGTGCCGTCCGGCGACGCGTCGTCCACCACGAGCACGTCGGCGTCCGGCACGTGCAGCCGCAGGGCCGCCAGCGCCCGCGGCAGGCTGTCGCGCTCGTCGTACGTCGGGACGACGACCAGGACCCGGCCGGCCGGGGCGGGGCGGGCGGGGGTCACGCCGCGCCGTCCGGGCGGTCGTCGCGGCGCACGCGCCACGCCCCCGCCGCGCCGGCGGCGGTCATCACGAGCGCCAGCGCCCCGACGACACCGCTCGGCCAGCCCCCGAGGGCGGCGGCGGGCGTCAGCGACTGGCGCAGCGGCAGCCGGGCCACGAGCTGGTCGGGGGTGAACAGCTCCGTGTCCTGCGCGACGGCGCCGTTCGGCGCGATGACGGCGCTGACCCCGACCGTGCTGACCTGGACCGTCGCCCGGCCGAGCTCGACCGCGCGCAGCCTGGCCATCGCGAGCTGCTGCGTGGACTCGGCGGAGAACCCGAACGAGGCGTTGTTGGTCTGCACGACCAGCACCTCGGCGCCCTCGCGGACGGCCTCGCGGACGATGCCGTCGTACGCGACCTCGAAGCAGATGACGTCGCCGATCTGCACCGTGCGGCCGAGGCGCTCGGACTCGAGCGGCACCACGCCGGGCTCCGTCCCCGCGAGCATGTCGTTCTGCACCAGGTCGACGGCGGACGAGAACGGCCGGACGAGGTCCCGCAGCGGGATGTACTCGGCGAACGGCGCCGGGCGCTGCTTGGAGTACGAGGCCACCGGACCGACGCCGGGCTCCCACAGCAGCGACGTGTTGTACCGGCCGCCCGACTCCGGGTACTGGATGGTGCCGATGAGCATCGGCGCACCGACGGCCCGGGCGGCGGCGTCGATGTCCGCGGCGGCCTGGCCGTCCACCTCGGGGTCGATGTCGGTGCCGTTCTCGGGCCAGAGCACGAGGTCGAGGTCGCCGGGCTCGACCTGGTCGAGCAGCGCGTACGTGCCCGCCAGGTGGTTGTCGAGCACCTCGCGGCGGGTGTCGAACGCGTGCAGCCCGGGCCGGGACACGTTGCCCTGCACGGCGCCGACCGTCAGGTGGCCGTCCTCGGCGCGGGTGTTCGTCGGCACGAGGAGACCGGCGACCACCAGGGCCACCGCGACGCCGACCCGGCCGAGCAGCGGCAGCAGCGCGAACCGGCGCGCGGCCAGCCACGCGAGGGCGAGGGCGGCGCCCGCCGCGGCCACGGCCGCGGACACGAGCGGCGCCCCGCCCAGCCGCGCGAGGGCGAGCGCCGGGGAGTCCGCCTGCGAGAACGCCAGCCGGCCCCAGGGGAACCCGCCGAAGGGCCACATCCCCCGCAGCTCCTCGACCGCCACCCACAGCACGGTGAACACCACGAGCTGCAGCGATGCACGCCGCCACACCGCCTCCCCGCGGCGGGCCCAGGACCACGCGGCGCCGAACAGGGCGACGAAGCCCGCCTCCGCCACCGAGAGCGCGATCCACGGCACCGCGCCGACCGCGACGTCCGCCCAGGTGAGCAGCGGCACGAAGAACGCCAGGCCCCACAGCCAGCCGACGAGGGCGTTCCACCGGGCGCTGTCACGCCGCATCGCGAGGAACAGCAGGGCGACGCCCGGCGCGGCGGCGTACCACCGGCCGAGGTCCGGGAACGCGGTCCAGGTCAGCAGGCCGCCGAGGACCGCCAGGACCGCGCTCCACCAGCGGGAGGGGTCACGGAGCGGCACCGCGCCAGGGTACGGCACCGACCTGTCCGGTCGGTGCCGCGCAGGACCACGGCGGCGCGAGCGCCTGTGCACCAGGAGCCGACCGACCGGCCCGCGTGTCCTTCGTACCGCACGACACCGCCTGGGCGGCGCCCGTTCTCTAGTGAACACGCGGGCCTGGTCGGAGCCCGACGTGGCCCGGACGTCCTGCCCCCTGGGGCGCTCACCGATCGGCGCCTTCGCCGGACCACTCCCGAGAACCTATCGAACCGGGAGGGGGTGTCAAGGGTCCCGCGGGGCCGCTCAGCGGCGTCCCCGCAGGTCGTGCGGCGCGTCGCGCCGTGCCGGATTTGTCCAGATGGTCGAGACGCTTCGGCGTGTCGTCCGGCGTGTCGCCCGGGCCCCCGCCGGGCGCGCCGGTGGCGCCGACCGGGTGACGCGCCGCCCCGCCCGGAGCAGCGGATTCACCCGTCCGCGCGATGCGGGCCCCGCGGGCGCGGAGCGGGACGGCGGGACCGGTGGCGG
>NZ_SZYE01000102.1 GCF_005239125.1 Cellulomonas hominis | reverse complement strand
CGCGGGGCGCGCGCGGCGCGGGCGTCAGCGGCGGCGGGGGACCGCCGTGCTGCCGCGGACCACTAGGTGCGTCGGCAGCCGCAGGTGCTGCCCCGCGCCGGCCCCGGCACCGCCGGCGGGCTCGGCCGCCCCGAGCAGCGCCAGCAGCATCCCCACCGCCGCGCCGCCGAGGTCCTGGATCTCCTGCCGCACGGTCGTGAGCGGCGGTGTCGTCCCCGCGGCCTCCGGCACGTCGTCGAACCCGACCACCGACAGCTCGGCGGGCACCCGGACCCCGAGGCGGGCGGCGGCGTCGAGGATGCCCATCGCCGAGAGGTCGTTGGCGGCGAACAGCGCGGTCGGCGGGTCGTCCAGGGCGAGCATCGCGGCGGTGGGGGCGTCGGCCGCGTCCCGCCGGTACTCGGCCACGTGCATGAGCGCCGGGTCGACGGGGATGCCGGCCTCGGCGAGCGCGGCGCGGTACCCGGCCTCCCGCAGCCGGGAGGACTCCAGGTCGACGCGCCCGCCCAGGAACCCGATCCGCCGGTGCCCGAGCCCGAGCAGGTGCCGCACGGCCAGCACGGCGCCGTGCAGGTTGTCGGAGTCGACGGTCGGCAGTCCGCCGGGGCCGGCGTGCGGGTCGACGGCCACGACCGGGACGGACGCGCCGGCGTGCAGGACGGTGGGGGTGACGAGGACGGCGCCGTCGATGAGGGTGCCGCTCAGCCGGGCGAGGTAGCGGTGCTCCCAGCCCGCGCGGCCGGAGCCCCCGCCGGTGTAGGCGAGCAGCGCGTGGTCGGTGCCGCGCAGGGCGGCGCCGGCGCCCTTGAGGATCTCGGCGCTGAACGGCTCGAACTCGGCGACCAGCACCCCGACGACGCCGGTGCGGTGCGAGCGCAGGCCGCGCGCGACGATGCTCGACTCGTAGCCGAGCCGGTCCACGACGGCGCGCACGTGCGTCGCGGTGCCGGCCGCGATGCCGTCCCGCTGGTTGATCACCTTCGAGACGGTCGCCACGGAGACCCCGGCCTCGCGGGCGACGTCCGTGATCGTCACCCGGCGTGCCATGGCCGTGATCTTAGGTTGCTAAAACGTTATCGACAACGGTTGACACGCTGCTCCGGCGGCTGCCAGAGTCCCTCGTGCAGTCAGTGATGACGAGCAGGTCCGGCCCCGGCACAGCCGCGGGGGACGGGCTTCGCGGAGCACGACGCACGGCGGTCACCCGCCGACGGCGAACCGGTCCGGCCCCGGCGGGGAGGACCACGGTCAACTCAACGAAGAGGGCAGATCATGAAGGCACGCAAGACGCTGGCGGTCACGGCCGCGGCGATCGTGGCAGCCATGACCCTCGCCGCCTGCGGCGGCGGCGACTCGGGCTCGGGCGGCGGGGACGGTGACGGCGACGTCACGATGACGTTCTGGCACAACTCGACGACGGGCGACGGCAAGGCCTACTGGGAGGACACCGTCGCGGCGTTCGAGGACGCCAACCCGGGCGTCACCATCAACATCCAGTCCATCCAGAACGAGGACATGGACGGCAAGCTCCAGACCGCCCTGAACTCGGGCGACGCGCCGGACATCTTCATGGCGCGCGGCGGCGGCAAGCTGGCCGACGTCGTCGAGGCGGGCCAGGCGATGGACCTCTCCGACGCCCTGACCCAGGAGACCCGCGACGCGCTCGGCGAGGCCTCGCTGGCGGCGTTCTCCGTCGACGGCTCCGTCTACGGCGTCCCGACCGCCGTGCTCCCCGGCGGCATCTACTACAGCAAGGACCTGTTCGCGCAGGCCGGCATCACGGAGACCCCGACGACGGTCGACGAGCTCAGCGCCGCGGTCGACAAGCTCAAGGCCGCGGGCATCCAGCCGATCGCGCTGGGCGCCAAGGACGCCTGGCCGGCCGCGCACTGGTACTACTTCTTCGCCCTGCGCGAGTGCTCGCAGGACACCATGACGCAGGCCGCCAAGGACATGTCCTTCGACGACGCGTGCTGGACGAAGGCGGGCCAGGACCTGCAGGACTTCGCCGCGACGGAGCCGTTCAACGACGGCTACCTGACGACCACCGCCCAGCAGGGCGCCGGCTCCTCGGCGGGCCTCGTCGCCAACCACCAGGCCGCGATGGAGCTCATGGGCGCCTGGGACCCGGGCGTCATCGCGAGCCTGACCCCGGACCAGGAGCCGCTGCCCGACCTCGGCTGGTTCCCGTTCCCGGCCGTGGACGGCGGTGAGGGCGACCCGACCGCGATGATGGGCGGCGTCGACGGCTTCTCCTGCTACGTGGACGCGCCGAAGGAGTGCGCCGACTTCCTGAACTTCATCGCGGAGAAGGACAACCAGGAGGGCTACGCCGAGGCGTTCGTCACGCTGCCGGCCAGCAAGGACGCCCAGTCGGTCGTCACCGACCCGGCCCTGCAGGAGGTCCTGGCCTCCTACAACGACGCGGCCTACGTCACGGTCTGGCTGGACACCCTGTTCGGCCAGAACGTCGGCAACGCGCTCAACACCAGCGTCGTCGAGATGCTCGCCGGCAGCGGCAGCCCCGACAAGATCGTCGAGACTGTCAACGCCGCGGCGGCCAAGGAGTAGCACGACCATGAGCGACTCGCAGGGCGTGAGCCCGCTGGTCATCTCGTCGCCCGAGGGTCGCTCGGCGGCCGGGGGCGGTGCCGTCGCGGCACCGTCCCCGGCGCCCCGCCCGCGCCGGCGGCGCGGGAGCTGGCGTCAGCGGCTCGAGATCGGCATCCTGACCGGACCGGCCATCCTGATCTTCCTGGCGTTCGTCATCTTCCCCGTGGTGATGGCGGCGTACTACGGCTTCTTCAAGTGGAAGGGCTTCGGCCCGCCGACCGACTTCGTCGGGCTGGACAACTACGTCGCCATCCTGAAGGACCCGACGTTCCACGACGCGCTCCGGCACAACGGGTTCATCGTCGTGATGTCCCTGGTCCTGCAGGGGCCCGCGGCCGTGATCCTCGCGCTGCTGCTGAACCGCAAGATCCGCGGCCGGTCGCTGATCCGCGTGCTGATCTTCGTGCCCTACGTGATCTCCGAGGTCATCGTCGGCACCGGCTGGAGCCTCATGCTCCAGACCACGGGCGCGGTGAACAGCCTGCTCGAGAAGATCGGGCTCGGGTCCCTCACCGCCGACTGGCTGTCCGACCCGAAGATCGCCATCTGGTCGCTGATGATCATCATCACGTGGAAGTACATCGGCTTCGCGGTGATCCTGTTCCTCGCCGGCCTGCAGTCGATCCCCGAGGAGCTGCACGAGGCCGCGGCGATCGACGGCGCCTCCTACTGGCAGGCGCAGCGCTCGATCACGCTGCCGCTGCTCGGCCCGACGATCCGGATCTGGGCGTTCCTGTCCATCATCGGCTCGCTCCAGCTGTTCGACCTCGTCTACATCATCTGGGGCCAGTACGTCTCCGCCACGGCCGGGACGTCGACCATGGCCACCTACATGGTGTCCAACGGCCGCCTGGCCGGGAACTACGGTTTCGGCAACGCCGTCGCGGTCGTGCTGTTCCTGATCTCGCTGGTGATCGCGCTGACGTACCAGCGCTTCGTGCTGCGCCGGGACACCGAGGGCGCGCTCACCGAGAGGAAGAAGTGATGGCTGCCACCGCCGTCCAGACGCCGCCGCTGCCGGCCTCGCGCCCCGAGCCGCGCCGCCGCCGGCCCGGCCGCTCGCTCGAGCGCGTCAACCCGCTGGTCTACGTCGTCGCCTGGCTCCTGGTCGGCGTCTGCATCGCGCCGGTCGCCTACATCGTGCTGGGCGGCCTGCGGACGAACTCGCAGATCACGCTCGACCCGTCGGGCTTCCCGACGACGTGGGAGTTCGGCAACTACGTCGACGTCCTGTCCAGCTCGCTGTTCTGGCAGCAGTTCCTGAACTCGGCGATCTGCGGCATCGCGACGACGATCGGCGTCGTGGTGCTCGGGGTCATGGCGAGCTTCGTGCTGGCGCGGTACCAGTTCTCCGGGCGAGGGGCGATGTACTCGCTGTTCGCGGCGGGCCTGATGTTCCCGATGACGGTCGCGATCACGCCGCTGTACATCATGATCCGCCAGCTCGGGCTGATGAACAGCCTGGCCGGCATCATCCTGCCGCAGATCGCGTTCGCGCTGCCGGTGACGATCATCATCCTGGTGCCGTTCCTGCGGGCCATCCCGAAGGAGCTCGAGGAGGCGGCGGCCATCGACGGCGCGAGCCGGCTCGGGTTCTTCTTCCGGATGGTGGTGCCGCTGTCGGTCCCGGGCGTGGTGACCGTCGGCATCCTCGCGTTCGTCGCGAGCTGGAACAGCTACATGCTGCCGCTGTTCATCCTGAACGACGAGGGGCAGTACACGCTGCCGCTCGGCGTCCAGGCGTTCGCCTCGCAGTACTCCGTCGACACCGCCCGGGTGCTGGCGTTCACGTCGCTGTCGATGATCCCCGCGCTGATCTTCTTCTCGCTCTTCGAGCGGCGGATCGTGGGCGGGCTCACCGGCGCCGTCAAGGGCTGAGGCCGGTGCCGCGGCGGCCTGCGCGCCGCCGCGGCACCCGAGCCCGCCACCCGCTCGTCCTCGAACAGGAGCACCCCCGCGTGTCCGACCTCACCGGCACCGCCGCCCCGGCTGCGGCGCCCGCCCCCGCCCGCCCCGACGCCCCGGCCGCGGCCCCGGCGCCCGTCCGCGCGATGCCCGTCGTCTCCGACCGGGTGCGCGACCTGCACGCCCGGATGACGCTCGAGGAGAAGCTGGCCCAGCTGGTCGGCTACTGGCTCGACCAGAACGGCACGGTCGCCCCGATGCAGTCCGAGATGGCCGCGGGCCAGAAGGACTCCGGGCAGCTGCCGGAGATCACCCGGCACGGCCTCGGGCACTACACCCGGGTGTACGGCACCCGGCCGGTCGACCCGGTGGAGCGCGCGGCCTGGCTGTGGTCGGAGCAGCGCCGCCTGCAGCGCGAGACCCGGCTCGGCATCCCGGCGCTGGTGCACGAGGAGTGCCTGACCGGCCTGGCCGCGTGGCAGGCCGCCACCTACCCGACGCCGCTGGCGTGGGGCGCGTCGTTCGACCCGGACCTGGTGCACGAGGCGGCCCGCGCGATGGGCGACTCGATGCGGGAGATCGGCATCCACCAGGGCCTGGCGCCCGTGCTGGACGTGGTCGGCGACGCCCGGTGGGGCCGCGTCGACGAGTGCATCGGCGAGGACCCGTACCTGGTCGGCACGATCGGCACCGCCTACGTGCGCGGCCTGCAGGAGGCGGGGGTGCACGCCACGCTCAAGCACTTCGCGGGGTACTCCGCCTCGACCGCCGGCCGGAACCACGCCCCGGTGAGCGCCGGGCCGCGCGAGCTGCTGGACGTGTACCTGCCGCCGTTCGAGATGGCCGTCCGTGACGGCGGCGCCCGCTCGGTCATGAACGCCTACGTCGACGTGGACGGCGTGCCGATGGCGGGGAGCGTCGAGCACCTGACCGGCGTGCTGCGCGAGCAGTGGGGCTTCGACGGCGTCGTCGTCGCCGACTACTTCGCGGTGGCGTTCCTCGAGGTGATGCACCGGGTCGCCGCCGACCGCGGCGAGGCCGCCGCGCAGGCACTGGAGGCCGGCATCGACGTCGAGCTGCCGACCGGCGACGCCTACCTGGAGCCGCTCGCGGAGCGGCTGCGCGCCGGCCTGACGGACGAGCGCCTGGTGGACCGCGCGGTGCTGCGCGTGCTGGCGCAGAAGGAGGAGCTCGGGCTGCTGGACCCGGACGCGTTCGCCGCCGGTCCGCCCACCGAGGTCGACCTGGACTCCCCGCGGCAGCGGGAGATCGCCCGGCGGCTCGCGCAGGAGTCGGTGGTGCTGCTGGCCAACGACGGCGTGCTGCCGCTCGCCGCGCCGCGGCGGGTGGCCGTCGTCGGCCCGAACGCCGACCGCCCCGAGGCCCTGATGGGCTGCTACTCGTTCGCGAACCACGTGCTCGCGCACCACCCGGGCCTGCCGCTCGGGTTCGAGATCCGCAGCGTCGGCGAGGCGCTGGACGCGGCGCTCGCGGGCACCGCGGAGGTCGTGCACGCCGCGGGCTGCGCGGTGGAGGGCGACGACACCTCGGGGTTCGCCGAGGCGGTCGACGCCGTCACCGGCGCCGACGTGGCGGTCGTGGTGGTCGGCGACCAGGCGGGCCTGTTCGGCCGCGGCACGGTCGGCGAGGGCAACGACGCCGACTCCCTCGAGCTGCCGGGCGTGCAGCGGCAGCTGGTCGAGGAGCTGGTCGCGACCGGCACCCCCGTCGTCCTGGTGCTGCTCACCGGGCGCCCGTACGCGATCGGCTGGGCGCTCGACGGCGAGGGCCCGCGCCCGGCCGCGGTCCTGCAGGCGTTCTTCCCGGGCGAGGGCGGCGGCGACGCGATCGCCGACGTGCTGACCGGCGCGGTCAACCCGTCCGGCCGGCTCCCGGTGTCGCTGCCGCGGTCGGCGGGCACCCAGCCCTACCGCTACCTGCACCCGGTGCTCGGCGGGCCGTCGGACGTCACGTCGACCGACCCGACCCCGGTCCGGCCGTTCGGGTTCGGCCTCGGCTACACCGAGTTCGCGTACGGCGACCTCGCGGTGGACCCGTCGGTCGACTCCGCGGGCTCGTTCGAGGCCGCGGTGACGGTGACGAACGTCGGCGCGGTCGCGGGCACCGAGACCGTGCAGCTCTACGCGCACGACCCGGTCGCGACGGTCACCCGCCCGGTCGTGCAGCTGCTGGGCTACGCGCGGGTCGACCTGGCGCCGGGGGAGTCGCGCCGCGTGACCTTCGGGGTGCCGACGACGCGGCTGGCGTTCGCCGACCGCCGGCTGGTCCGGGTCGTCGAGCCCGGCGACGTGCAGGTCTGGGTCGGGTCGCACGCGGAGGCCGCGCCGCGGTCCTCCGAGGTGGCCGGCACGACCAACGGCGCGATCCGGATGGCCCGCGGGCGCGCCGAGCGCGAGGTCCCCGGCACCGCCACGGAGCGCCGGGTGCTGACGGTCACGGGCGGCGTGCACGAGGTCACCGCCGCCGACCCGCGCGTGGTCGAGGTGAAGGTCACCGCCCCGTGACGGCTGCCGCCAACCCGGTGCTCCCGGGCTGCCACCCCGACCCGTCGGTGTGCCGGGTCGGCGACGACTACTACCTGGTGACGTCGACCTTCGAGTACCTGCCCGGCCTGCCCGTGTTCCGCAGCCGCGACCTCGCGCACTGGGAGCCGGTCGGGCACGCGGTGCGGCGGCAGCTCGACATGGCCGGGCTGCCGTCGTCCAGCGGGCTGTACGCGCCGACGATCCGGCACCACGACGGGCTGTTCTGGGTGGTGTGCACGCTGGTGGACCAGCGGGCCGACGGCCGGGCGGCCGACGAGCGGCGCGCCGGGCTCGGGCACTTCCTGGTGACGGCGGCCGACCCCGCCGGGCCGTGGTCCGAGCCCGCGTGGCTCGGCGGCGACGGCATCGACCCGTCGCTGTTCTTCGACGACGACGGCCGGGCCTGGGTGCTCGCCACCCGGCCGGCGCGCGAGCCGGAGTGGCCGGGGCAGACCGAGGTCTGGCTCCGCGAGCTCGACCCGGTGGCGCGCGAGCTCGTCGGCCCGGAGCACGTGATCTGGACCGGGGCCGTCCGCGGCGCGGTGTGGGCCGAGGGGCCGCACCTGTACCGGGTCGACGGCGGGTACCTGCTCGTGGCGGCCGAGGGCGGGACCGAGGTGCACCACGCGGTGTGCGTCGCCCGTGCCGACGCGATCACCGGGCCGTACCGGGGCAACCCGTCGAACCCGGTGCTGACCCACCGGCACCTGGGCCGCGGCATCGACGTCGTGGCCGCCGGGCACGCCGACCTGGTCGAGGCGCCCGACGGGTCCTGGTGGGCCGTGCTGCTCGCCATGCGCACCTCCGGCGGGTACCACTACCCGCTGGGCCGCGAGACGTTCCTGGTGCCCGTGGCGTGGGAGGACGGCTGGCCCGTGCTCGCGCCCGGCGTCGGCCGGATCCCGCCGGTGGTGGACGTCCCGGACGTCCCCGGCTGGCCCGGCGACCGGGTGGTCTCCGGCCGGCAGTCCGGGCCGGTGGCGCCGGCCGACCTCCGGTGGACCGGCGTGCGGGCGCTGCCGGAGGACGTCGCGACGCCGGCCGGCGACGGCTGGGACCTGCCGCTGCGCCCCGCGACCCTGGCGGACCTCGACGTGCCGGCCTTCCTCGGCCTGCGGCTGGAGCACCCCGACGCGGACCTCGTGCTGCGGGTCGCCGCCGAGCTCGCCGACGGGGAGGAGGTGGCCCTGGCCGTGCGGCAGTCCGAGCGGGACCACGTCCGGCTGGCGGTGACCGCCGAGGCCGGCGGCCGCGTCGCCCGGGTGGTGCACGTGCAGGGCGGTGCTCCCCGGCGGGTGCTCGGCGAGGTCGCCCTCGGCGCGCCCGCGGGCCCGGACCTGACGCTGGTGCTCGAGGCCCGCGGGCCGGACCTGCGGCTGCTCGCCGCCGCCGGGGACGACGCGCCCGCCCTCGTCGCGACGGCGGACGCCCGCACGCTCGACAGCGTGGCGACAGGCGGGTTCCTCGGGCTGTGGGCCGGCGTGCTGGCGACCAGCGCCGGACGGGCGACGACGACGGTGGCGCACGTCCGGTCCGTGGCATATTCGCCCGTGCACTGACGCACCCCCCGACAGGAGACCCCGTTGCTCCAGGACCTGCCCGAGCCCGCGCTCTGGGAGCACGCGAGCGCGCTCGTCGAGCCCGCCGACCTCGACGCCTTCTGGGCGCGCACGCTCGCGGACGCCCGCCGGCACGACGCCGCCCCGACGCTGGTGGCCGAGCCCACGCCCCTGACCACGCTGGACGTGTGGGACGTGACGTTCCCGGGCTTCGCCGGCGACCCGGTGCGGGCCTGGTACCGCCGTCCCGCCGGCGTCACGGGGCCGCTGCCGGTCGTCGTGCAGTACGTCGGCTACGGCGGCGGCCGCGGCGCCCCGACGGAGAACCTGCTGTGGGCGTCCGCCGGCTTCGCGCACCTGCAGATGGACACCCGCGGGCAGGGCTCCGGCTGGAGCCGCGGCGACACGCCGGACCCGTGGGGCACCGGCCCGCAGGCGCCCGGCGTCATGACCCGGGGGATCGACGACCCGGAGACCTACTACTACCGGCGGCTGCTCACCGACGCGGTGCGCGCGGTCGACGCGGCCCGCGCCCTGCCCGGGGTGGACCGGGACCGGGTCGCGGTGGTCGGCGGCAGCCAGGGCGCCGCGATGGCGATCGCCGCCGGGGCGCTCGCGGACGTGTCGGCCGTCGTGGCGGACGTCCCGTTCCTGTGCGACATCGCCCGCGCGATCGGGATCACCGACAGCAAGCCGTACGCGGAGGTCGTCGAGTACCTGGCGGTGCACCGCGGCGCCGAGGACGGGGTGCTGCGCACGCTGTCCTACGTCGACGGCGTCGGGCTGGCGCGGCGCGGCCGGGCCCCCGCGCGGTTCTCGGTCGCCCTGATGGACGTGGTCGTGCCGCCGTCGACCGTCGTGGCGGCCCACCGCGCGTGGGGCGGCCCGAAGGAGCTGCGGGTGTGGCGGTACAACGGTCACGAGTCGGGCGGGCCGGACCAGGACCGCGAGTCGGTCGAGTTCGTGGCGCGGGAGCTGGGCGCGGGGCCACACTGAGCGCCATGCCCACGCGCGCGATCGTGTTCCACGGCACCGGCGGCCACCCCGACAACGTCTGGTACCCCTGGCTGGACCGGCGGCTGACGGCCCGCGGCTACGCCGTCGAGCGCCCGTCCTACCCGGACGTCAACGTGGAACCGGTCGCGACGTTCCTGCCCCGCGTGCTCGCGGCGCACCGGTTCGACGCCGACACGGTGCTGGTCGGCCACTCCGGGGGCGCCGCGCTGCTGCTGGCCCTGCTCGAGCACCTGGACGCGCCCGTGGCGCAGACCGTGCTGGTCGCGGGGTACTGGCGGCGGCCGAACGACTCCGAGGAGCCGGTGCTGCAGGACCGCTACGACTGGGACCGGATCCGCGCGCACGCCGGCGACCTGGTGCTGGTGAACTCGGTGACCGACCCGTACGGCTGCGACGCCACCCAGGGGCGGGAGCTGCTGGACCGGCTCGGCGGGACGCTCGTCGTCCGGGACGAGGGCCACTTCGGCGACTGGGACCAGCCGTACCCGGAGTTCCCGCTGCTGGAGCGGCTCGTCCGCTAGCGCGGGTGGCAGCACCGGGTGTCCCGGACCGCTCACAACGGCGCCCGGACGGCCGAACAGGGCGGGGGACACCGACTGGAGGACCGCCATGACCCCGACCCTGGCCCCGCGCCGCCCGCTGCACCCGCTCGACCCCGCCGAGCACGCCCCGTCCTGCACGCTCCCCGGCTGGCGCGTCGACACGAGCCCGGTGCGGTTCGGGATGGTCGTCGCCCGGTGCACGCTGTGCGGCGCGATGGAGTGGCGCGCGCGCTGAGCGCGGCCCGCCCGGGCACGAAGAAGCCCTCGGCCGCGCAGGGGGCAGGCGACCGAGGGCGTTGCCCACTCTAGCCGCGTCGACCCGTACGGACCAAACGGCTCACCCGATCGGACGCCAACGATCGGGCTCAGCCGGCGCTCGCGGAGAACGGCCTGCCCGGCCAGTACGCCCACTCCTCGAAGTGCTCGACCCGCCCGTCGTCCGCGAACCGCAGGACCCACAGGTCGCGGTACTCCTGCGGCTCGTCGCCGCCGTACCGCACCTCGGCCCGGACGACCGCGTCCGCCCCGTCGACCGCCACGACCTCGGCGTCCAGGGTGAACGGCGTGGGGTCCGACCAGAACCCGCGCACCGCCGCCAGCCCCTCGAGCGGCGGCTCGTACGGCGAGCGCAGGTACCGCACGTCGTCGGTGAACAGCGCGCCCAGCGCCCCGGGGTCGTCCTCGCGCCAGGCCCGCTCGTAGGCGTCGACCCAGCCCCTCACGTCCGCGCGGTCCATCGCGTCCCCCTCGTGGTCGGTGCGGCCCGCCCATCGTGCTCCCCGTCCCGGGAGCGCGTCGAGGTCAGCCGACCGGGCCGGTCTCCTCGAGCAGCCGCAGCGCCGCCGTCACCCGGGGGTTGCGCGCGGGGTCGGCGTCGATGCCCAGCGTCGCGTAGATGCCGTTGATGTGGTTCTGCACCGACTTCTCGGTGATCCGCAGCGACTCGCCGATGCCGGCGTTCGACAGCCCCTGGGCCAGCAGCCGCAGCACGGCGTACTGCCGGTCGGTGAGGCGGGACACCGCGGAGCCCGCGCGGGGCGCGACCCGGTCGAGCAGCGCGGGGTCGAGCGTCGTGCGCCCCTCGGCGGCGGCGCGGACCGCGGTCACCAGCGTGGCCGCGTCCGTCGACGACGTCTTCGACAGGTAGGACCAGCCGGCGGCGACGTCCGGGGGCAGGTCGAGCAGCAGGTCCATCGCGTCGTGCGCCGACAGCAGCAGGATGCCGAGGTCGGGCTGGTGCCGGCGCAGCGTGACCCCGAGCGCGATCCCGTTGCCGTCGGGCAGGTCGATGTCGAGCACCGCGACGTCGGCGGCACCGGGCCGCAGGGCGGCGGCGCCCTCCTTGACGGTGCCGACGGACGCGACGACGCGCACGTCGTCGGCGGCACCGAGCGTGAGCTCGAGCATGGACCGGAACAGGGGCTGGTCCTCGACGACGACCACGCGGGTCGTCCGGGCTGCGGATTCGGACATCGCGGACAGTATGGTGGCTCGGCCCGGCGAGCGGGCGACGGCACGCGGACGTCCCGCGGGGAGGACGGGGTCGGATGCCCACGCCACTGACGCGGGACGCCGCCGCCGTCCGCGCCGACCGGCGTGCGCTGCTGCTCGCGGCGGGCACGATCATGACGGTGTTCGCGGTCGGGGCCGCCGCCCAGACCGCGTGGGTGTACGGCAACCAGGGCGGGATGGTGCCCGTCGAGTCCCGCATCCTCGCCAACCTGAGCGCGGTCGCGTCGATGCTGCTGATCCTCGCGGTCACGGGGGTGTCGCTGCCTCAGCGGGGCTCCCTGCCCCTCGTGGTCGGCGTGCTGAGCGCGGGGATCACGGCGTCCGGGGTGCGGTTCGCGACGCAGCTGCTGCTCGACGTCTACGTGGACCCGTCCCGGAAGGTCATCTCGACCGAGCTGGTCAGCGGGGCCATCGTCGCGTCGACCGCCGCGGCGATGGGCCTCGCGGCCATGCTGTCCCAGCGGCGGCTGCGGGCCGAGATCGCGGAGCGTGCCGAGGCGCGGCTGCAGATCGAGCTGGCGCTCGCGGCGCTGCAGCACGAGGAGGTGCGGGTCCGCCGCGAGGTGGCGGAGGGCCTGCACGGCAGCATGCAGCAGCGGCTCGTCCTGGTCGTCGCGCGGCTGGACGGGCTGATCGCCGAGCTGGGCACCGCGCCCGCCCGGGCCCTGACCCCCGAGGACGTGGCGCTGCTGCGCGAGGTGCGCGAGCAGATCGAGACGGTGCGCGAGGCCGACGTCCGCACCACCAGCCGGATGCTGTACCCGGAGCAGCTCGAGGTCGGCATGGTCCCGGCGATCCGCGCCCTGCTCGGCCGGATCCCGCGCACCGTGAACACCCGCCTGGGCGTCTCGGACGAGGTGCGGGTCGTGGACGACCCCGCCGACCCGCGGCTGACCCGCAGCGAGCGGCTGCTGGCGGTCCGCGTGGTCGAGGAGGCGATCAGCAACGCGCTGCGCCACGGCCAGGCGGCCGTGGTGGACGTGCGCGTGTCGCTGGTCGGCGACGCGCTGGAGGTGCGCGTGTCCGACGACGGGGACGGCTTCGGCGAGGACGCGGGGCAGCCGTCCGGCACGGCGCGGCTGGCGGACCGCCTCCGGCTGGTCGGGGGCGACCTCCGCGTCACCTCCGTGCCCGGCGACGGCACCCAGGTGGTCGCGCACCTTCCGGTGGAATCGCTCCGCGGCGCGGCGCTCTGACCTGGGGACCTCCGTTTTTCACCCACCCGGTATGTCCGGATCGTCCCGTTAAATGTTGCAACGTCGGTGTTGACGTGCAGTCACGGGGGTGCTGCCACCCAGGAAGCGCCTTCCGCGGGGGTGCGGCGGCCCTAGTGTTCGCGAGCCGCACCCGCCGGGACCCCCTGCTCCGGTGACGCGGCCAGCGCCCCCGCCCTCCCGGCTCCGCGGGCCGCGCCCGCCCCCCGGAGCCGCCCCCGTCGAGGAGTGCCATGTCCGTCGCCACCGCCCCCGCCGCACCGGCCGCCCCGCGCCGCCCGGTCCGCCGCAAGGTCGTCGCCCTGACCGTCGCCGGGCTCGGCATCGCGGGCCTCGGCCTCGCGTCCGCCGCCCAGCTCAACCTGACCGCCGGCGCGCTCGGCGCGGGCACCACCGTCGTCGCCTCGTGCGACTCGAACGGCGTGGCCGTCGCGTTCACCAACGCGTTCACCACCTCCGTCAAGGGCTACACCGTCAGCCAGGTCACGCTCAACGACGTCGCCGCGGGCTGCCAGGGCCAGACGATCTCCGTCGACCTGCTCAACACCGACCCGACCGACGGCTCCACCGGTGCCTCGGTCAGCCACCTCACCGGCACCGTCCCCCAGGGCGGCGGCAGCGTGAGCCTCGCGGTCACCGGCGCCGTGAAGGCGGCCGACGTCAAGGGCGTCGCCGTCGTCATCGCGGGCTGACCCGAGCGCACCGTGCGCGACCGGGCCGTCGAGCCGGCCGGCGCGGGCAGCACCGCTGCCCCGCGCCGGCGCCTCGGCGTACCCGGGCGTCTGCGCACGGTCGGGCGCCC
>NZ_SZYE01000101.1 GCF_005239125.1 Cellulomonas hominis | reverse complement strand
TCCTCGGCGCCGGCGCCACCGCCGCCTCCGCCCTCGCCGCGCTGGCCGAGCTGGGCTGCACCGTGCCCGTCGTGCTCGCCCGCTCGCTGGGCCGGACCGGCGCCCTCGCGCGCGCCGCGCACCGCATGGGCGTCGAGCCGGTGTTCCGGTCGCTCGACGGCGCGCTCGACGCGACGGCCGGAGCCGACCTGGTCGTCTCGACGCTGCCCCCGCGCGCGGCCGACGACCTGGCGGCCGGGCTCGCCGCCGGCGCCGCGCACGCCCCCCGGCCGGGCGCCGTGCTGCTCGACGTCGCCTACGACCCGCGGCCCACCGCGCTGCACACCGCGTGGCTCGGTTCCGGCGGCGTCGCCGTGCCGGGGGAGCGGATGCTGCTGCACCAGGCCGCCGAGCAGGTGCGGCTCATGACCGGGCGGCCCGGCCCGCTCGCGGCGATGGACGCGGCGCTGGAGGCGAACCTCCGCGGCCACTCGCCGCGCTAAGCTGGCGGGCGGCCGGCTAGGACTTCCCGCGCCACCTCCACGCGCGCAAGGTTGCCTCGGTGATAGTTATCGAGTCGCTCATAGTTCTGCTCGACCGCACGTCGTTCGGCGCGATACAGCGCACCGATGTACGACGCGACGAGACCTACCTCCGCCTTGCAGCTCACGTCCGTCAACGCTTGTCGCTTCTCATCTGGTGTGGGTTCACTCGTGTACACGGGGCGTGGGGGTTCTTCCAGGTCGTACCCGGCCCGAGCCATGCAGGAACGCCAGTCGCGCAAGCCGGTCGCAACCTGCGGGTCGCGGCGCGCTGAGTCCGCTGCTGCAGCGTAGAGATCGGCATTGAGACTACGGGACTCGGGCTCAGCGGCATTCGATGGGTTGAGTGAATCGCGGGCCTGCTGGGCGCAGCCGCCCTCCCCCAGGAGCGCGGCATCACGTGCCGCGACGTCTTGATCCGATTCCGCCTCTGTCGTTGTCTCTACCGAGGAAGCTGCGTCCTCGACGATGTCGGTCGTTTGGTAGCCGAAGGCGGCGGCTCGGTCGGAGTCGACGACGCCGAGGAAGTCGAACCAGTGGTAGGGCGAGGCCGTCATCTCAACGACAGGGGGCAGGACATCAAACCCCGCCGCCTGCATGCACGTCGCTACCAGGGTGGAGGAGGCGTCGGCGAGCACGCGCGTCTCGGCAGGCGTGAGTTCGAACGCATCGAGGGGAGCCTGTCCGAACTCCTCGAGCAGCTCGGAGTCGGTCCGAATCGGGTCTGTGTGCGGTGACGAAGCGGCGCTGTCGGCTCTCTGGTACCCCGCCCAGGCGCCCAGTGCGACTCCGATGGCGCCGATGGTGGCGATCAGGCCGAGGCGGCTGCGTACCGTGCGCGTCTTGGGCACCTTTGAACCTCCTGGACAGGGTGCGGGGTGCGTGTCACACACCCCGCACCGTGGACGTCAGTTGAAGAACATGAGGCCGCTGTACCCGGAGACACCGGTGGAGAGGTTGTCGTGCAGCAGCCACTTGTCCGACGTGCCGGACTTGCCGTTGACCGAGTAGCTGTAGGTGCCGCCGACCTTCACGGGGTTGTTGTAAACCTGGACGACCTGGCCGGGGTATCCGCGCCCGAGGACCGTCGACGAGGTGCTAGTGGAGTTTCGGATCGCGACGCCGGAAGCCGCGTACGTCATCGACGACGCGGGGATGGCGAGCCCGACCGCTGCGACGAGCGACACGGTGAGAGCGCCGAGAGCGCGGTGACGGAGCTTCATGAGACTTCCCCTTGCCTGGTTGTGCTTGCGGACAGGTCGACGCTAGGACGGTCATGCGGTCCGTGACTGGGAGTCCGGATGTGAGGTAATGCACCGTTGGAGTGGCCACAGAGCGCCCACTTCATGGGTGAGCCTGGGAGGTTGGCGAGCCCAGCGGCGGCGGCGGGAGCACGCAGTTTCCGGCGACCGCTCATTCCACGCGGGTTGGATGCCGATGGGCCCTACGGGGCCGGTGCACCTGCCTGCCCCGGACGAAAGGGCAACGGGGTGAAGCAGCTCGGCGAGATCCTGCTGGACGAGGGCCTGGTCAGCGAGGCGCAGCTGATGGCGGCGCTGGACGAGCAGATGGCCCGGGGGCAGTCCCTCGGCCGGACGCTGGTCGAGATCGGGGTCCTGACCGAGGGACAGCTGGTCGCCGCGCTGGCCCGTCAGGTCGGCATGGCGTTCGTCGACCTCGACGAGTACCAGGTGGACCGGGCCGCGGTCTCGATGGTGCCCGCCGCGCTGTGCCGGCGGTACACCGTGCTGCCCGTCGGGTTCCAGGACGGGGCGCTCGTGCTCGCCACCGCCGACCCCGGCAACGTGGTCGCCGTCGACGACGTCCGCACCGTCTCGGGCATGGCGGTCCTGCCGATCGTCGCGACCTACGAGAACCTCAGCCGCGCGATCGAGCGGTTCTGCCGCGCCGACGGCGAGATGGAGGACCTGTCCTCCGCGTTCGAGGAGGAGCACCAGTCCCAGCAGGCCGAGGTCGACCTGTCGAACATCGGCAACGCCGTCGAGGACGACGCCCCGATCGTCCGGTACGTCAACCTGCTCGTGACCCAGGCCATCTCCGACCGGGCCTCCGACATCCACATCGAGCCCACCGAGCACGACCTGCGCGTCCGGTACCGGATCGACGGCGTGCTGCACGAGATGCAGCGCTCGCCGAAGCAGATCCAGGGCGGCGTCATCTCGCGCGTCAAGATCATGTCGGACATCGACATCGCCGAGCGGCGCAAGCCGCAGGACGGCCGCATGTCCGTCACCCACAACGGCCGCAAGATCGACCTCCGCGTCGCCACGCTGCCGACCGTGTGGGGCGAGAAGATCGTCATGCGGATCCTGGACAACTCCACCGCGTCGCTGGACCTGCGCGATCTGGCGTTCCTCGAGCAGAACTACGAGTCGTACCGCGAGGCCTACACCAAGCCGTACGGCATGATCCTGGTCACCGGGCCCACCGGCTCCGGCAAGTCGACGACCCTCTACGCGACGCTGAACGCGGTCTCCAAGCCGGAGATCAACGTCATCACCGTCGAGGACCCCGTCGAGTACCGGCTCGCCGGCATCAACCAGGTGCAGGTCAACCCCAAGGCCGGCCTCACCTTCGCCGGCGCGCTGCGCTCGATCCTGCGGTCCGACCCGGACGTCGTCCTCCTCGGTGAGATCCGCGACCACGAGACCGCGCAGATCGCCATCGAGGCGGCGCTCACCGGCCACCTCGTGCTCTCCACCCTGCACACCAACGACGCCCCGTCCGCCGTCACCCGGCTCACCGAGATGGGCATCGAGCCGTTCCTCGTCGGCTCGGCGCTCGACGCCGTCGTCGCCCAGCGGCTCGCCCGGCGGCTGTGCGGCAAGTGCTGCGAGTCCTACACCCCCACCGAGACGGAGCTCATCGGCGCCCGGTTCCCCTGGGTGCCGGGGGAGCCGCTGCCCGAGCTGTTCCGCCCGGTCGGCTGCGTCGCCTGCTCGCGCACCGGGTACCGCGGGCGCGTCGCGCTGCACGAGGTGATGCGGGTGACCGAGGACATCGAGCGCCTCGCCGTCGCGCGCGCGTCGGCCGCCGAGATCGGCGCCACCGCGCGGGCGCAGGGGATGATCACGCTCCGCGACGACGGGTGGCAGAAGGTCGTGCTGGGGCAGACGTCGGTGGAGGAGATCCTGCGGGTCGTCGCGTGACCGGGTGGTCCGCGGCCCGATGCCTCAAGAACGGCGGTGCGGCGGCCGATGAGAGCACTCGACACGGAGCCGCAGGTCGGCGGCCCGGAGTGCGAGGGGTGGAGCGGTGAGCGAGTACGACACGCCTGAGCCGTGGCAGCAGACGCAGGCGCTGCCGCCGTACGTGCCGGGCAGCGCCGGCGCGCCGGCCGCCCCGGCACCCGTGCCGACGATGGCGCCCCCCGCCGCGGCCCCGGCGGCCCCCGCGCCGCGCGGCTACGGGATCCCGTCTCCTGCCGCGCCCCCCGCCCCGAGCGGCGCCTACCCCGCGGCGCCGCCGACGGGGTCACCGGTTCCGGGGATCCCGTCGCCCACCGCCCCGATGCCTCCCACCACCCCCGCCGGGCAGGCACCGGTCGCCTCCCCGGCGCGCCCCTCCGCGGCGCCGGGCACCAGGGCGGCGCTCCGCTCCGGCGGCGCGCGCGCGGGCATGGGCGAGCAGTTCCGCGAGGGCGACCTCGACCTGGAGGGCGCCCTGCACGCGATGGTGGCGGCCGGGGCGTCCGACCTGCACCTCACGTCGGGCGCCGCCCCGACGATCCGGCTGTCCGGCTCGCTGGTCCCGCTCCAGGGCTACGACGTCCTGCAGCCCGAGGCGCTGCGCCGCACGCTGTACTCCGTCCTCACCCAGAAGCAGCGGGAGAAGTTCGAGGCGAACCTCGAGCTGGACCTGTCCTACGCGGTCCGCGGCCTCGCCCGGTTCCGCCTGAACCTGTACCAGCAGCGCGAGTCCATCGGTGCGGCCTTCCGCGTGATCCCCTACGAGATCAAGCCGCTGGAGCAGCTCGGCGTCCCGCCGATCGTCGCGACGTTCGCGGGCCTGCCGCGCGGCCTGGTCCTTGTCACCGGCCCGACCGGCTCCGGCAAGTCGACCACGCTCGCGTCCGTCATCGACCTCGCCAACCGCACCCGCGCGGACCACATCATGACGGTCGAGGACCCGATCGAGTTCCTGCACCGGCACAAGAAGGCTCTGGTCAACCAGCGCGAGGTGGGGGAGGACACCCACTCGTTCGCGAACGCGCTCAAGCACGTCCTGCGCCAGGACCCCGACATCATCCTGGTCGGCGAGATGCGCGACCTGGAGACCATCTCCGTGGCACTGACCGCGGCGGAGACCGGTCACCTCGTCTTCGCCACCTTGCACACGCAGGACGCGGCGCAGACCATCGACCGCATCATCGACGTCTTCCCCTCGGGTCAGCAGGCGCAGGTGCGCACGCAGCTCGCCGGCGCGATCCAGGGCGTCGTCAGCCAGACGCTGTGCAAGCGCGCGAGCGGGGTCGGCCGGTCGGTCGCCACCGAGGTCCTGGTCGCGACCCCCGCCATCCGGAACCTCATCCGGGAGGGCAAGACCCACCAGATCTACTCGGCCATGCAGGCCGGCGCCCAGCAGGGCATGCACACCATGGACCAGCACCTCGCCGAGCTCGTGAAGTCGGGCGCGATCACCTACGAGGTCGGTCTCGAGAAGTGCCACCACATCGAGGACTACAACCGGCTGACCGGCCGGTTCTCCGGTCAGTCGCAGGGCGCGGCCGGCCTCGGTCCGGACTCGTACGGGATGCAGGGACACTGATGGCCACCACCACCGCACCGAGCGCGTCGGGGACGCGCACCTACGAGTACGCCGTGCGCGACCGGGAGGGGAAGGTCGTCAAGGGCCGCGTCGACGCGGCCAACGAGGCGGCGGTCGCCAGCCGGCTCCGCGAGATGGGCATGGCGGCCCTGTCGATCTCCGAGGTCAAGAACACGGGCCTCCAGCGTGAGATCTCCTTCCCGGGGTTCGGCGACCGCATCACGCTCAAGGACCTGGCCGTCGCGGCACGTCAGCTCGCGACGATGATCAACTCGGGTCTGTCGCTGATCCGCGCGCTCGCCATCCTCGCCGACCAGACCGAGTCGAAGGCGCTCGCCAAGGTCGTGGCGCAGGTGCGCAACGACGTGGAGACCGGCGTCGCGTTCTCCGTCGCGCTCAGCAGGCACCCCGAGGTGTTCCCGCCGCTCATGATCAACATGGTGCGTGCCGGTGAGATCGGCGGGTTCCTCGACGAGGTGCTGGTCTCGATCGCGGAGAACTTCGAGTCCGAGGTCAAACTCCGCGGCAAGGTGCAGAGCGCGATGACGTACCCGGTCGTCGTGTTCATCATCGCGATCCTCGCCGTCGTCGGCATGCTGCTGTTCATCGTGCCGATCTTCGAGAACATGTTCGCCTCGCTGGGCGGCGAGCTGCCGGCCCCGACCCAATTCCTGGTGCTGCTCTCCGGGCTGCTCAAGTGGGCCATCGGCCCGCTGGTCCTCGCAGTGATCGTGTTCGCCGTCTGGTGGGGCAAGCACAAGAACGACCGGGCGGTCCGGGAGAAGCTCGACCCGCTCAAGCTGAAGCTGCCGGTGTTCGGCAAGCTGTTCCAGAAGATCGCGGTCGCGCGGTTCACCCGGAACTTCGGCGCGATGATCCACGCGGGCGTGCCGATCCTCCAGGCCCTGGAGATCGTCGGCGAGACGAGCGGCAACATCGTCATCGAGCGGGCGACGAAGGCCGTGCAGGAGTCGGTGCGGACCGGGCAGTCGCTCGCCGGCCCGCTGGCCGACCACCCGGTCTTCCCGCCCATGGTCACGCAGATGATGGCCGTCGGCGAGGACACGGGCGCCCTGGACACCATGTTGGGCAAGGTCGCGGACTTCTACGACCAGGAGGTCGAGTCGACCACGGAGCAGCTGACGAGCCTCATCGAGCCGCTGATGATCGTGGTCCTCGGCGGCCTCATCGGCGGCATGATCGTCGCCCTCTACATGCCGATCTTCTCGATCTACGAGCTGGTGCAGTAGTCGTTCGGCGGAGCCACAGCCGCAGGTCACCCTCGCGCGGATGACCTGCGGCTTCGTTCACCCCGACGGGTGATGAAAGCGCTCGTCGAATGTCCGGTTCTCCCGTTTCGCCTGCGTCGAACGGGTGATTGTCGGATCACCCCGGAACCGACCTCAAGTCCTGGGTGCTGCCACCCGAAGTCATCTGTGGCGGGGGACCTCCGGGCCCTTTCCGAACTTGACTCACTGGATTCGAAACTGAAACGGGAGATGAGCATGATCGCTCGCATCCACAAGGCCATGGCGAAGAAGGACCAGGGCTTCACCCTGATCGAGCTCCTCGTCGTCGTCATCATCATCGGCATCCTCGCGGCGATCGCGATCCCGGTGTTCCTGAACCAGCGTCGCAGCGCGGTCGACGCCGGCATCAAGTCCGACCTGCGCACTATCGCGAACGAGGCCGAGACCGCGTTCGTGAACTTCCAGGACTACCCGGGCAACGCGACCTCGGCGGCGGGTTCCATCACCCTGACCGTCGGCACGAACGCGCCCACGACGGTGCAGCTGAGCAACGACAACAACGAGATCACGTTCACCAACAACGGTGACGGCACCTACGAGATCGTGGGCACCAACGGCACGGACGGTACCGGGAACGACTACACCTACGTCAGCGACGAGGGCGGCCTCCAGGACTGACGTCCGGCCCCGCTGACGCAACGAAGAGCAGGTGGGTCCGAGCCGCGCTCGGGCCCACCTGCTCGCGCAAGCCATCTCCCCCCGCCCCGCGAGACCCAGGAGACGCACCATGGCCCGGCGCCGCCCGATCGGCCCGCTCGACGACGGGGGCTTCACCCTCGTCGAGGTGATCGTCGCCCTCGCCCTGCTGACCGTCACGGCGACGGCGGCGCTGTACTTCTTCGTCGGCGGCACCCGCGCCGTCAGCCATCAGCAGCAGTCGCAGAACGCGGTGGTCGTCGCGAATGAGGCGATGGAGCGCGCGTACGGCGTCGGGGCGAAGCGGAGCGGCGACACCAGCGGCCTGCTGCTCGGCCGGACGAAGGACGACGTCGAGGCCGCCTGGGCCTCCGTCGCGAGCGCCGGCCTCGAGGGCTATGCCGACACGTACTCCGCCTGGGACTCCGCGGCGACCGCGATCGCAGGCCCTGCGGACGACGCCGTCCCCCTCGTGTCCACCTCCGAGCTGAACCACCTGGACTACGAGGCTCTCACCCTGATCGGCCCGTGCTACCGCTCGAAGACCGCCGCTGCGGCGGGGTGCACGAAGGTCGGACCCACGGCACCCGACGCGGCGCCGTCCGGCTACACGGAGCTGATGCGCGTGATGGTCCGGGTGACGTGGCAGAGCCAGTCGTGCCCCGACAGCGGCTGCTCCTACCAGGTCACGTCCCTGATCGACCCGAACTCCGACCTCACCTGGAACAACACCACCCGCCCGATCGCGGTGGACGACGACGCCGTCGTCAACGTCGGCGAGCAGGTGGTGGTCGACGTGCTGAAGAACGACATCCTCGGTGTGGTCGTGACCAACCCGGTCCAGCTCGTGGGCACGCCGAGCGCCGGGAGCGCGTCGGTCCGGTCCGACGGCCAGATCCTCTACACGGCCCCGACCAACGCGTCCGGGATCAAGACCGTGACGTACAAGCTGAAGGACCAGTCGGGCCGGGAGTCGAACGTCGCGACCGTGCGTGTCCGGGTGATGCCTCGGGCCGTCGACGACAGCGCGGCGACCATCCAGAGTGCCAACATCACGATCCCGGTCACGGCCAACGACCTCGGCACGCCGGGAGCGGTCACCATCACGTCGCCGCCGGCGGCGGGCTGGAACGCCACCGTGTCCGGGACGTCCATCGTGTTCAAGCCTCAGAACAAGACCGGCACCGCCACGTTCCGGTACACGTACACGGACGTCGATGGGCTCGCGGCCGTCAACGAGGCGACCGTGACGGTCACGGTGACCGCGTGGGCGCCGCCCAAGGTCGCCGACCTCACCGTCCGCGTTCCGGCGACGGTCAACGGGTCGAAGACCGACCTCAACATGATGGGGCTGACCGGCAACCCGAGCGGGTACGTCTACGAGGTCGTCTCGGTCACGATGAACCAGGGCAAGCTCTACGTCGACGGGCGCCCCTACAACGCCGCGGACAACCGGATCGGCGCGGCGCTGACCTACGAGCAGCAGGGCAACGTGCTCGGCGTGTGGACGTTCCAGTACCGGGTCCTGACGCCCGACCGGTCTGTCGCCTCCCCGGTCAAGACGGTCACGATCAGGCTCATGCCCGTCGCACAGCCCGACAGCTTCTCGGCCGCGCGGAGCAAGACCGTCGAGCTCTACATCGGGGAGAACGACGCGCCGATGAACTACGGCGGGACGGTCGCGCTGACGCCCTCGTTCACCAACCTGACGTGCGGCACGATCCCGACCCAGCAGCCCAGCATCCAGAACGGCCGGATCAACTTCACGACACCGAGCAAGGCGCAGACGTGCACGTTCCAGTACACGCTGCGGGGCACGGGGCAGTACGCGGACATCGTCTCCGACCCGGTGACCGTCACGGTGAAGGTGACCGGCTGATGAGGGGCCTCCGGGAAGGGATCCGCCGGGACCGCGGCGACGAGGGCATGACGCTCGTCGAGCTCATCGTCGCGATCGGCATCTTCACGCTGGTGCTGGTCGTCTTCATGGGCGGCGTCGTGATGATGACACGCGGCACCGTGCGCGCCGACGTCACCGCGTCCTCGGGGGACTCGGTCCGGCTGGCCTTCCAGCGGATGGAGCGCCAGGTCCGGTACGCCGAGTCGGTGAACTACCCCGGTGCCGGTGCGAGCGGGCGGCGGTACGTCGAGTTCCGCACGGGGGCGGCCGTGTCGAGCACCGGGTACGCGATGTGCACGCAGTGGCGGTGGGACCCGAGTTCGGGTGACCTGCAGAGCCGCACGTGGCGGGACGTGGCGACGCCCTCGGTGCCGGCCTGGACCACGCTCATCACCGACGTCGAGACCGACGACAGCTACACGACCGGGCGCTACCCGTTCGAGGTGCTCGCCGCGAACACGTCGAAGAACCAGCCGCGGCAGCGGCTCGTGCTGCGCCTCACGGTGGGCGACGAGTCGGCGGACGCCCGCGTGTCGAGCGAGTCGACGTTCGTCGCACGCAACAGCACGACCGGGTCGGTGAGCAACGCCGACGCGGACAACGACGGTCAGTCGGACACGCAGGTGTGCGTGGCCGCGGTGGGAAGGCCCTGACGATGCGGAGCAACGTGGTGCGTGGGCGGCGGCGTCGCGGCGTGCTGGAGGCGCTGGGCCGGGACAGCGGCGTCGCGATGATGAGCTCGATCCTGCTCGTGCTGATCATGGCGTCGCTCAGCATGGTCGTGCTGGCGCTCGTCATGGCCCAGACGCGCCCCACGGAGTTCGCGCGCAAGAACACGCGCACGATCTTCGCGGCCGAGGCCGGCGTGGAGGCTGCGCTCTCCCAGATCCGGTCGGCGGGCGGCACGCCGGACTTCACGGGCACCATCTACGGCGACCTCACCCAGCTGCCGTGCTCGCTCCAGGGGACGGTCGCGGACGCCGCGGGGGAGCTCACATACCAGGTGCAGGTCCGCTACTTCAAGGACGACCCCGCGGGCCAGTCGGAGACCTGGCTGACCGCGAACAAGATGGCGTGCAAGCCGGCCACCCAGCCGATCTACGCCTACATCACCGCGAAGGGCTTCGCGGAGACGACACCGAGGCTGTCGGCCACGGACGCGGACCGCTCGCTGTCGACGGTCTACCAGTTCAACACCACGAACACGAACATCGCCGGCGGCCGCATCTACACCTTCGGCGACGGGTACTGCCTGCGCGCGGACGGGCTGTCCGCGGGCTCGACGATCACGTACATCCCGAAGTCGGAGTGCGGGGCCGACGACGATCACGAGCTCTGGCTCTACGACGTCGACTACAAGCTCAAGCTCGCGGTGTCGACGATCCCGGGCGGGACGGCGCTGTGCATCACGGGGCCGGTGACCGCCGGCGGCACCGGCGAGAAGGTGAAGCTCCAGCCGTGCCAGACCGACGCCTCGCGGTGGAACCAGCTCTGGAGCTGGGACACCGGCGCGAGGTGGCAGGGGCAGAAGCAGGACCTCTCGAACTACTCGGGCTCCTGCCTCTACGCCGGCACGACCAGCAACTCGGCCGTGGGCAACGCCAAGCTGCACGTCGGGTCGTGCGCCAGCGACCAACCGTGGGGCTCGTTCAACCCCGATCCCGCCGTGGGCGCGGGTGCGGCCAGCGCGGACACCATCCAGATCGTGAACTACCTCGAGTTCGGGCGCTGCTTCGACGTGACCGACCAGCAGGTCGGCAAGGAGTTCATGATCGTGTACCCCTGCAAGCAGGACCCGAGCGGTGGGTCCCGGCTGAACTGGAACCACAAGTGGTACTACTCCGAGCCGGCCACCGGGTCCTCCGTGGTGGAGAACCAGCAGATCTACGTCAAGGAGAACAACGCCGACGCGGGCAAGAAGTGCCTGCAGTCGCCCGGGGCCTCGGGTACATACGTGACGCTCGTCAACTGCAGCGCGTCGGCCCCGAACCAGCAGTGGGACCGCTACAAGGACACGGGCAACGCCGCGACCTCGTACACGTTCGTCGACTACCTCGGCCGGTGCGTCGGGCTGAGCGAGGACAAGTACAAGGAGGCCTGGTCGAAGATCGTGGTGACCTCCTGCTCGGGTGAGGCGGACCAGAAGTGGAATGCCCCGGCCCAGCGCTCCGACGCCTCGATCGGTGACTACGTCGAGGGTGCCCGCGGATGACCGGCAGCGCCGCGTGACCGCGCTCCTCGTCGGGTTCAGCACCGTGCTCGGCTTGCTGATCGGCTCATTCCTCAACGTGGTCGTCTGGCGGGTCCCCCGGGGGGAGTCCGTGGTGCACCCGCCGTCCGCCTGCCCGCGGTGCGGCCACCGCATCCGGTCGCGCGACAACGTGCCGGTGCTCTCCTGGCTGCTGCTCCGGGGCCGGTGCCGTGACTGCGGGGCACCGATCTCGCCGCGTTACCCGCTGGTCGAGGCCGGCACGGGCGTGCTGTTCGGGCTGACGGCGTCTTTCACCGGGCTCGCCTGGACGCTGCCGGCGCTCCTGTACCTGGCGGCGATCGCGGTGGCACTGACGCTCATCGACCTGGACGTGCACCGGCTGCCGGACGTGATCGTGCTCCCCTCGTACGGGGTCGCCGCCGCGCTGCTGCTCCTGGCGGACCTGGCGCCCGACGGCGCGCTCGACACGGCGGCGGTCGTCCGGGCGCTGGTGGGCGGGGCGGCGATGTTCGCCTTCTACTTCCTGCTCCTCGTCGTCCGACCAGGGGGCATGGGCTTCGGCGACGTGAAGCTGGCGGGCGTGGTCGGGCTCTACCTCGGCTGGTTCGGCTGGGGAGCGCTGGCGGTGGGCGCGTTCGGCGCCTTCCTCATCGGCGGTCTGTTCTCGGTGGGGCTGCTCCTGACCGGACGCGCCGGGCGGAAGTCCGGGGTGCCGTTCGGGCCGTGGATGTTCGCCGGCGCCATTCTCGGGATCGTCGCGGGGGAGCCGCTCTGGTCGGCGTACCTGTCCGTTTTCTGACGATTTCTGGAATACACCCCGGGCGACCTCTCAAGGCGCGCGCGACCGCGCCCGATAAGAACGACGACAAACGACAGCGAAGGGACGTGCGGTGGCCTCCTCACGTGTGGTCGGGCTGGACATCGGGACGAGCGCCGTGCGCGCCACCGAGGTGGCCTTCGGCAGCGGCGGACCCGCTGCCGGCAACGGGACGCTCCAGCGTTTCGGTCAGGTCGATCTGCCGCCCGGGGCGGTGCGCGACGGGGAGGTCGTCGAGCAGGCGATCGTGTCGCACGCGATCAAGCAGCTCTGGCAGCAGGCGGGCTTCTCCTCCAAGGACGTGGTCCTCGGTGTGGGCAACCAGCGGGTCATCGTGCGCGAGATGGAATTGCCCTGGATGCCGCTGGCGCAGCTCAAGGCGTCGCTGCCGTACCAGGTGCAGGAGCTGCTGCCGGTCGCCGGCGGTGATGCCCTGCTCGACTTCTTCCCGACGGGCGAGCACACCGGAGAGCGGGGCCGCACGGTGCGGGGCATGCTCGTGGCGGCACAGCGGGACACGGTCGCGGCGAACGTCCTTGCCGTCGAGGGCGCGGGTCTGCGGCCCACGATGGTCGACCTGAACGCTTTCGCGCTGGTCCGGGCACTGTCGCGCGGCGCTGCCGGTGCCGGCACCGTGGCGTTCGTCGACATCGGCGCACGGGTCACCAACGTCGTGGTCGCCGTCCGGGGTGTCCCCGCCCTGGTCCGCGTGATCCCCCAGGGCGGCGGCCACATCACCGACGCCGTCGCGACCGCCCTGGGCGTCACCGCGCACGAGGCCGAGGGGATCAAGCGGGAGCTCGGGATCGCGTACGGGGCGGGCGTGGGCCAGGAGGCTGCGGCCGAGGCGATCGGCGCCACCACCCGCCAGCTCGTCGAGTCGATCCGCAACACGTTCGTGTACTACGCCGGCAACCACCCGGGCGCCGGTATCGAGGGCGTCCTCCTGACGGGTGGCGGCGCGCACCTGCCAGGGCTCGGTCAGTTCCTGTCGAGCTCGAGCCGCATCCCGGTCGCGCTCGGCGACGCCCTCCAGGGACTTCGCCTGGCGAAGACCCTCGACCGTTCCCGCCTGACCGGCGCCGAGTCCCTCGTCGCCATGCCGGTCGGCCTCGCACACGGAGTCGCCGCATGACCGCCACCGCGGAGCGCCCGGCCAAGAGCCCGGCCAAGAAGAGCAAGTCGCCCGGGCAGGCAGCCGCGTTCCAGCCCGCCGCGCCGCAGGTCAACCTGCTCCCGCCGGAGGTGAGGGCCGCCCGCTCGCTCTCGGTCGTCAAGCGGTGGCTCGCCATCGGACTCGTCGTCGTGCTGGCGGTCGTCGCCCTCGGCTACGGCGCCGCGGTTCTCGCCCGGTCGGCAGCCGAGACCGAGCTCGCGGCGGCCGAGGACACGCAGATGACCCTGCGGTCCGAGGAGGCGAAGTACGCCGAGGTCGACGACCGCCAGCACGACGACGAGTCCGATGGCGAGCCACCGCTTGACGACCGAGAGCGAGCGGGCGGCCCTCACCTCCGGCGGGAGCAGGTTGACCTGCGGCGCGGCGGGCTGGAACGCGGCTGC
>NZ_SZYE01000100.1 GCF_005239125.1 Cellulomonas hominis | reverse complement strand
CGGCCCGGGGCGCTCGGCGGACTGGCTGCGGATCGCCGCGCTCGCGGTCGCCGCGCTGGCGGCCGTCGTCGCGGGCATCGCCTTCACCGGCGCCGCCGCGCCCACCGCCCTGCGCGACCCCGGCGCCCTCGTGCGCTGGGGCCTGCCGATCGCGTCGACGGGCGCCGAGCTCGCCGCGTCGGCGACCCTCGGCGGCCTGGTGCTGCTCGCCACCGTGCTCGTGCGCCGGGACGAGACCGTCGTGCGCGCGGCGTCGGGGATCACCGCCGTGGCGGCCGGGGTGTGGACCCTCACCGCGGTCGTCGAGCTCGTCCTCACCTACGCGAACGTCGCCGGCCTGTCGCCCACCGACCCCGCGTTCGGCGGCGAGCTCGGCCAGTTCGTCACGCAGTTCGAGCTCGGGCGGGTGCTGCTGTTCGTCGCGGTGGCCGCGGCCGTCACGACCGCGCTCGCGCTCATGACCACCTCGCCCGTGGGCACCGCGTGGATCGCGGGCCTCGTGCTGGTGGCCCTGTGGCAGTCGGCGCAGACCGGGCACGCCGCCGGCGCCGCGAGCCACGACCTCGCCACCTCGTCGATGTTCCTGCACCTGGTCGGCGCGGCCCTGTGGATCGGCACCCTGCTCGCGCTGTCCCCGCTCGCGCACCGGCTCGGCGCGGACCTCGCCCCGGCCGTCGCGCGGTTCTCCGTGATCGCCGCGTGGTGCTTCGCCGCCGTCGCGGTGTCCGGCACGGTCAACTCCGTCATCCGGCTGGGCTCCTGGGACGACCTCACGACCCGGTACGGCGTGCTGCTGCTGGTCAAGATCGCCCTGTTCGGCGTGCTCGGGCTGCTCGGCCTGGCGCACCGGCGCCGCGTCGTCGGCCGGCTGCGCGGGGACGAGCGGGCGCCCGCCACGTGGCTGTTCTGGCGCCTGGTCCTGGTCGAGCTCACCGTGATGGGCGCCGTCTCGGGCGTCGCCGTCGCGCTGGGCTCCTCGCCGCCGCCGGTGCCGGACGACCCGATCACCGACCCCACCCCCGCGGAGATCGTCACCGGCCACGCGCTGCCGCCCGAGCCGACCACGCTGTCGTGGATCACGCAGTGGCGCTGGGACGTGCTGCTCGCGTCCGCGGCCGTCGCCGGGATCGTGGTCTACCTGCGCTGGGTGCTCCGGCTGCGCCGCCGCGGCGACGCGTGGCCCTGGGGCCGCACGGCGTCGTGGGTGGCCGGCATGCTGCTGTTCTTCTGGACCACCTCCGGCGGGCCGGCGATGTACGGGCACGTGCTGTTCAGCGCGCACATGGTCGAGCACATGATCCTGGCCATGGTGATCCCGGTGCTGCTCGCGCTGTCGGCGCCCGTGACCCTGGCGCTGCGGGCGCTGCCCTCGCGGGCCAGCCGGTCGGGCGCCGGTCGCGGGGGCGTCGACGCGTCGCGGGGCCCGCGGGAGTGGCTGCTCGGCCTGGTGCACAGCCGGTGGGGCCGGTTCCTCGCGAACCCCGTCGTCGCCGCGGTGAACTTCGCCGGCTCGATGATCGTCTTCTACTACACGGACGTGTTCCGCTGGGCGCTGACCTCCGAGGTCGGCCACTACGCGATGGTGGTGCACTTCTCGCTCGCCGGGTACCTGTTCGTCAACGCCCTCGTGGGCATCGACCCGGGGCCGAACCGCCCGCCGTACCCGCAGCGCCTGCTGCTGCTGTTCGCGACGATGGCGTTCCACGCGTTCTTCGGCGTCGCGCTCACCACCGGCGACGTGCTGCTGGTGCCCGACTGGTTCGGCCTGCTCGGCCGCGAGTGGGGCCCGTCGGCGATCGTCGACCAGCAGCGCGGCGGCGGCGTCGCCTGGGGGATCGGCGAGCTGCCGACCCTGGCGCTCGCGGTGGCCGTGGCGTTCGCGTGGTCCCGGGACGACGAGCGCACCGCGAAGCGCCGGGACCGGAAGGTCGAGCGCGACGGCGACACCGAGATGGACGAGTACAACGCGATGCTCGCCCGGCTGGCGCAGCGGGACGCGCGGGGGACGGGCGATGCGGGGGGCGCGCCCCGCGAGCCGTGATAGGACGGCGGTGTGACCGACGCTGCTGACCGTTCGCCCGAGCCCACGCCGCCCACCCCGTTCCACGACCTCGACGCCTACGTCGCCCTGCCCCGGATGTCCGGCCTGGCGCTGTCCCCGGACGGCACCCGGCTCGTCACCGCGGTGTCGACGCTGGACGCCAAGCGCACCCGCTACGTCACGGCGCTGTGGGAGGTGGACCCCGAGGGCGTCCGCCCGGCCCGCCGCCTGACGCGGTCCGCCAAGGGCGAGTCGTCGGCGCGGTTCGCCTCCACCGGCGACCTGCTGTTCACCTCGGCCCGCCCCGACGCCGACGCGGACGCCCCGGACGACGAGCCGCCCGCCGCGCTCTGGCTGCTCCCGGCCGACGGCGCCGAGGCCCGCGTGGTCGCGTCGCGGAAGGCCGGCGTCGACGGCGTGGTGGTCGCCGAGGACGCGCCCGTGGTGGTCGTCCCCTCCGACGTGCTGCCGAGCGCGGCCGACGACGCGGAGGACGAGCGGCTGATCGGCGTGCGCAAGGACGCGAAGGTCGCCGCGATCCTGCACTCCTCGTACCCGGTGCGGTACTGGGACCACGACCTCGGCCCGGCGCAGCCGCGGTTGTTCGCGGGCGACCTGACCACCGTCGCCGCGTCGCCCGAGGCCGGCGCCGCCGCGCCGCGGCTCGCGCTGCGCGACCTCGCCCCCGACGCCGGCGCCGCGCTGCAGCACCACGACGCCGTGCTGTCCCCGGACGGCCGCACCCTCGTCACGTCGTGGGTGCGACCGGGCGCCCGCGGCACCCAGCGCCAGCAGCTCGTGGCGATCGACGTCGCCACCGGGACCCGCCGGGTGCTCGTGGACGACACGACCGCCGACCTCGCGGGGCCGGTCGTGTCCCCGGACTCCCGGCGCGTCGCGTACCTCCGCGAGACGATCACGACGCCGACCGCCGCGCCGCAGGTGCAGCTCTGGGTCGCCGACCTCGACGCCGCGGACCCCGCCCCGCGCCGGGTCGCCGAGGGCTGGGACCGCTGGCCGCACGAGATCGCCTGGACCCGCGACGGCGCCGGGCTGCTGGTCGGCGCCGACCACCTGGGCCGCGGTCCGGTGTTCCACGTCGCGCTCGGCTCCGACGTCGTCACGCAGGTGACCGCCGACGACGCCGTGTTCAGTGACCTGCGGGTCAGCCCCGACGGCGCGACGCTGTACGCGCTGCGCGTGTCCTACGCGGCGCCGTCGCACCCGGTCCGGATCGACCTCGCGGTGGCCCTCTCGACCGGGCAGCCGGTCGAGGCGGTGGCCCTGCCCGCGCCCGCGCCGCTGCCCGCGCTGCCCGGCACCCTCACGGAGGTCACCACGACCGCCGAGGACGGCGCCGAGGTCCGCGCGTGGCTCGTGCTGCCGGAGGGCGCCTCCGCCGCGTCCCCGGCCCCGCTGCTGCTGTGGATCCACGGCGGTCCGCTGAACTCGTGGAACGCGTGGTCCTGGCGGTGGAACCCGTGGATCATGGCCGCCCGCGGCTACGCCGTCCTGCTGCCCGACCCCGCGCTGTCGACCGGCTACGGCCAGGACTTCGTGCAGCGCGGCTGGGGCGCGTGGGGCGCGGCGCCGTACACCGACCTCATGGCGATCACCGACGCCACGGTCGCGCGCGCGGACGTCGACGAGACCCGCACCGCCGCGATGGGCGGCTCGTTCGGCGGCTACATGGCCAACTGGGTCGCCGGGCACACCGACCGGTTCCGGGCGATCGTCACGCACGCCAGCCTGTGGGCCCTCGACCAGTTCGGCCCGACCACCGACAGCTCCTTCTACTGGGAGCGGGAGATGACCCCGGAGATGGCGCTGGCCAACTCCCCGCACCTCTCGGTCGAGAAGATCGTCACCCCGGTGCTCGTCGTGCACGGCGACAAGGACTACCGCGTCCCGATCGGCGAGGGCCTGCGGCTCTGGTACGAGCTGCTGTCGAGGTCGGCGCTCGCCGCGGACGAGAACGGGCAGACCCCGCACCGGTTCCTGTACTTCCCGGACGAGAACCACTGGGTGCTCAGCCCGCAGCACGCGAAGGTCTGGTACCAGGTCGTCGACGCGTTCCTCGCGGAGCACGTGCTGGGGCTCAGCGGCGCGGAGCTCCCGCCGCTGCCCGAGGTCCTGGGCTGACGGCGGCGCCCGGGCCGCGGGACCGCGGCCCGGGCGCTGTCACCCGTCCGCCGCTCGACGCGCGGATCAGCGGCTCCGCCGCCAGACTCGGTCCCGGAGCCCCGGGCACCCCCGCCCGGGCCGGGAAGGAGTCCGACCATGGGCATCGGCGGCGGCATCGCCCTGATCGTCATCGGCGCGATCCTCGCGTTCGGCGTCAGCGACAACATCGCGAACGTGGACCTCACGGTCATCGGCTACATCTGCATGGGCGCGGGCGTGCTCGCGCTGATCCTCGCGCTGGTGCTCAACAGCCAGCGGGCGCACACCTCGCACCGCGAAGAGGTCGTGGAGCGCTACGAGGGCCGCACCCCGCCCCCGGCGGCCTGACCCGCCCGGGACGGGAGTGTCGGTGGCCGGCGTGACGATGTCCCCGCCGGCCACCGACGGACCGGCCGAGGGGGAGGACGCATGGACCAGGACGAGGCCCGCCGGCTGAAGCAGCAGCTGGTCGGCTACCTGCAGGACCTCGCGCAGCACGGCGTCGTCGCCGCGGCGGCCGACGACGGCACCCCCGGCCGACCGGCCGTCGCCCTGGGTCTGGCGCCGCGGACCGACGGGTCGTACGGGGTCGCCGTGCGCTACCGGCTCGGGCTGCCGGGTGTGCGGAGCGTCGCCCGGCGGGTGGCGGAGCAGATCGGTCCCGCCGCGGACGTGCGGCGCACCGGCCGCATCCGCGCGCTGCGCCGCACCGCCGCGCCGCGCCCGCCGGTCGCGACCGCGCGGGCCCTCGGCGAGACGGGCCGCGTCCGCCCGCTGCGCCCGGGGGTGTCGATCGCGCACGTCGACGTCACCGCCGGCACGCTCGGCGCGTTCGTCACCGTCGACGGCGCCGTGCACGCGCTGTCCAACTACCACGTGCTCGCCGGGTCCCCGCGGGCGCGGGTGGGCGACGTCGTCCTGCAGCCGGGGCCCGCCGACGGCGGCACCGCCCCGGCCGACCGGGTGGGCACGCTGGCCGCGACGGTCCCGCTGGCACCCGGCCGGGTCGCCACCGTCGACGCCGCGGTCGCCCTGCTGGACGACCCCGGGGTGGACCCGACGTACCCGGTCGGGCCGATCGCCACGACGGCGGTCGCGGTCGGCGGCGAGGACGTCGCGAAGATCGGCCGCACGACGGCCGTCACCCGCGGGCGCGTGTCCGCGATCGAGCTGGACGAGGTGGTCGTCGGGTACGGCGAGGAGCTGGGCGAGCTGCGGTTCGACGACCAGATCGAGGTCGAGACGACCGGCACGGGCCCGTTCTCGCGCGGCGGCGACTCCGGCTCCCTGGTCTACCGCGCCGACGGGGTCGCGCTCGGCCTGCTCTTTGCGGGCTCCGAGACCGGGGGCGAGAATGGGACCGGGCTGACGTACGTCAACCCGATCGACGCCGTGCTGACGGCGCTCGGCGCCCGGCTGCTGGGCTCGCCCGCCGCCTGACCCGGCGACCGCCGCCCGGCCGTGGCGCGAGGGCGGTGGCGCACGTGGCGGACATCGACCGCGCCCGCACCGCCAAGCTGCGGCTGCGCCGCGAGCTGGACGGCCGCCCCGGTGTACGGGGGATCGGGCTCGCCCGTGCCGAGGACGGCTACCACCTCCGGGTCAGCGTGGCCACGAGCGCGGACGCCGCCGCGCTGCCCGCCACGGTCGACGGCGTCGCCGTCCACGTCCGCGTCGTCGGCGCCGTCCGCCCGCTCGGCTGACGCCGGACCCGGGTCGCCCGGTGCCGGCGGGGTCCCGGTCCGCGGCCCGCGGGACGACCTGCGGGCCGCGTCGTGTTCACTACTCCTGTGACCACCAGCAGCACCCGTCTCCCGAAGGTCCGCGCGTCCGAGCTCGTCGGCCGCGGCTGGCTCAACACCGGCGGCCAGGACGTCGCGCTCGCGGACCTCCGCGGCAAGATCGTCCTGCTCGACTTCTGGACGTTCTGCTGCATCAACTGCCTGCACGTCCTCGACGAGCTGCGCGCCCTCGAGGAGCAGTACCGCGACGTCCTCGTGATCGTCGGGGTGCACTCGCCGAAGTTCGTGCACGAGGCCGACCCGGTCGCGCTGGCGGCCGCCGTCGAGCGGTACGAGGTGCACCACCCCGTGCTGGACGACCCGGAGCTGGTCACCTGGTCCGCGTACACCGCGCGCGCCTGGCCGACGCTCGTCGTCATCGACCCCGAGGGCTACATCGTCGCCCAGATGGCCGGCGAGGGGCACCAGAGCAACGTCGAGCGCCTGGTCCGGGACCTGGTCGACGAGCACGAGGCCAAGGGCACGCTGCACCGCGGCGGCGGCCCGTACGTCCCGCCGGAGCCCACCGCCGGCACGCTCCGGTTCCCCGCCAAGGCGGTCGCGCTGCCCGGCGGCACCCTGCTGGTCGCCGACGCCGGGCACCACTCGCTCGCCGAGCTGGCCGCCGACGGCGAGACCCTCGTGCGCCGGATCGGCTCGGGCGAGCGCGGCCTGGTCGACGGCGGCCCGGACGAGGCGCGGTTCAGCGAGCCCAACGGCCTGACCCTGCTGCCCGAGGACGTCGCGGCCGAGGTCGGCTACGACGTGCTGGTGGCCGACACCGTGAACCACGCGCTGCGCGGCGTCCGGCTGGCGGACGGCGCGGTGACGACCGTCGCCGGCACGGGGGAGCAGTACCTGGTCGGCGAGCCCACCGTGCCGTCCCCGCTGCCCGGCCGCACCGACCTGTGGCGGGCCGGCGGGTCCCGCGCCGCGACGTCCGTGCCGCTGTCCTCGCCGTGGGACGTCGTGTGGTCCCCGCAGACCGGCACCGCGCTGGTCGCCATGGCCGGCAACCACCAGCTCTGGGCGTTCGACTCCCGGGACGGCGTGGTCGAGCCCGTCGCCGGCACGATGAACGAGGGCCTGACCGACGGCGACCCGCGCGAGGCGTGGTTCGCCCAGACGTCGGGGACCGCGCTCGCCGCGGACGGCCGGGTGTGGCTCGCCGACTCCGAGGTGTCGGCGCTGCGGTGGATCGACCCGGGGACGCCGGCCGTCGCGGCCCCGGCCGGGGCGGCACCGGCGCCGGGCGGGTTCGCCGGCCTGGTCGGTGCGGGTGCCGCGCTCGCCGCCGCACGGACCGCGCCCACCGGCCCCGCGGACGCCTGGTCCGGTGCGGTAGTGGGCACCGCGGTCGGCGCGGGCCTGTTCGACTTCGGGCACCGGGACGGCGCGGCCGACCAGGCGCTGCTGCAGCACCCGCTCGGCGTCGCCGTGCTGCCGGACGGCTCGGTCGTCGTCGCCGACACGTACAACGGGGCGGTGCGCCGCTGGGCGCCGGCGGCCGACGGCGACGGCCCCGGCGAGGTGAGCACGCTCGCGACCGGGCTGGCCGAGCCGAGCGGCATCGTCGTGCAGGCCGACGCGGAGGCGGGCGGCGTGACCCTGCTCGTCGTCGAGTCCGCCGCGCACCGGCTCACCCGGATCGCGCTCCCGGCGACGCTGGCCGGCGAGGTGCTGGACGCGGGCGCGCACCGCACGCAGCGCCCGGTCACCGACATCGCGCCGGGAGAGCTCGCGCTCGACGTCGTGTTCACCCCCGCGGCCGGGCAGAAGTACGACGACCGGTTCGGGCCGTCGACGATGCTGCGGGTCTCCGCGACGCCCGCGGAGCTGCTGCTCGACGGCGCGGGCGACGACGTCCCGCTCACCCGGACGCTGCGGATCAACCCCGAGGTGGCCGAGGGCGTCCTGCACATCACCGCCCGCGCCGCGAGCTGCGACGCGGACCCGGCGATCGAGTTCCCCGCGTGCCACCTGAACTCGCAGGACTGGGGCGTGCCGGTCCGCGTGGTGGCCGGGGCGCCGGCGGAGCTGGCCCTGCCGCTGCACGGCTGACCGCCCGGGCGCCCCGCCACCCGGCCGCGCTCGGCGCGCCCCCGGCCACCCGGCCGCTCTCGGCGCGCCCCAGCGCCCGCCGAGCGGGTAACCGACACGTCGAGCGAGTACCCGCTGGATGCTCGCTCGGCGCGTCGGGTACCCCCTCGACGCGTCGGGTACCCCGTCGGCGCGTCGAGTACCCCGTCGACGCGGCGGGTACCCCGTCGGCGCGGCGGGTACCCCCTCGGCGCGGCGGGGCACGCCGGCGGCGCCGGGTCAGGACGCGCCCAGGACCGCCAGGGAGAGCAGCGTCTGCAGCGTCGTCGTGACGGTGCGGTCGTCCGGCAGGGTCGACTCGACGGTGACGGCCCAGGGAGAGCGCCGGAGCTCGACCTGCCGCACGCCCGAGACGTGCAGCGAGCCCGTGCCGCCCCGCGCCACCAGCACCGGCTCCGGGCCGTCCTCGCGGTGCACGGACCAGCCGGAGCCGCCCATCGCCTCGGTCGCGGCCGCCGCCAGGGCGCACAGCCGGGTCAGCGGCGCGGGGCCGGTGGCGGACAGGGCGGTGACGGTGGCCGCGACGGTGCGGCCGAGCACGGCCCCGGGGTCGTCGGCGCGGTACTGCCGGGCCCGTGCCGCGGCGTGGCTGCGCTTGGCGTGGTACTGCGCGGCGTCGGCCCGGCGGAACAGGGACCGCGGGGTGGGCGCCGCCCCGAGCGAGCCGCGCGCCGAGGACGCGATGCCGTAGGACAGCGACGCCCCGAACGGCAGGGCGCTGTCGCCGACCGTCGCGTCCATCACCTGCACGACCGTGGTCCGCAGGATGCCGGACGTCACGACGCAGAACTCGTCGCCGCCGATCCGCGCGACCGTCGACCCGGGCAGCCCGCCGCCGGCGCGCCGCAGCACACCCGCCACGCTGCGCAGCAGCTCGTCGCCGGCGTCGTGGCCGAGCTCGTCGTTCACCCGCTTCAGGCCGTCGACGTCGCACATGACGATGCAGGTCTCGTCGCCGGAGTCGATCGCGGCCTGCGCCGCCTCGTCGGCCACCCGGCGGGTGCTCAGGCCGGTGAGGGCGTCGTCGGACACCAGGTGCCGCACCTGCTCGGCGAGGTCGAGCCGCGCGATCTGGGCCCCCAGCAGGGCCCCGAGCACCTCGCCGCGGGCGGCGTCGTCCGGCGTGAACGCGGGCGCCCGCTCGTCCCGCACCGCGCACAGCACGCCCCAGAGGTCGCCGTTGACGACGACCGGCGCGACCAGCGCGGGGCGCGGGCGCCCGGGGGCGTCGCCCGGCGCGGACAGCCAGGTCTCCCGGCGCCGGACCAGGGCGCGCACGGCGTCGCCGTCGCGCAGGGCGTCCTCGGCGGCGGGCAGCTCGTCCGTGGGCTCCGCCGCGAGCACGTGCCAGTCGTCCTGCTCCAGCCGGGCGACGGCGGCCACGTCGACGTCGAGCAGGTCGCGGGCGGCGACCACCGCGGCCTCGTGCACCTCGCCGAGCGCGGTCGCGCCCCCGAGGCGGTGCGCGAGCAGCGCGAAGTGCCGGGCGTCGTCCCCGTCTCCGCGGGGCGCGCTCGTCCGGGCCGGCGGCGGGGCGTCGGTCACCGGGACATCATCGCGTGTCGGGCTCGCGGCCACACGCGGGCGCACCGGCGCTCCTCCGAGCGGGTGAACGCGGTCAGGCGGGGACGGCCTCCGCCAGCACCCCGACCGCGGCCCGCTCGCCGGCGCCGACGGCGCGGAGCACGAACAGCACGGTCGACTCGATCGCGCGCTCGCGGGCCGGCTGGTCGTCCGGCAGCGTCCGGCTGCTGAGGCAGGCGTTGACGAGCGACACGGTCGTGCCCAGGTCCTGCTCGGGGAACGCGCCGGACTCGATGCCGGCCGACAGCACGCGGCGCAGCATCGCCTCGACCAGCACGACGTGCTCGCGGACGCGCTGCTGGGTGCCGCGGGACAGCACCGACCGCAGGTCCGGGCCGGGAGCGAGGTGGTAGTCGCGCTTGAGCTCGCACTGCGCCCGGACGTACGCGCGCAGCTGCTCGGTCGGGTCGTCGATGCCGGCGAGCTCCGCCTCGAGCGCGGCCACGTACTGGCCGGTCTCGTGCATGATGAAGCCGACGAGCATCGACTCCTTGTCGGCGAAGTGGTTGTACACCGCGGTGCGGCCGACGCCGGCCGCCTGCGCGATGTCGGCGAGCGTGATCGAGTCGAACCCGCGCTCGGCCATCAGCCGGGACATCGCGCCGAACAGGCGGAGCCGGGTCTGCTCGCGGTGCTCGTGCAGCGACCCGCCGATGATCTTGGGCATGCTGACATCGTCGCACGAAACGTCAGCACATCTTTCTTGCGCGTGTGGCGGTGGTGTGCAGGTGTCGCGCGAGCGCCGGGGCGGCCCGGTCAGGCGGCCCGGTGCACCTCGGCCAGCGCGGCGAACAGCGCGCGGTTGTGCCGGAACGCGGCCCGCGCCTCGTCGACGACCGCGGCCCGCTGCGCCTCCGTGAGGTCCAGCGCGTCCACCCGCGCGCGGTAGAGGTCCTTGAACGGCTTGGGCTTGGGGATGGCGGGGAAGGCGTAGAACCCGACTCCCTCGTCCGCCACGTCGTAGTGCCGCTGCACCATCCGGCCGATGACCTGGCCGCCCGACAGGTCGCCCAGGTACCGGGTGTACGCGTGGGCGACGTACGCGCCGACGTCCGCGCCGCCCGCCCGGATCGCGGCGGCGTAGGCGGCCGTGGCGGGCAGCGGCGTGGCGCGCTCCCGCCAGCCGGGGCCGGCGAGGTGCGCGAGGTCGGCCTCGATGGCGGGGACGCGCCGCAGCTCGTCGAACACGACGCCGGCGCCGGCCGGGGTGCGGCGCACCTGCTCGCCGACCTCCTCGAGCGCCGTGTAGACCGCGTGCAGCTGCAGCGCCAGGTCGACGTAGGCGGGCGTGGTCAGGCGGCCGGCCAGCAGGTCCTCGACGAACGTGGAGCCCTCGGCCGCCTCGTGCTCGGGGCGCGTGCCCTCGCGGAGCAGCACCGACAGCGGCGCCGCGGCCCGGTCGGCGGTCGTGCCCGGGGTGCCGGGGGTGCGCGGCGCGGCGGCGGGCAGGTCGTGCGTCGTGGTCATGAGGGCTCCCGGGGGCCGGCGGCAGGGCGTCGATCTGACGTCGCGTCAGAACGTACCGCACGAGGTAAGGATTGCCTACCCTCCCTATCCCCACCGTACGGGATCGTGCCGCCGGCGCTGCCGCCCGGGAGGCGCGCGGGATACCGTGCGTGACGTGACCGCCGCGACGCCCCCCGACGCCGACCCCGCCGACGACTACCGCCCCGCCGACCCCGACGCCAAGGACTGGACCTGGGTCCTGTCCGAGCGGTGCCCCGAGTGCGGCTTCGCCGGGACCGACGTGTCCGGCCCGGACATCGCCGGCACGGTGCACGACCTGGTGCCCCGGTGGCGGGCGGCGCTCAACCGGCTGGACGTCCGCGAGCGGCCCGCCCCGGGCACCTGGTCGACGCTCGAGTACGGCGCCCACGTGCGGGACGTGCACCGCGTGTTCGCGGAGCGGCTGCGCCTGATGCTGACCGAGGACGACCCGCTGTTCCCCAACTGGGACCAGGACGCCACCGCGGTCGCCGAGCGGTACGACCGGCAGGACCCGGGCCGGGTGGCGGACGAGCTCGCCGACGCCGCGGCGGCGCTCGCCGCCGGCTTCGCCGCGGTCCGCGCGGACCAGTGGGACCGGGTCGGCCGCCGGTCCAACGGGTCGACGTTCACGGTGACGACCCTGGGGCAGTACTTCCTGCACGACGTCGTGCACCACCTGCACGACGTGCACGCCTGACGGACGCGGCGAGGCCCCTCGGACGCTTACTCCGAGGGGCCTCGATCCGGGGACGACGCTACGGACCGCCGGCGCGCGGGTGCGGCAGGCGCGCCGGGCCGTAGGGGCTGCCCGGCAGGCGCCGTCATCCACAGATTCTGTGCACAACCCTGTGAACACCGCATGATCGTGCAGGTGACGCTGTGGACAACATGTGCACCCAGCGGTGGACGAGAATTGGCCGTCCCAGGCCCTTGCGGCCGTCGTCGCGGCGGGTCTAGAACTCTTCCAACGACCTCGACGGACGCACCGTCCACCGCAGGGAGGCCCGCCTCGGCGGGCGCCCGGCGGAGCGGAGCCGGCGAGGTCGGGACCGGAGGGAGAACGACGGACCACCTCGGCGGGGAGACCCGACGAGCTGCGGATGACGACGCAGCGGCCCGTAGGACCCCGAGGGTCGGATCGTCGCCGTCCCGCCCGCGGCTGGTGCCCCCCGAGGTCGCCGCCGGGTGCCGGGGCGGAGCCGTACCGTCAGAGCGGCCGCCGGTCCCCGATCCGTCGGGGGCGTAGGGACGACGATCGGGGAGGGCCCCTCGGACGCTTACTCCGAGGGGCCCTTCTCCGTGCCCGGGGCTGGTTACCCACAGGCTGGTCGGGGTTGTCCACACCTCGCCGTCACCCGGACGGGCGCGCGGACCACCCGGAAGGGCGAAATGTCGGGATCTGTCCACAGGAGTTGTCCCCACCTTGTGCACGGGGGCGTGGATCGAGCGTGCCCGGCGGCCCGCCCCTGTGGACGCCGTGTGCACGCGTGGTGGACGACGGGCGGTCCCGCCGGTCAGGCCAGGAGCCGCAGCTTCCCGACCAGCCGGTCCACCCGGTTCCGCGGCCCGACGATGCTCAGCGCGAGGTAGTCGAGGTCGTCGGCCCCGCGTTCCCCCAGCGCCGCCACGTACTCGGTGTACACGCGGATCTGCTGGGCGACCGCCGGCATGTCGGCCACGTGCACCCCGGGCGCGGCGACCGCCTTCGCGCGCAGCGCCGTCAGGCTCGGGCGGGGTGCTCCCAGGACGGTGCACCCGGTCCAGGGGAGCCCGGTGTGCGCGTCGCCCTCCGCGTCGGCGGCGGCGGGCCCGAGGAGGCCGTGCACGCCCGTCACCGTCGCGGCGGTGACGCACGCGACGGCGTTGGCGGCCCGACCGGGGTCGAGCGCCTCGTCGACGACCACGACCCACTTCAGCCGGGCAGAGCGCGTGGGCTCGTCGAGGCGGATCTCCTCGGGGTCGAAGCCGACGCCCGCGGCGGGGGCGAGGGCGCCGGGGAGGCGGGCGGTGTCGGTGTGGGGGGCGGTGGGTGCGGACGGTGCGGGCACGGGAACCTCTCGGGGCCGGCGGGACGCCGCCAGGACGGCGCGGCGGTCGTGTTTCGGCGACGACGACGGACGCTAGGCACTGGTACGGGCGGTGTCCACGCGCTCCGTACGACGTACGGATAGGGTCGCGGTATGGCCGATCTGGACGCACTCGACACGGCGATCCTGCGCGAGCTGCAGGCAGACGCACGGCGCACCAACCGCGACGTCGCCGCCGCGGTGGGCGTCGCGCCGACGACCGCGCTGGACCGGACGCGCGCCCTGCGGGACCGCGGCGTGATCCGGGGCGCCACGCTCGACGTGGACCTCGCGGCGATCGGGCGGCCCGTGCAGGCGCTCGTCGCCGTGCGCATCCGTCCCCCGACCCGGCGGAACATCGAGGGCTTCCGCTCGTGGGTCGTCGCCCTGCCCGAGACCCTCGGGGTGTTCGTCACGACCGGCACCGAGGACTTCCTGGTGCACGTGGCCGTGCCGGACAACGAGGCGCTCTACGGGTTCGTCATCGACCGGCTCACCGAGCGGCCGGAGGTCGTCGACGTGCGGACGTCCGTCGTCTACGAGCACATCCGGCGGCGTCGCGTGGACCCGGCGCCCGGCGCGGTCCGGTCAGCGCGCGCCGGCGGGGAGGGCCCCCGGGGGCGGTGAGCCGGCGGACGGCGGCCTCGCGGCGGTCCCGGCGCCCCGGGCGACCTGCCGAGGCGCC